>CAYYHA010000307.1:3770-3983 GCA_964471535.1 uncultured Myxococcia bacterium | reverse complement strand
GCCCCTACTCGCCCGCTGCCTCCATCGCTTCGTCGGCCGCAGCGAGGAGCTCCTTCGCCGCCTCGGCCTCGTCGAGGGGTGTCTCCACTTCGATGTCGACGTTCTTGTAGATGGGCAGGCCCGTCCCCGCCGGGATCAGCCGGCCCATGATCACGTTCTCCTTCAGGCCCCGCAGGTAGTCGACCTTCCCCGAGATGGCTGCCTCGGTCAGCA
>CAYYHA010000307.1:0-3760 GCA_964471535.1 uncultured Myxococcia bacterium | reverse complement strand
GTCAGCACCTTGGTCGTCTCCTGGAAGCTCGCAGCGGCGATGAAGGAGTCGGTGGAGAGGGACGCCTTCGTGATGCCGAGCAAGAGCGGCTCGGCGACAGCAGGGCGGCCCCCTTCCGCGATGACCCGTGCGTTCTCCTCCTCGAAGACGTGCTTCTCCACCTGCTCGTCGGCCAGGAAGTTCGTGTCGCCGACGTCCACCACCTTCACCCGGCGAAGCATCGCGCGCACCACGATTTCGATGTGCTTGTCGTTGATGCGCACGCCCTGGAGGCGATAGACCTCTTGGATTTCATCCACCAGGTAGTTGGCCAGCGCCTTCTCGCCGAGCACCGCGAGGATGTCGTGGGGATTCGCTGCACCGTCCATCAGCGGCTCGCCGGGCCGCACTCGATCCCCTTCCTGCACGGAGATGTGCTTCCCCTTCGGGATGAGGTACTCCTTCGTTTCCGCCTTGGGGTCGTCGGGCACCACGAGCACCTTCCGCTTGCCCTTGGTGTCCTTTCCAAACTTGACGGTGCCCTCGATCTCCGAGACCACGGCCGCCTCCTTCGGCTTCCGCGCCTCGAAGAGCTCCGCAACCCGCGGCAGACCACCGGTGATGTCCTTGGTCTTCGAGGTCTCCCGGGGAATCCGGGCGATGACGTCACCAGGGCTGACCTGGTCCCCATCGAGCACGGCGATGTGCGCACCCACTGGGAGGAAGTAACGCACCGGCGAGCCGTTGGGGGCCAGGATCGGGTTACCGTCCTCGTCGACGATGCTGATCCGCGGTCGAACGTCCGGATCCTTCGTCTCGGTCACCACCCGCTGCGAGAGACCCGTGACCTCGTCCACCTGGTCTAGCATGGTGACGCCTTCGACGATGTCCTCGTAGACGGCCGTACCACCGTATTCGGTGAGGATCGGGATCGCAAAGGGATCCCACTCGGCGAGCAGTTGCCCCCCCTCGACTTGCTGGCCGTCCTCCACGAGCAGCTTTGCCCCGTAGATGATGTTGTAGCGCTCGCGCTCTCGACCTTCCGCATCCGCGATGGAGAGCTCGCCGTTCCGGTTGACGACGACTGTCGCGCCATCGGAACGCTTCACGGTCTGGAGGTTGTGGAAGCGCACCGTGCCGGCGCCGCGGCTCTCGAGCGTCGACTGCTCCGCGCGCCGGCTCGCCGCTCCGCCGATGTGGAAGGTGCGCATCGTAAGCTGAGTACCGGGCTCACCGATGGACTGCGCTGCGATGACGCCCACCGCCTCGCCCATCGAGACCGGGCGGCCGCGGGCAAGGTCACGCCCATAACAAAGCGCACACACGCCACGCCGGCTCTGGCAGGTGAGCACGCTGCGGATGTCGACGCGCTCGATACCCGCGTCGACGATCTTGTTGGCGAGCTGCTCGTCGATCTCCTGCCCCGCCTTGACGATCACTTCCCCGGTGTAGGGATCGGTCACATCGAAGAGCGCCGTCCGGCCGAGGATGCGCTCCTGCAGGGGCTCGACGATCTCGCCGCCCTCGATGAGGGGCATCATCGTGATGCCATCGAAGGTGCCACAGTCTTTCTCAGTGACGATGGTGTCCTGAGCCACGTCCACGAGACGCCGGGTGAGATAACCGGAGTTCGCGGTCTTGAGCGCGGTGTCCGCGAGGCCCTTCCGTGCGCCGTGGGTGGAGATGAAGTACTGCAGCACCGAGAGCCCTTCCCGGAAGTTCGAGGTGATGGGCGTCTCGATGATCTCGCCCGACGGCTTGGCCATCAGGCCGCGCATCCCAGCGAGTTGCCGGATCTGCTGAGCGCTCCCACGGGCGCCCGAGTCGGCCATCATGTAGATGGGGTTGAACGACTCCTGCAGGCGCTTCTCGCCGTCGACCTCCACCTCCTCCTTCGCGATTCCGGTGAGCAGCTTCTCCGAGACTTCCTCGGTGACCCGCGCCCAGATGTCCACCACCTTGTTGTAGCGTTCGCCGTCGGTGATGAGCCCCTCGAGGTACTGGTTGTTGATCTCCTCGACCTCGCGTTGCGCCGCCTCGATGTAGGTCTCCTTCTCCTTCGGAATCACCATGTCTTTGATCCCGATGGAGATACCCGCCTCGGTGGCGTAGGCATACCCGAGGGTGCGCATCCGGTCGGCAAGGAGCACGGTCTCCTTCTCACCGGCCAGCCGGTAGGTCACGTCGATGAGGGCGCCCAGCGCCTTCTTGTCCATGACCTTGTTGACGTAGGTCCCAAAGTCCACCGCATCCGGCACCACCTCCCAGAGGAGCACGCGACCCACCGTGGTCTCGTGGCGCGTTCCGCCGATACGGCAAACGACCTTCGACTGCAGCTCGACCTCACCGTGATCGAATGCAGCGCGCAATTCCTCGGGGGAGGCGAAGATCTTGCCCTCGCCCTTCGCTCCAACCCGCGCGCGCGTCATCCAGTAGCAGCCGAGCACGATGTCCTGCGACGGCACGATGATCGGCTTGCCGTTGGCCGGCGAGAGGATGTTGTTCGTGCTCATCATGAGCACCCGGCTCTCCAGCTGTGCCTCGATGGACAGAGGGACGTGCACGGCCATCTGATCGCCATCGAAGTCGGCGTTGTAGGCAGCACAGACCAGCGGATGAAGCTGGATTGCCTTGCCCTCCACCAGCACGGGCTCGAAGGCCTGCATGCCGAGGCGATGCAGGGTAGGAGCACGGTTCAGGAGGACGGGGTGCTCCCGGATGACCTCGTCCAGGATGTCCCAAACTTCGGGGCGCTGTTTCTCGACTAGCTTCTTCGCGCTCTTGATGGTGGTGACGTATCCCTTCTCCTCGAGCTTGTTGTAGATGAACGGCTTGAAGAGCTCGAGCGCCATGATCTTGGGAAGGCCGCATTCGTGGAGCTTCAGCTCCGGCCCCGCCACGATCACGCTTCGTCCGGAGTAGTCGACGCGCTTGCCCAAGAGATTCTGCCGAAAGCGGCCCTGCTTCCCTTTCAGCATGTCGGAGAGGCTCTTCAGTGGCCGCTTGTTGGGACCGGTGATGGTCTTTCCGCGGCGGCCATTGTCGAAGAGGGCATCGACCGCTTCCTGCAGCATCCGCTTCTCGTTCCGGATGATGATGTCCGGAGCGTTCAGCTCCTGAAGCCGCTTCAGGCGGTTGTTCCGGTTGATCACCCGCCGATACAAGTCGTTCAGGTCCGACGTGGCGAAGCGCCCGCCATCTAGCGGAACGAGCGGCCGCAGATCGGGAGGAATCACCGGGATGACTTCGAGCATCATCCAGCTTGGATCGTTCCCGGAGGTAATGAACGAGGTCACGACCTTCAGGCGCTTCGCATACTTCTTCCGCTTCGCCTGACTGCCCGTCTCCTGCATGTCCTGGCGGAGTTGATCGGCGAGCGCATGGAGGTCGATCTCGGAGAGCAGCCGCGCGATCGCTTCGCCCCCCATGTTCGCCTCGAAGCTATCCCAACCGTACTCCTCACAGGCCCTGTAATAGTCCTCCTCCGAGAGCAGCTCGCCCTTCTTCAATGGCGTGTTCTTCGGGTCGAGGACGATGTAGGCCTCGCAGTAGAGAACCCGCTCGAGTTCCTTCAAGGTGAGATCGAGCATGTTCCCGATGCGGCTGGGCAGGCTCTTGAGGAACCAGATGTGGGCGACGGGAGAGGCGAGGTTGATGTGCCCCATCCGCTCGCGACGCACCTTGGACTGGATCACCTCGACACCGCACTTCTCACAGACGACGCCGCGGTGCTTCATGCGCTTGTACTTGCCGCAGTTGCACTCGTAGTCCTTCACCGGCC
>CAYYHA010000306.1:0-4009 GCA_964471535.1 uncultured Myxococcia bacterium | reverse complement strand
ACGTGAGCCAGGTGGCCACCCGGCCGCCCACCTTCCGCTTCTCGGTGAACCGACCGGAGGGGGTGGGGGAGGCCTACCAGCGCTACCTCGAGAACCGGCTCCATGAGGCCTTTGGCTTCGACGGGGTGCCGCTCCGGTTGCGCTTCGCGTCGTCGCGGGGGGGCCCGAAGAGGCCGAAGCGGTAGCCCACCCGCAGCGACCAGGTGGTGGCCAGCGGGAAGGTGCCGTCCAGCGTGCCGAGATAGCGGACGCCGAGGCCCAGGGAGAGGCCGCCGGCGTCCTCGGGCCACCAGTCGACGGCCACTTCGAGGGCGTAGGCGACGTGCAGAGCAGATTCGCTGCGGGTACCGATCGATAGGAGGCCCGCTTCGCCGGCGACCTGTGGAACCACCCGTGCCCGGTCGAGGCGCCACTCGCCGCGCGCTAGGAGGAGATCGACCTCCACCCAGTGGCCGTCGCTCCGGGCGGTGTGGACGGCGGTGGCAAGCTCCGCGCCGCCGTAGAGGCGGGGGTAGATCTCGGCCACCCCACTGACCCGCAGATCGAGTGTGGGATAGAGCGGCGCGGCGAGGCTTTGAAGGCCGCTCGACCCCACGAGGTGCACCTCGGCAGCGGCCGCCGCCGAGGGTGCCAAGAAGAGCACCGGGAGCAGGAGGCGGCCGAGCCGCGCGCGGCCTCGTGCGGAACCCATCGCCTCCCTTCTAGCACGCGTTGACAGGGCTCGGGATGCCTCTCTATAACCGCGCCTTCCAGCCCGGGAGGCACGCTTGGCCACGGCGCGCAAGATCAGCAGGAAAGAGCTCAAGAAGCCCGACGAGTTCGTCCAGACCGGCCAGAAGGCGGCACGATGGGCGGGCGACAATGCGCGCACCGTCTTCCTGATCCTCGCGGCGGTGTTCGCGGCGGGCATCCTAGTCACCTTGGGCGCCTGGTGGGCGGACAGCCAGGAGAACGAGGCCGCCGAGGCGTTGGGCCGAGCGTTGGAGGTGATGGAACGCCCGGTGCTGAGCGAGGCCGAGTCCGCCGACCGCGACGATCCCTACTTCACCTCGGAGGAGGAGAAGAGGAAGGCCGTGCGTGCCGCTTTCGAGGCGGTTCGCAAGGAGCACCCCGGCACCGAGGCCGCAGCGATGGCCGAGCTGCACCTCGCGGCCCTCGACTACGACGCCGAGGACTGGGATGCGGCGCTCGATCGCTACCAGCGCTTCCTCGCCGAGGCTTCACCCACCAATCAGTTCCGGTCGGTGGCCTACGACGCGATGGTGAACATCTACCTGGCCAAGGGCGACAAGGAGGCCGCCCTGCGCACCTTGGAGGAGATGGAGCGCTCGGGCAATGCCTACTACCTGCCCTTCGCCCTGGCCCGCAAGGCCGAGCTCCTCTACGAGCTTGGACGCATCGAAGAGGCGCGCACGGCGGCCCAGACGGTGGTGGACAGCTACGCCTCGTCCCCCGCTCGGGCCGCGGCCGACGCACTCTTGCGGAAGCTCCCTCCCGCTCCCGAGCCGGCTCCCAACGCGGAGGCCGAGCCCGCGAGCGAGACGCCCTGACGTGCGAGCCCTCCGGCACATCCTCCGTGCGCTGCTGCTCCTCCCGATCCTCCTCTCGGGCCCGGCGGCGGGCACCGGCCGGGCCAAGGGCCGCGTCCGCACCGAGCGGGTGATTCCACGGCGCCCCACCTACCTGTGGCATCGGGCGCTCAACGAACCGGCCCCCCTCGAGTACGCCCCTCGGGAGCGCGCCGCGCCCCGCTGGGATGCACGCACCGGTGCCATCTATGTGGGCGACCGCTTCGGAACCTTCTACGCCCTCGACGCCGCGGGACACACCCGCTGGACTTGGCGGGCCAAGGGTCCCATCGAGGCCGAGGCCGTGCTCTCGGGGGATCGCGTCTACGTCGTGTCCACCGCGGGTGAGGTGGTGGCCCTCGACCGGCATACGGGCCGCGCGCTGTGGCGGTACCGCATCGAGGCCGAGCTCGCCACCCCGCCCACACTGGCGGGGGACCTGCTCCTCGTTCCGAGCCTCGGCGATACGGTGACGGCCCTCGACGCCGCCCGGGGCACCTTCCGCTGGTTCTACCGGCGGCCACCACCCCCGGGGATGACCATCCGTGGGGCGGCGGGGGTGCGGGTGGCAGGGGAGACGGTCTACACCGCCTTCAGTGATGGCACCGTGGTCGCGCTCGAGGGGAGCACCGGCAACGTGGTGTGGGAGCGCACCTTCGGGGCGAGCGGTGGCTTCGTGGACATCGACACCACCCCCTGTGTCCTGGGGGATCGGCTCTACGTAGCGAGCTACGCAGGGACCCTGATGGCCCTGGATCGCCGCACTGGCACGCTCGTGTGGTCGGCCCCGACGGTGCAGGGCGCCATGCACCTCGCCTGTGCCGAACGTCGCCTCCTGGTGCTTGGCCCCGGCGCCGTGTGGGCCCACGATCGGACCCTCGAGGGGCAGGTGGTCTGGCGCACCCGCGTGCCTGGTGGGCCACCCAGTCTCCCCGCCCTCGCCGGCGGACGCCTCGTCTTCGGGACAGAAGAAGGAGGCGTCTTTGCGTTGAGCGTTGCGACGGGGCGCCCGCTTCGTGCCTTCGCGCCGGGGCCGGGTGTCGCTGCGCCGCCGGCGCTCGGCCCGAGTGGCGCCGTCGTGTTCAGCAATGGCGGCTGGCTCTATCGGATTGCCTGGCGGTGAGGGGAGGGCGGTGAGCGCGCGGAAGACGGGCGGTCGGGACCCGGAACCGGAGCCCACCGAGGGGTCGCCCACCCTCCGTGTGGTGGCGGCCGTGATCCAGGCGGGTGGACAGGTACTCCTGAGCCGCCGCCCCCGCGGGACGCACCTCGGAGGGCTCTGGGAGTTCCCAGGCGGGAAGGTCGAGGCAGGGGAGAGCGATGCACAGGCCCTCGCCCGCGAGCTCCGAGAGGAGATCGACGTGGAGGTGGAGGTGGGGCCGCTCCTCCATCGCACTCGCCATGCCTATCCGGACCGAATCGTGGACCTCGCCTTCTACGCCTGCACCCTCCGCGCAGGGGTGCCGCGGGCCCGCGAGGTGGCGGAGGTGGCCTGGCATCCGCTCTCGGCCTTGCGCCACCTCGGCCTGCCACCGGCGGATGCGCCGCTGGTGGATCGGCTCCTCGCGGGGCAGGACGGGAGGGACTAGCCAGAGACCCCCCCGGGCGCTGGTGCGACGCCTCCCACCACCGCACCCAGCGGCGACGGGGTCCGCGCCGGGCTGCTCCGGGTGCGGGACGGTGTCTTGAACCGGGGTCCGGTTGGGCACGTCGCAGCGCGCCACTCGGATCCGTCGGCCCGCGCGGATGGGCACCGCGGGCGGACAGTCGACGGAATCTAGATTCCGTCAACTTTTACCTCGGCCCTCCAGAAGATCGAGCAGGTCCGCGGGGCTCCGGAGGGCGTGGTCGGGCCCGGCCTGCAGGAGGGGTCGTGGGTCGAGGGCCCCCCACAGCGCCGCGGCGGTGCGTGTGCCGGCGCGGCGCCCCGCCTCGATGTCCTGGGGGGCGTCGCCGAGATAGAGCGTCTCCTCAGGGTCGGCGTCCAGGGCCTCGAGGGCGGCGAAGAGCGGATCAGGATGGGGCTTGTGGCGCTGGGTGTCGTCGGCGGTGATCTCCACCGCAAAGCGCCCCGCGAGCCCGCAGCGGATGAGCGTGCGCCGGGCGCCCACCCGCGACTTGCTCGTCACCAGGCCCACGGCGATGCGCCGCGCCGCGAGGGCGTCCAGGAGCCCATGGACGCCCGGGAAGACCTCGACCCAGTGGTCGTGGCGCGCCACGTAGAAGTCCCGGTAGGCCGCCTCGAGGGCACCGATGCGTGCCTCGGGCGCACCGGCGGCCAGGAACTGCTGCCGGAGCGTGCCGCCAATGTGGCGCAGCCAAAACGCGTCCTCGGGGGACCGCCCCAGCTCGGCGCGGCAGGCGTGCCGGAAGCTCGCCAGGATGAGCCGAATCGAGTCGGCCAGGGTCCCATCGAGGTCGAAGAGGATCGCCTTCATGGC
>CAYYHA010000305.1:0-4121 GCA_964471535.1 uncultured Myxococcia bacterium | reverse complement strand
CGCTTCGCACACCGAACCGGCCGGCAGCGGGGGAGCGGGAAATCAAACGGCGGGAGCAGCACCGGGCTGCCCCCGCCCTACGCGAGCGCTTCGATCCGTGAGGCCTGCGGACGCCGTGACCGGCGCCCGCCCCGGCCCGCCGCCGTTTCGGTCTCCCCCGGCTCAAGTCGCAGGGCGCCGCGCCGATGGGTAGGATGGAGGGGGGGGTGTCATGCACCCATGGGTCGGCCCAGCAGAAAGAAGGAGCGCGCAGCGCCGGAGCGCGACGGAAACGTCGTCCCACTGCACGGAGCGGCGGAGGAGCCGGCGGAGCTGTCCCTTCGGATCCTCTGGTCCCTGGCGCGCTGGGTCGAGGAGGTCCACGGCCGCGAGCAGCTCGAGCGCCTCGCGCACACGGCGGGGATCGAGGCGGCGCACCTCGATGGGCGCAACCACTGGACCTCGCTGGCGCGCGTGGAGACCTTCCTCGAGGGCGTCCGCGATCTGGCAGGGAGCGACGAGGGCTTCGTCCGGGCCTGCGGCCATCGCATCAAGGAGAGCTACGGCCCGCTGAACTACGTGCTCTGGGCGGTCACTCCGGATCAGGTGATCGCCAACGCGGTGCGCACCGTCCGCTTCGTCTCGCGGATCTCCCGCTACGAGGTGCTCGAGCACACGCGAGGCCGCCTGCGTGCCTGCTACTACGGCACCCGCCCCGAGAGCCGCTGGATGTGCCTCTCGAGGCAGGCCAACGCCATCTATCTGCCGACGATCTGGGGGATGCCGAAGGCGGAGATCCGCGAGCACGCCTGCATCGCGCGTGGCGACCCGTGCTGCGACTACGAGGTGCAGGTCTTCGCGAGCGCCCGCTGGCTGCCCGCCGTCTTCGGCGGCCTCCTTGGTGCAGCCGCCGGCGTGCTCGCCGGCGAGCTGGCGCTCTCCCTCTCGCCGCTCGTCCTCACCACCGCCCTCGGGGCCACCGTGGGCTACCTCCTGGAGCTTCGGCGGGTGAACCGGCTCAACCTGCGCCTTGGCGCCGAGGTGCAGGAGACGATCACCCGGCTCACCGAGGAGGAGACGCAGGCGCGGCAGGAGCTGCACGCACTCCGGCGGCGCCAGGAGGACTGGGTGCGCCTGGTGGAGGAGCAGCTCAACGATCGGAGCGCGGCCTTCCAATCGGCGCTCGGGCGGCTCCGATCGGCGCAGCAGGCGCGGGAGACGCAGATCCGCGGCTACAGCCACGACCTTCGCAACCCGCTCGCCGTCATCGTCAGCGGGATCGAGGAGCTGCTCGCCTACGAAGCCTTGAGCGAAGACGGTAAGGAGATCGCCACCGAGGTGAAGAAGGCGACCGTCGCCATGGAGCGCCTGCTGAAGGAGCTGATGGACGCCGCCATCCGCGAGGGCAGCGTGGTGCGCATGGCGCCCGAGCGCATCCCCACCGAGGGCCTGGCCGACCGCCTCAGGCGCCGCCTGAAGGCGCTCGCCTACGGCAAGCCCTTGCGCGTGAGCGCCTTCGCGACCCGTGAGATCCCGGAGCATCTCACCGTGGACCCGGTGGTCTTCGATCGCATCGTCGACAACCTTCTGACCAACGCGGTGAAGTACACCGACACGGGCAGCATCGTGGTGGAGCTCACCGGCACCCCGAGCACCCTGACGCTGAAGGTCTCGGACACGGGACGCGGCATCCCCGAAGCCCGCATGCGGGAGATCTTCCGCCCCGGCGCCTCCACCGCCCGCGCCCCCAACTCCTACGGTGTGGGGCTCTCGGTGGTGGTGCAGCTCCTCGCACAGCTCGGTGGCCGCCTCGAGGTGATGTCTCGGGAGGGCATCGGCACCACCTTCTGGGCGCACTTCCCCGTCGAGGCCGAGGATCATCGGCTGTCCGGCACCGTCGAGGAGACCATCCACCGTGTGGTGAAGATCCGGTCCATCGACGTGAAACCTTGAGGTCGCTATGAATCAGCCGGCACGCAGTGGATCTGCACCCCTTGCCACGGAGGCCGCCCCCCGCCGCTTCCTCGACGTCTTCATCGCCTACCTGAAGGCCGAGGGCGTCCGGACGGTCTACGGCATCCCCGGGGGCCTGCTCCACGCCTTCTTCGAGGAGGTGGAGCACGACCCGGAGATGCAACTCGTCGTAGCAAAGCACGAGGAGGGCGCCGCGTTCATGGCCGACGGACAGGCGCGGAGCACCGGGCGCCTGGCAGTCTGCGCCGGGACCTCCGGCCCGGGTGCGACCAATCTCCTCACCGGCGTCGCCTGTGCCTACGCCGACGGCGTTCCCCTGCTCGTGCTCACCGGCCAGGCGGCTCGGGGACACATGGGCCGAGGCGCCGCGCAGGAGACGACCCGCGAGGACATGGACATCGTGGCGATGTTCAAGCCGGTCACGAAGTACTCGGCCATGGTCACCGGCCCGGAGAGCCTCTCCCTCCACCTCCGCCGGGCGCTGCGCCTCGCCCTCACCGGCCGGCCAGGGCCGGTGCACCTCAACGTGCCCAACGATCTGTGGGCGCAGCCCCTCGAGGAGGACTGGTTCGATCCCACCACCTACCGGCCGACCACGCGCACCTTCGACCGGGACGCCGTCGCAGCTGCCGCCGAGGCGCTCCTCGACGCCGAGTACCCGGTGGTGCTCGCCGGCTCCGGTGTGGCCAGCGCCAAGGCACACGCCCACCTCGAGAACCTGGCGGAGCTGGTGCCGGCCCGAGTCTGCACTTCCCCTCGAGGCAAGGGAGTCTTTCCCGAGGATCATCCTCTGTCGCTCGGGGTCATGGGATTCGCTGGCCATCGTGCGGCCGCCCAGACGGTGCTCGGTGAGGCGGTGGACGTGCTCTTGGTGGTGGGTGCGTCGCTCAACGAGACCACCACGCTCCTGTGGAATCCGAAGCTTCGGCCGCGGGAGACGCTCATCCAGGTGGACATCGATCCCGACCGCATCGCTCGGAGCTACCCCGTAGAGATCCCGCTGGTCGGCGATGCGCAGACGGTGCTCGTGGAACTCATCTACCACCTGCACCGGAGCATCCGGGAGGGACGCGCGCCGCGTTCCCGCTGGCCCGAGGCGCCCCCGCCGCCGGCGGGTGAGGCCCGTTACGATGAGGCGGAACTGCGCGACTCGACCGACCGGCCGCTCACTCCGCAACGCTGGCGGCGCGAGCTGTCTTCGGTGCTTCCCTCCGATGCGATCGTGTTCTCCGACATCGGGGGGCACATGCTCTTCAACCTGCACCATTTGTGCATACGCCGCGGTCAGGACTTCTTCCTGAACCTGGGCATGGGCTCGATGGGTCACGGCACGGCGGCGCCCATCGGCGCGGCCATCGGCTCTCCGCACCGCCCGGTCTTCGCCATCGTGGGGGACGCCTGCTTCACGATGAACGGCATGGAGCTGCTCACCGCCTACGAGTACGGGGTGCCGGTCATCTGGATCGTCGAGAACAACCAGATGCACGGCATCTCTTTCCATGCCAGCGCCCACGTCGGTCAGCGCCGGCGGCTCGAGTCCGTGCGCTACAAGCGGCCCATCGAGGTGGCGGCGATCGCCCGGGCGATGGGGCTTCGCACCTTCGTCGTCGATGCGCCGGGCGGAATCGCACCCGCGGTCGAAGAAGCGCTCGCCCTCGGCGAGCCGGCGCTGATCGAGGTGCGTGTGGATCCAACGATTCCACCGCCACTGGGTGCCCGCGCGCGGACCCTGGCCGGCTTCGATCCAAAATGAAGAAGGGGCCCATCGAAGATCGTTCGTGGCGCAAGTGGCTCACGGCGCGCGTGGCCACCGCCGACCGGCTTCACGGCTACGCTGTGGAGGACGACCTTGCCTGTCACTACACGCCGAGCGAGGTGCTCTTCCTGGCCCTCACCGGCCGCCTCCCCGACGAGGCATGCCGAGATCGCTTACACCGCGCGCTGGTGCAGCTCGGTCACACCTCGATCGCAGAGGCTCCCGTGCATGCGGCCGTCCTTGCCCGTCTCTGCGGGGCAGAGGTGGGTGGTGTCCTACAGACCGGGCTCCTTGCCTTGGTGGAGCAGGCGCGGGCTTTGGTCTCGCGGTGGCGAGCAGGCGAGCCCGTCCCATCCCTGGTTGCGGCCGGCCTCGACGAGCTGAAGGCGCTGGGCGTGGAAGACGACGCGCA
>CAYYHA010000304.1:0-4156 GCA_964471535.1 uncultured Myxococcia bacterium | reverse complement strand
GGGAGCCGCGGGAGGCAGCACCGCGAAGCGCAGGGGCTCGAGTGCGCTGCCCGCCCCTTGCACGCGCCGTCCGGCGGCGTCGCTCACCTCCACGTAGTACTCCACCTGCGTGCGGCCCCCCCCCGAGTCTGCGGTAAAGGCGGGCAGCGAGGCGACGTAGCGGTTGCCGGGACGGGGTTCGAGCTCGAGGGCGTTCCAGCTCGCGGTCCCTGCCAAGCGGTAGTAGGCGCGCACGTGCATGTCCGGCCGCAGGCCCGACACCACCGCGACCAGGCTCGCCGGGACCCCGCTGGGCGTCGCCTCGATGGGATCCACCGCCACGCGCACCGGCTCGAGGAGGCCCTTGGCGTAGGCCTCCCGCACCCGCTCGAAGAGGGCGGCGACCGGCTCTGCGGTGTGAGGGGGCAGGGTGTAGTCGGGGTCGATGTTGAGCAGGCGGGCGAAGGCCTCGTAGGCGCCCGCCTCGTCGCCCGAGTACAGGTAGACGATGGCGAGGTTGCGGTAGACCTCCACCAGGATCCGGTTGGTGTTCTCGGGGAAGGTCAGTGCCGCCTCCAGGGCCCGCAGCGCCGCCTCGAGCTCCCCCGCTTCGATGTGGCGGATCGCCTCGCCCAGATGGGGGTTGGCCACCTCCGGCGGCGGCTCGGCCGCCGCGGCAGAAGGCAGCAGGCCGGGGGCGAGGGTCAGGGCCCCGAGAGCCAGCCACCGAGCGCCGCGCCGCACCGCCATCGCAGGCAACCTACCACAGCCGCCGGCGACGCCCAGCGCCGCGGGCGCCCCCGAACGCCAAGCCGAGGAGGCAAAGCGCCACCGCCGCCCCTTCCGCTCCACCGCCCTGGCTGCAGCCGTAGACGCTCGTGGGGGCGCCGCCGGACGGGCCGGTGCCGCCGTCACCTGCAGCCCCACCATCGCCTCCGACGCCGCCGTCGCCTCCCGGCTGCAGCGGCTCGCCGGGCACCACGGGGGGGAAGCTCAGCTTGAGCCGCTCGGGCAGGCCCACCTCGAGCGAAGCCTCGCACACCACCTCGGACTGCGTGTTCCCGTCCAGGGCGAGGGTGACCGAGGCGGTGCCGCCGGGGCCGGTCGTCGCCGTGGCGCCCACGGCGCAGGCCCCCTCCCAAAGGAGCCCCACGCCCTCCATGGGGGCGTTGCTCTCGTTCAGGGCGACGCGAAGCGAGAAGGTGTAGTCATTGGCCGCGACTCGCTCGATGGTCTTGGTCACGGTGAGGGCCGCCGGCACCACCAGGAGGACGCCGCCCACCCTGCGTTCGTTTGCGGTACCGGCCTCGAGGAGAAAGCGCCCAGCGAGAAAGAAGCCACCGACATCTGCGCCCGCTCCCGCGTCCCACCCCGCGGTCTCCACCGGGTTGTGCAGGCCCCGGAAGGTGCTCGAGCCGAAATCGATCGCCCGGAGCGTCGGCCCATAGGCCCCTGCCGGACGGGCGCGGGCCGGTTCGCCACTGCCGGGCTTGGCACGGTAAAGGGTGAGGTACTGGTCCTGCAGATCGGGATCGATCCCGAGGACGACCAGCGCGCCGCCCGAGGGGCTGGCTCCCGCGGCCAGCACCTGGGAGAGGATGGAGGTGTTGCTCCACGCGTCGGACAGCGGGCGCTCCACCCATTGGTTCGGGTCGGCGTTATACGAATAGATTCCCTGGTGTATCTGGAAGTGCCGCTTGACGGCAGTGTTGCTGCCGGTGCCGGCGATCGCCTCGTAGAAGACGCCGATCGAATCTCCCACCTGGAAGAAGTGCGGCACGAAGCCGGGCGTGGGCAACGTGCCCACCGCGTCCACGCCGATGGTGCTGCTGGGCTCACTGAAGCGCCAGACCGAATCCGTGTCGCCCTGGCCGTCGTCCCCACCGGCGGCGAGCACGCAGCCAAGCCCCGAACAGGAGGTGCCCTGGAAGGCGAGCAGCGTCAGGCCCCAGCGGGGCTCCGGGAGCCCCATCGTCTCGACCTGGGCGCCCGACTCGGTGACCACGGCCACGCTCTGTAGGGTCTCTGCGGCCCCGGTCATCGGGTCACGGTGCTGCCCTCCGGCGAGGACCAGGACCTCGCCTGAAGTGGGGTCCGCGTAGCGCACCATCGCTGCACCCGGCTCGGCCACGAAGCCCACACTGGAGTCGAGGTTCCCCCGCGAAGCCAGGCCCTCGGTATTCACGTCGAGGAGGAGCGGGTTGCCCTCGTACCGAGCGGCCACGATGGCCTGTGCCGCCTCGGAACCGGCGGCCAGTGCAGCGTAGGTAGCGATGCCCGTCTTCCCATCCCATGCCTCGCCCGGACCCGGGTCGTCGTAGAGGTGGAAAATGGCCACGTAGCCCAGGTGGGTCTCCTCTTCGACGAGCGTCTCCCCCTGCGCCAGGAGGCTCGGGGCGAGGAGGCCCAGGGCAACCAGGCTGCGCAAGAGGGGAGCGAGGGTCTGCCGGGGTGGAGTACTGCCTGCCATGGGGTGCGACACTACCATCTGCCCTCGCGCGGCGAAGCCCCTGGGGCCTCCGCAACGTCGACGCGGAAGGTCTTGGTTGATCTTTGGTCGCCGGAGCCTATAATCGCGCGCCTTTTCGCGGGTCGGGCCTGTGCACCCGGCGCCCGCGTTTCCCCTGGGATCGATTCGATTCCGTACCGTCCTGGTGCCCGGCGGAGCGCCGATTCCGATTGCGTGCGAACGAGAGCCATGAAGTACCGCATCGACCAGATCGCCGACGGAGGGCGCGTCCACCGAGAGCCGCTCCCCCAGGCCGACTTCGATGCCCTCCTCGTGGGCGAGGGGACCGGGCTGCGCGCCGACGGGCCGGTGACCTTCGACGTGCGCTTGACCAAGGCCGGCCGGCGCATCCTCGTGGAGGGGACCCTCTCGGCGACCCTGCACGGCCAGTGTCGCTGGTGCCTCGAGACCACCCGGGCGAGGCCCTCGGGGGCGTTCACCCTGACGCTGCGGCCCGAGGCCGAGCGGGTGCTCCCCGGCGTCGAGGGCAAGGACCGCCTCGAGGTCGGGGAGGGGGAGTCGGCGGGTAGCTTCTCCCTGGACGAGGCCGACGAGGACTACTACAGCGGCGAGGAGATCGACCTGTGGCCGCTGCTCCGGGAGCAAATCCTGCTATCGCTCCCCGACTATCTTTCCTGCCGCGACGGCTGCAAAGGGCTCTGCCCGGTCTGCGGCACCAACCTCAACCAGCGCGAGTGCGGGTGCGAGCGCACCGTGCCCGATCCGCGCCTCGCAAAGCTCAAGGACTTCAAGCTCGCCTGAAGCGCGGGCCAAGCACTCGAGGAAACCATGGCCGTCCCCAAGAAGAAGACGTCGAAGATGAAGAAGCGGCAGCGCCGCACCCACTTCCGTTACACGCCCCCCAACGTGGGCCACTGCCCCAACTGCAATGCGCCGGTGCTCCCGCACCACGTCTGCGGCGAGTGCGGTCACTACCGCGGCCGCGAGGTCTTCTCAAAGGCGACCGAGTAACGGGCACCCTGTCGGCCGCGACGCCGCTCGAGCGGGGAGGCCATGAAGATAGCCGTCGACGCCATGGGCGGGGATCACGCGCCCGGGGCGGTGGTCGAGGGTGCGGTGCTCGCCGCACGGGCCCACGACCTCGAGGTGGTCCTCGTGGGGCGGCAGTCGCTGATCCGGGCCGAACTCGCCCGCGCAGGGGGAATGTCGGCGCGGGTGCGCATTCGCCATGCGGGGGACGTGGTGGCCATGGACGAGCCGCACCCGGCGCAGGCGATCCGGCGCAAGCCTGATGCCTCGCTGCGCGCGTGCTTCGACCTGCTGCGCGCGGGAGAGGTGGATGCGGTGGTCTCGGCGGGGAACTCCGGGGCCGTCATGGCGGGTGCGCTCCTCTTCCTCGGACGGCTCGAAGGCGTGGACCGGCCTGCGGTGGCCACCGCGCTGCCCACGCGGCAGGGGAGGCGC
Source organism: uncultured Myxococcia bacterium (assembly GCA_964471535.1). Lineage (GTDB taxonomy): Bacteria > Myxococcota > Myxococcia > SLRQ01 > SLRQ01 > CAYYHA01. The sequence continues at coordinate 243 of CAYYHA010000304.1, read as the reverse complement.
TGCGTCCTCATCGACGCGGGTGCGAACACCGAGTGCGAGCCGGTGCACCTCGCGCAGTGGGGCCTGTGCGCCGAGGCCTACGCCCGGGCCATCCTGGGCATCGAAGCGCCGCGTATCGCCGTCCTCTCCAACGGTGAGGAGGCGACCAAGGGCACCGAACTCACCCGCCGGGCGGCCGAGCTGCTCGCGGGCAGCGAGGCGAACTTCGTCGGGTACGTGGAGGGGCGGGGCGTCTTCGAGGGT
>CAYYHA010000303.1:0-4158 GCA_964471535.1 uncultured Myxococcia bacterium | reverse complement strand
CAAGGTCAGTGGCTCTTCAAGGAGCGCGATCTCCTCATGGGGCCCGTGCCCGCGAAGGTGCTCATCGACAAGCTCTACGCGGGTGAGATCGACGGGGAGACCCAGGTCGCCAGCGAGGCGGAGGAGGTGTGGCGTCCTCTGCGCGAGGTCGATCTCTTTCGCGTGCACATCGCGAAGGCAGAGGCGCGGCTGCGCGTGATGCGCGAAAAGGCGCAGGCACAGGCGCAGGCGCGGCGGCGGAAGGCGCGTCTCGCCGTTCTCTTGAGCGCGGCGGCGGTGCTTCTGGCGGTGGTGGTCGCCACCGGTGTCTGGTGGCTGGTGACCTCGAGCGCCGAGCGGGAGGCCGAGGGCGCGCTCGCCGACCTGGGTATCACCGTCAGCCCGCCGGTCATCGAACTCGCCCTCGCAGACCAACCACCGCGGCGGGAGGGTGCCTGGCTCGACGTCGACGTGGACGTGGAGGAAGCGCCCTCCGCGGCGCCGCCCACGCGTACGCCCGCTCGCCGCCGGCCGCTGGCCCGTGGCTCGACCGGCGGGAGGCCGCCGGCCAAGGGAGCGCCCGGCCCCGAGCCGCCGGCGCCGCGCGCGCCGAAGACGCCACCTGAGGGAGAGGGTGTGGGCCTGAAGGCGGCCTACGATATGAACCACATCAACGCGGTGGTGCGCAGGCAGTCGCGCACCCTCTTCCCCTGCATCAAGGCGGAGGTGAAGCGCACCGGGTTCCGCGGCGTGCTCCCCTTCGAGTTCGTGGTGAAGAACGACGGCCGGGTGGGGAAGATCTGGATCGACCGCAAGGAACTGCGCGGCACTCCCCTCGAGAAGTGCTTCGCCGAGACGATGGCCAAGTGGCGCTTCAACCCCTTCCCAGGACCGCGTCCGACGGTCAAACAGTCGTTCACCATCGGCGGCTAGGGCGAAGGAGCGCGGCGGCCGCGAGCAGCAGCAGGCCCCAGGCCGGCGGGCCGTCTGCCGAGCCGGCCGTGCAGGCACAGCCGGCGGGAGCAGGAGCCGGCGCTTGGGGCGCCGGCAGCAGCGCACGCGCCGCGGCGAGGGCGTCGAGGGCGCCGAAGCCCCAGCGTGGCCCCGGCACCACTCCGGGGACGTCGGTGCGGGCGCTCTCGGTGAGGAGGGCCTCGACCGCTTCGGGATCCAGGGTCGGGTCCGCTTCGAGGAGCAGGGCGACGGTGCCCGCCACGTGGGGCGCGGCCATACTCGTCCCCCGCATGGCCACCACGTCCTCCTCGAGGAGCATGCGCCGATCGAAGACGAGGGCGTTCGCGCCGAAGGGGGCCGCCACGTATTGCCCGGGCGCGGCGATCTCCGGCTTGAAGCCGGTTCGGGCGGGGTCGACGGAGGGTCCGCGGGAGGAGAAGAACGCGATCTCACCGACGACGCGTTCGGGCTCCCGATAGGTCTCTCCGTCCACGTCCACCCAGCTGTTGCGCGTCGTCCAAGCGGCGACGGTGATGGCACCGCGGGCGACGCCGGGCATGGCGACCGTGGACTCCGAATCGCCCGGGGCTTCGCCGCTCTGCCCGAACTCGGCGGGTGGGGAGAGGAAGGCGCCGCTGGAGATCCACGCATCGAAGTGGCCCTCCCCGCGGGCCAGAAGATACCAGCGCCATCCCGCCGCGTTCCCCGCGAAAGTGTCGGGCTCGGAGGAAGGAGCCACCACCACGTTGGCGCGCACCTTTCCCGTCTCGGGGTGGGGCGCCTGCCAGGCGATCTGCACCTGCCCCAGGGTTCGATCCCCCTCGATCAGTGGCGCGTTGAAGGTCTCGGAAGGCGAGAGGAAACCCGTCGTCCCCGCGACGTTGCCCTCGCGGTCGGTGATCTCGACGGCGATCTCGATGCGGGCTCCGGCGCTCGCCCACAGATCCACGAAGCCACCGTCGGAGGCGAAGCCGGGGTGGAGGATGAGCTCGGTGCGACGGGCTCTGGTCTCGAGGGGGTAGGCGAGATGGATGGCTCGGTCCCCTTCGTTCCCCGCCGCGACCACGAGGATGCGGCCGGGTCCGGTCAGCTCGGTCAGGGCGCGGGACTCCAGGCTGCTGCCGTCGTGGGGGCCGAAGTGCCCCCCGAGCGACATGTTGATCACACAGGGGCGGCCGAGACGCTCCGCCTCGTCGAAGATCCACTTCGCGCTGCTCCCCAGGTCTTCGAAGCTCAAGGAGCGCACCACCAGGAACGCCACGTCGGGGGCGACGCCGCGGTAGAGGGGGTCCCGGCCGCCGGCGGTGGCGGCGACGTGGGTGCCGTGCCCCACGAGGTCGACCGCATCGCAGCGCCCCTCCACGATGGAGGCGCGGTCACACAGGTGCCCGCCGTGGAATCCCGGGGGCGGCGTGCCCTCTACGTTCTGGTCCCAGAGTGCAAGGACTCGGGAGCGGCCATCGTCGCCGTCGAAGGCGGGGTGGCGGTAGTCGAGCCCGGTGTCCACCAGGCCGAGGATCACCCCGCGACCGGTGAGAGGGCGTTCGAGCCCCGACCCGAGCAGGATCCGGTCGGCCCCGATGGCGGGGACGCTGCGATCGAGGAGCGGACGCTTGGGCGCTGCCAGCTCGGCCCGGCGGAGGTTCGGAAGCGCTGCCAGCGCGGGGAGTCGTCCGAGGGGCACACGCGCGGCGACGAGGGTGTCCGTCAGGGCCACCGCCTCGCCGCCAAGGGCTTCGATGGCCGTTTCGAGGCGCCGGGCGCTTCCCACGGCCTCGGCGTAGAGGTGGATGCGCCGCCGGGGATCGACGCGTTCGGGGGACAGCACCCCCGGCAACGCCAGCGGCCCCCCGAGGCTCGTATCGGCCAGGCGGGCCAGCGGCAGGTCGAGGGGTCCAGCGAGCGCGGCCAAGAGGATCGCGACCAGCATGGCGCCAGCCTACCGGGCGGACAGGCCGGGCGCGAGGGGCGGCCGGCTTGCCTGCCGCGACAGGCGGTGGTCGCTCGCGTCGCGCCGAGTGCCGCCGAAGGAGGACCGCTGCTTCCCAGCGGCGGGGCAGGGGGGTAGAGAGGAGACCATGCGTACGAAGGCGTTGGAAGCAATCGAGCGGCGGATGAAGGAGGTGCCCCCCGGGTCGTACCGCTACCAGGTCCTGGCCACCGCGCGGGACTTCAAGAACGCGTGGATCGAGCTGGGGCACGAGCTCACGAAGGTGCGCGACGGGAAGCTGTACAAGGAGTGGGGCTACGAGGACTTCGAGAGCTACTGTGAGCGGGAGCTCCACATCCGGAAGGCCACGGCCCACAAGCTGACCGCCACCTATGGGTTCATGCAGCGGCGGGAGCCGGAGCTGTTGCGGGAGGCGCACGCGCGCCCCGAGGTCCGCGCCGAGCTCCCCGAGTTCGAGGTGGTGGAGGTGCTCTCCCGTGCCGAGGAGCGAGGGCAGATTGGCGACGCGAACTACGCGGCGGTGCGGGAGCGGGTCTTCGGTGAGGCGCCCGTCACGCCTGTGGGTTTGAGCCGCCTCATCAACCGTGACTATCCGCCGCCGCCTGCGCCGGAGCCGCCCCCGGAGAAGGTCCTCGAGCGCCTGGCGCGGACGATGCGGCGCGTCGCGGACGAGGCGGGTCGGAGCTCGGTGGTGCCGCCCGCCCTCGCGTCGCGGGCCGAGGCCCTCGCCGCCGATTTCGAGTCCTTGCTCGCCGGGCGGGATGCGGCGTGACGCGCTGCGCCGGCCCCGGACAGGGTGGGCCCGGCGGCTCAATGCTCGGAAAGATCCGCCGACGGACTACGTTGAAGTAGGCGGGATTCGTAGTAGGCTGGAACACGAGTCATGAGCCGGAAGGACCACCATGGAAGCTTGAGCTGCTCCTTCTGCGGGAAGAGTCAGCGGGAGGTGCGCAAGCTCATCGCAGGCCCCACCGTCTACATCTGCGACGAGTGTATCCGGCTGTGCAACGAGATCGTAGCCGAGGAGGCGGAGCGGGAGGACGGCGCCGCCTCCATGAACCTGCCCACGCCGGCCGAGATCAAGGCCTTCCTCGACGACTACGTGATCGGGCAGGACCGGGCGAAGACGGTGCTTTCGGTCGCGGTCTACAACCATTACAAGCGCATCCACTCCAAGCAGGGGCGGCGTCGGCGGCCGGGTCAAGGGCGCCAGGGGCAAGACGAGCCGGTGGAGCTGTCCAAGAGCAACATCCTGCTCATCGGTCCCACCGGCT
>CAYYHA010000302.1:0-4172 GCA_964471535.1 uncultured Myxococcia bacterium | reverse complement strand
CAGTTGGGGATCACCTGCACCCGCCGGGGCCGCCGCGATGCTGTCTCGACGTGCCGGCGCAGTCCTCCCCGATGGTCACCACCACATCCGCCTGCGACCGCAAGAAGCCCTCGGCCGCCGTCGACGCCCGGGTGAGCGGCCGGCCCTCACCGAGCACGCCCAGGGCGACCGCGATCTCCGGGTAGACGTCCTGCAGGTGGTAGACGAAGCGTGCCCCCTTCAGTCGGGCGATGCCGAGCCCCAGGAGGCCACCCAGGATGGGCGGCGTGGACAGCGCGTAGACGACGTCGGGCCGATCCACCAGCGGCGCCATCGCGGCGGCCGCTGCGGCGTACCCGCCGAAGGGAATCAGCCGGCTCCACACGCCCCGGCGCCCCAGAGCCGGCACCCCCAGCACCTTGACCTCCACACCCTTCTCACGCCGCGTCTCGAGCAGGCGCACCCGCTCCCGCGGCGACCCCACGTAGTTCGGCCGGGCGGTGATGACCGTGACCCGCGCCCCCTTCTCCGCCAGGTCCTCCGCCATCTCCGCCACCAGCTGGCCGGTGGCGGCGACGTCCGGCGGGTAGTGGGAGGTGAGCAGAAGGACGTGCATTGTCGCCCCGGGGACGCTACCTCTCGGAATCCTGCTTCTTGAGCCAGAACGAACCGATGCCCAGGCAGTCCATCTTCGTCCGCTCGAAGCACGCGATCGCCTGCTCCGGCGTGTGCACGATGGGCTCGTTCTCGTTGAAGGAGGTGTTGAGGACGACGGGCACGCCGGTCTTCTCCTTGAACCGGCCGATGAGGTCGTAATAGAGCGGGTTGTCCTCGCGGCGCACGGTCTGCACGCGACCCGTCCCGTCGGCATGGGTGATCGCGGGGAGCCGCTCCCGCCATTCGGGCCGCACCAGATAGACCACGATCATGAAGGGAACCTCGTGCGTCCCCTCGAAGACCTCGGGCAGGTCCTCGATGCGCACGGCCGGCGCGAAGGGGCGGAAGGCCTCCCGGTTCTTGATGCGCGCATTCAGGATGGCCTTCATGTCGGGGAAGGCAGGGTTGCAGAGAATGCTGCGGTTGCCCAAGGCCCTCGGCCCCCATTCCTCCCGGCCTTGGAACCACCCCATGACCTTGCCCTCGGCCATCGCAGCCGCCGCCCGATCCAGGAGCGCATCGCGATCCAGGCGCTCCGCCGGTCGCCCATTGGCTTCGATGGCCTTCTCGATGGCCTCGTCCGACCACTCGGTGCCCCAGTAGGCGTGGGTGACCGGATCGTGGCGAGGCACACCGTGCACGGCGTGGAGCACATAGCTCGCCGCGCCGGCTGCGGTGCCGTCGTCGGACGCGGCCGGCTGGAAGTACGCGCGCTCGACGTAGCCCTCGGTGATCATCCGGCCGTTGGCAACCGAGTTGAGGACCGAGCCCCCCGCGAGGACGACGTCCCGTGCACCGGTGCGGTCGAGGAGCTCCGAGAGCGCATCGAGGAAGACCTCCTCGTGGCGCTTCTGCATCGACATCGCGAGGTCCTTCTCGCGCTCGGTCAGCTCGGTCCCGCGGAGGCGTGCGGGCCCGAGCACCTTCTCCAGCTTCGGGCCATAGAGCCTCGGCAGGCGGACCTGCCCGTCCTCGATGGTCTCGAAGGCCTCGCGAATCTCGTGGTGCACGAAGTAGTCGAGATTCAGGCGAATGCCCCGCCCCGGCGCATAGTGCACGAGGCTGCGCATCACCCGCCCGTAGCGGTCCCGGCCGTAGGCCGAGAGCCCCATCACCTTGTACTCCTCCCCGTAGCGATCGAAGCCCAAGAACTGGGTCATCGCCGAGTAGAAGACCCCCAGCGAATGGGGCCAGTAGGTGCGGCCGAGGACTTCGATGCGGCGCCCCTCGCAGCGCGCGAACATGTTCGACGCGAAGTCTCCCGCCCCGTCGCAGGTGAAGGCGGCACAGCGCTCGAAGGGCGACCAGTAGAAGGCGCTCGCGACGTGGGCCAGGTGGTGCTCCACCTGATGGAAATCGGCGCGGATGCGCGCCTCGTCGATGCCCATCGCGTCGGCGATCTCCTGTGCGGTCGAGCGAACCTTCCGGTGCACCGCAAGCCGCCGCCTCGCCATCTCCAGGCCGCTGACGCCGTGGCGCGCCACATAGGCCAGCTTCTGCGGCAGGTTGGCGTTGGGGTCGCGGGCGACGGCGATGTCGGTGACGTCCGAGATGTCGGCCCCGGCGATGCGGAGCACCTCGCGGATCGCATCCGCAGGAAAGTTGGCGCTGTGCTTGACCCGATCGATGCGTTCCTGCGCGATGGCGGCGATGGGCCCCTTCGGTCCCGCCAGCACCGCAGAGGCGTCGCCATGGTGGGTGTTGAGCCCTAGAACGAGACGCGACATGTTCGGTCACCCGTCCGACTACGCGCCGCCCTCGGCCTGCGCCTCGTCCGGCTTGCCGTAGTACTCACCGTAGCCGCGGTAGTACTGGTAGTAGTAGCCGTAGCTCTTCTTGGAGAGGTCCACCTGGTTGAGGACGACGCCCAGGATGTGGGCGTTGACGTCCAGGAGTGAGCCTGCGGCGTGGCCGAGCATCTCCCGCGTGGTCTGCCCGGCGCGGGCGACGAGCAGGGCACCGTCGGCCCGCACCCCGAGGATCTTCGCATCGGCCACCGCGCCGAGGGGGGGCGAGTCGAGGAGGATGCGGTCGTAGCGCTTCGACAGCTCCTCGAGCAGCGTCTCGAAGCGGTGGGCGTGCAAGAGCTCTGCGGGATTCGGTGGGATGGGCCCACACGGCAACAGCGACATCCCCTCCACGTCGGTGTGGCGGATCACCTCGTCGATCTCCACCTCGCCGAGGATGAGATTGGAGAGCCCCGCCCCGCCCGGAACGCCCAGCGCCTTGTGGAGGCGCGGCCGGCGCATGTCGGTATCCACCAGGAGCACCTTCGCGCCGCTCTGCGCCATCACGATGCCGAGATCGATCACGGTGGTCGTCTTCCCCTCGCGCGGCCCCGCCGAGGTGACCACGATCCGCTTCAGCGGCGCGTCGGGGGACATGAACAACAGGTTGGTGCGAATCGAGCGGCAGGCCTCGGCCACCTGCCCCCGCGGGTGGTGGAGGATGTGCAGGTCGGGGCTCCCCTCACCGTCGCGGGGCACCAGCGGAATGATGCCCAGGAAGGGAAGCCCCAGCCGCTGCTCCACGTCCTCCTGGCTCTTGACCGTGTTGTCCAGGTACTCGCGGAGGAAGGCGAGACCCACCCCGAAGAGCAGGCCCAGGAAGCCGGCCACCGAGAGATTGAAGACGTAGCGCGGGCTCACCAGCGTTGCGCCCTGAGGCTTGTCCACCGCGCGGTCGATGATGCGCACGTTGTTGGCCTGCTGCTGCCCGGCGAGGCTTGCCTCCTTGATGCGCGAAAGGACGAGCTGGTAGACGCGCTCGTTCTCCTCCTTCTCCCGGACCAGGCGACTGTACTCGATCTCCTTCTTGTTCAGCTCGAAGGCCTCCGCCTTCGTTTCCTCCACCAGCCGGCGCACCCGGCGCTCGGCGTCCACCACCTGCCGGTACTCGTTCTCGATGCTGGCGACGATCTTGTCCACCTCCGCATCGAGGGTCGCGCGGGCCGACTTCAGGGCCTCCTCCGCCTGCACGAGCTTCGGGTGCTTCTCCAGGTACTTCTCCTTCAGCGCCGCATACTCCTGCAGGCGCTGGAAGAGGTTCTCCTTGAGGCGGCGGATGAGCTCGCTCTGGGTGACCTCGGCGAGTGCCTCCAGCGCCGAGCGGTCGGCCTTCGCCTCCTTCTGCAGGGCGCGGATCTGATCCACCTTCGCGCCCAGGGTCGCCTTCTTCGCCTCCAGATCGGTGAGCTGCGCGTTGAGGGCGAGCAGGCGCTGCGAGACGATGTTCTGCCGGTCCTCGAGCGAGGCGGAGAGCATGTCGTTCTCCTTGCGAAACTCGAAGAGGCGCATCTCGCTCGCCTCGAGCTTCGGCTTCAGGGTGTGGAGCTGCTCGGTGAGCCACTCCACCGCGCTCCCACTTCCTTCGATGCGGCGCTCGAGGTTCCGGTCGCGGTAGACCTCGGCCACGGTGGTGGAGAGCAGCGCCGCCCGCTCTGGGTCGGTGTCCGAGACCCCGATCTCCACCATGCGCGAGTCGCGCACCGGCTCGACGCTGATCATCGACTGCAGGATGGCGGCGGCATCCGGCGG
>CAYYHA010000301.1:0-4175 GCA_964471535.1 uncultured Myxococcia bacterium | reverse complement strand
TCACGGCGAGCTTCTCCGGCGAGTCGGACACGGTCACCCTCACCCTGCTGCCGCCCGCACCCGCGGGCCGGCGTGTGGTGGTGGTCGATGCCGAGGATGGCAGCCTCATCTCCGGCGCCCTGGTGCGCCTCGAGCCCGATGGGCTCGAGGCCACCACCGACGCCGACGGGGTGGCCGTCTTCGCCGCCGGGGGGCCCAGCGACGTGCACGTCTTCAGCGATGCGCACGACTACGTGACCATCGCCCAGAATACCGCCGACGACCTCCTCGTCGCCCTTCCGCGCCGCACCCGGAGCGACCGCGCCGGTGGGATCACCGGCGGGATCCTCTTCGACCGGGTACGCACCCAAGGCGAGATCTCGGTGGGCCTCGCCGGGCTCTCCCTGGGCCAGTCGCTGCCCGACGTCGATCTGGTCTCACTGATGGGCGAGGTCTTCGTCATCCACCTCGACTTCGGCGGCCAGACGCAGGACGTCCCCCTGCCGGGCGGCATGGTCGCCGAGGCGGAGTTCAATGGCTTCCCCTTCTCCATCAAGAATCGCTTCTACGCTCGGGGGCGGGACGGCCTGCGCGCTGCCTGGGCCTTCGCCGGCCGCTTGAGCTTCGACCGCTTCTCGGGAGGCGGGAGCGCCACCGCACGCCTCTCGCGCATCCTTCCGCTCTTCTCCCTCTTCGAACACGGCCTCGTGCCCCGCATCCTGGTCAGCGAGATGGACACCGTCGTGGACACGGGGGATATCGACGGGGACGGGGACACCACCGAGCGGGTGCCCGACTGGAACGCCTTCCCGGCGCGGAACCTCACGCCGGCTCAGACGCAAACTCTGCGGGTGCACGTGGATCCACCGGCCATGCCCACCTACCAGGGTGCGCCCACCGACGCGGTGGTGCTCCTCGCTGGCAACCGCCTTGGACGCCTCGGGCTGCTCCCCCTCGGACTCTCGGCCACCGAGCTGCCGCAGAACGGCGGCACCGAGGCGCCCCCGGTGACCATGAAGCTCGCGCCCGTCTACGGCGGGCTCGAGGCGGGTGTGTATCAGCTGCTCGCATTGGCCGTTCCCTTCGGCGACACGTCGAGCGGCAACTTCGACGCGCCGCGGGAGGCGTCGGTGCGAGTCGTGACCGCGACCACGCTGCCTCCGGATCTCCAGCTCGACTCCTTCCTGCCCTTCGCCAGCGGCAGCTACGATGCTGCGAGTCGGACGCTGCAGGCCGATGCCGTGCCGGGCGCGAGCCTGACCCGATTCGTCCTCGCCGCGCCCGAGGGCCGCTGGATCGTCTATGGCCAGGGGGCGCTCTCCGAGACGCTCCCGGCACCACCGGCAGGCTTTGCGGACCTGGCCGCGGAGGCCACCGCCTCGGTGAGCCCCATTCAGCTGCGGTCCGACCTCTCCGCCGACAACCTCCTCTCCCCGGCGGGCCCCACCCTCGTGGATCTCGACACGGTCACGACGGCGTACTCCCGCGTGAACCTCCCGTAGACAGGTGCCGCCCGCCGCGAGGAGAAAAGCAGCCCGGGGTGGTGGATCGAAGTCCGGTCCCGGGTACAATCGTCGCCCGGGGCAATGAGTCGGATTATTGGAATCGACTTGGGCACGACCAACTCGTGCGCTGCGTACACCGATGAGGCGGGGAAGGTTCACCTCATCCCCTACAAGGATGGCACCACGACCATCCCGTCCATCTTCGCCGTCGACGACAAAGGGAACGAGCTGGTCGGCCACGAAGCCAAGCGGCAGTGGCAGCTCAATCCTCGCAACACAGTCTACGCCTCCAAGCGGCTGATCGGCCGCAACTACAAGAGCGAGGTCGTGGACACGATGAGCCGCGTCGTCGCCTACGAGATGAAGCCCTCGGAGCATCGCGACGAGGTGCTCATCCGCGTGGGAGGCAAGGACTTCCATATGTCGGAGATCGCCGCGCGCATCCTCAACAAGGTGCGCTCGGTGGCCCAGGACCATCTCAACGAGCCGGTCATGGAGGCGGTGGTCACGGTCCCCGCCTACTTCACCGACAAGCAGCGGCAGGCGGTGAAGGATGCGGGCGACGAGATCAACCTGAAGATCCTTCGCATCATCAACGAGCCCACCGCCGCGGCCCTCGCCTACGGCGTGGGGCGAAGCACCAACGAAACCGTGTGCATCTACGACCTCGGTGGGGGCACCTTCGACGTGTCCATCATCGAGATCCGGGACCGTGTCTTCGAGGTGAAGGCCACCGGCGGTGACATCTTCCTAGGTGGCATCGACTTCGACAACGCACTCATCCAGTACGTCCTCGGGGAGTTCAAGGCACAGCACGACATCGACCTGTCCACCGATCCGGTGGCGATGCAGCGCATCAAGGACCTCGCCGAGCGCTCGAAGATCGACCTGTCGGGACGGGAGAGCGTGCCCTTCAACGTCCCCTTCATCACCATGACGCCGCAGGGCATGCCGCTCAACATCGACCTCACGATCACGCGGCAACTCTTCGAGGAGCTGACGCAGCCTCTCATCGAGCGCACCCTCCACGTCCTGGATCAGGTGATGGCCGACGCCGAGGTGACCAAGGAGCAGATCGGCGAGGTGATGCTCGTCGGCGGTCAGAGCCGCATGCCGCTCATCCACAAGTACCTCACCGAGTACTTCGGCAAGCCCCCCAGCAAGGCGGTCCATCCCGACGAGGCGGTCGCCATCGGGGCCGCGCTCTATGCGCACAGCCTCAACGACGACACCAACCTGCGGATTCAGCTCCTAGACGTCATCCCCATGGCGATTGGGCTCGAGGCGGCGGGCGGCCGCTTCCACGAGGTCTTCGCCCGCAACGCGAGCATCCCCAATGCCAAGGCCATCGTCGCGACCACGAGCTACGACGGCCAGACCGAGCTGGCGATGCGCATCTACCAGGGCGACGGGAAGATGGTGTCCGAGAACGAGCTGCTCGGCGACTTCCTCTTCGAAGGCATCAAGCCAGGACCCAAGGGCTCGGTCCGCGTCGAGGTTACCTTCGACCTCAACGTCGAGGGCATCCTGACCATGAGTGCCCGCGACCCCGACACGGGCCGCGAGATGAAGACCACGGTGCAGGTGAAGCAGTCGGGGTGAACACCCGGTGGGCCCTGTCCCGCCGGACGAGCATTGTCCCGCCGGACGAGCCGAGCCCTCTCCCGCCGGCCCGTGCCCGCTGCCCGCCCAGGCCCAGCGTACGCGCCACTGCCTGCTCGAGCCGCCGCTGCCCGATCCACTCGATCAGGCCGACTTCTTCTCCTGCTCGTACTCGATGATCGGCTCGGCGCCCTCTTCGATCACCGCCTCGGTGATCTTCACTTCCTTCACGCCCTCACGGAACGGCACGTCGTACATGATGTCGAGCATGGCGTTCTCCATGATCGCGCGCAGGCCTCGGGCGCCAGAGCTGCGCCGCATCGCCTCGCGGGCCACCGCCCGGAGCGCCCCGTCGGTGAAGGAGAGCTTCACCTTCTCCATCTCGAAGAGCTTCTGATACTGCTTCACGAGCGCGTTCTTGGGCTCGGTCAGGATCACGACGAGATCGTCCTCCTTCAGGTCGGAGAGCGTCGCGATCACCGGCAGGCGCCCCACGAACTCTGGGATCATGCCGAAGCGAATGAGATCCTGCGGCTCGGCGAGGGCGAGCAGCTCACCCACCGACCGCTCCTTCTTGCTCTGCACCTCGGCGCCGAAGCCCAGTCCACGCCGGCCCGTGCGCCGCTGGATGATCTGCTCGATGCCGTGGAAGGCTCCGCCGCAGACGAAGAGAATGTCGGTCGTGTCGACCTGTACGTACTCCTGCTGGTTGTACTTCTTACCGCCGCGCGGGGTGACGTTGGCACGTGTGCCCTCGATGATCTTGAGCAGCGCCTGCTGCACCCCTTCGCCCGAGACGTCGCGGGTCACGCTGGGCGCGTCCCCCTTCCGTGCGACCTTGTCGATCTCGTCGATGTAGACGATGCCACGGCTCGCCTTCTCCACGTCGTAGTCCGCAGCATGGAGGAGGTTCTGAATGATGTTCTCCACGTCCTCGCCGACGTATCCCGCCTCGGTCAGACTGGTGGCGTCGGCGATGGTGAACGGGACGTCGAGGAAGCGGGCGAGGGACTGCGCGAGCAGCGTCTTGCCCGAGCCGGTGGGACCGATGAGCAGGATGTTGCTCTTGGACAGCTCCACCGGCTCGTC
>CAYYHA010000300.1:0-4180 GCA_964471535.1 uncultured Myxococcia bacterium | reverse complement strand
TGTCGGAGCGACCGTAGGTAGGCATCAGGGAGAGGAACGCCGCCCGCTCCATCATGTCGGGGTCGCCGTTGTAGACGATGCCGGCGCGCGCCGCGTTGAAGGCGGCGTACTCGGTGCAGATCCGTGCGTGCTGGATCATGGCCAGCTGCACGATCCCGAGGATGAGGAAGACCATCACCGGCAGGATGATCGCCTGCTCCACGATGACCTGCCCGCGCTCGCTGGACAGGGACTCCCTCGACGGTGACTGATTCCACAGTGGCTCGGTCGACAGCCGCTCCATGGTGCGCAGCGTAGGTGCAGCGGCGAAGGGGGGGAATCGGTCAGGTGGCCGCGGATGCCGTGAATGACGCGCCGCGTCTTTACGCCGTCGGCGGGAATCGGCAGCGTGCGCCGCTTCCAGAGCAGAGTGAATGGCGCTCAGCCGGTCGAAGACGACGCGGGCGCCCCCTCGAGCCACCCGAGTCCACGGAAGGAGCGGCAACCATGCCCCGAGCCCGAATCATCGCGACGGGACGTCACGTGCCCGACCGGATCGTGACCAACGAGGACCTCACGCAGTGGATGGACACCTCCGACGAGTGGATCCGCCAGCGGACTGGGATCGAGGAAAGGCGCTGGGTGCCCGAGGGCCAGGGCATTGGTGCCAGCGACCTGGCCGTAGAGGCGACGAAGAAGGCCCTGGACAAGGCGGGCATGACGGTCGAGGACATCGATGCCATCGTCTTCGCCACCCTCTCGCCCGATCACATGTTCCCGGGGACCGGCTGCTTCCTGCAGCGCAAGCTCGGGATTCCTGGGGTCCCCGCGCTCGACGTCCGCAACCAGTGCAGCGGCTTCCTCTACGGGCTCGCCGTGGCCGACGCATGGATCCAGACCGGCCTCTACCGCCACGTCCTGCTCGTCGGTGCCGAGGTGCACTCCACCGGCCTCGATGTCTCCACCGAGGGCCGCGACGTCTCGGTCATCTTCGGGGACGGGGCGGGGGTTGCCCTCCTCGGTCCCAGCGAGGACGAGGAGACGGGAGTGCTCTCGATTCACCTCGGTGCCGACGGCCGCTACGCCGAGGACCTGTGGGTGGAGTTTCCCTCGAGCAAACACCACCCCCAGTACTCGGCCGAAATCATGGCCGAGCGCCGCCAATACCCCAAGATGCAGGGCCAGAAGGTCTTCAAGCACGCGGTCGCCAAGATGCCGCGCGCCGTTCAGGCCGTCTGCAAGGCCGCCGGTGTGGCGCCCCAGGAGATCGACCTGTTCATCCCGCACCAGGCGAACCTGCGCATCAACGAGTTCGTGCAGCAGACCCTGGGGCTCGGCGACGATCAGGTCTTCAACAACATCCAGCGTTACGGCAACACCACCGCGGCCACCATTCCCATCGCGATCGACGAGGCGGAGGAGATGGGGCGCCTGAAGCGGGGCGACCTGCTCGCCCTGGCTGCCTTTGGCGCCGGCTTCACCTGGGGCGGCGCGCTGCTGCGCTATTGAGCGCGCACTGCGCGCAGGGGGCAGCGGCGGGGCCCGGTGGCGGCGGCTGGGCGCCCGCAGCCGTTGCTGCCATCATGGGGCCCATGCGGCTCGCCCCACCTCGAGAAAGCGGCCACTACGCCATCGTCCGCATCGCCCGCGCCTGGTACGTCGCCGCCACCTCCGGTGAACTGGGCCCGCGCCCCCTGTCCCGCACGGTGCTCGGCGTTCCCCTGGTCCTCTTCCGGGGCGGCGACGGGCGGGCCGTGGCCTTGCTCGACCGCTGCCCCCACCGCAACGTCCCCCTCTCGCTCGGTCGGCTGCGCGGCGGGACCCTCGAGTGCGCCTACCATGGGTGGCGCTTCGACGGGCAGGGCCGCTGCTGCGCGGTGCCTGGCGCCTGCGACCTCACGCCCGATGCCCCGGCCCGCCGCGTCCCCACCTATCTCGCCTGTGAGCAGGATGGCTACGTGTGGGTGTACATGGATCGCACGGGAGAGCCCGAGGCCCCGCCCTTTCGCTTCCCCCAGGCGGAAGCCGACGCCACCGTGCGCGGTACCCTCGAGATGCCCGCCACCCTCCATGCGACCCTCGAGAACATCCTCGATGTGCCCCACACCGCCCTCCTCCACCGGGGCCTCTTCCGCAGTGGCCCGCGGGCCGAGGTGGAGGCGGTCGTTCGCCGGGGCCCCGACTTCGTCGAGGCGGAGTACCTCGGTGAGCCGCGGCCGCCGGGCCTCGCTGCCCGCGTGCTGGCGCCCCGCGGGGGCCGCGTCGCGCACGTCGACCGCTTCCGCCTCCCCTCCATTGCCGAGGTGGAATACCGCCTCGGCCCCTCGTTCTTTCGCATCACGCAGGTGCTGACGCCGGTCGAGGATTTCCGGACCCGGATTCACGCGGTGATCCAGTTCAAGAGCCCGCTCCCGGCGGCGATGGTGAGGCCGGCCCTGTGGCCGCTGGCCTGGCGCATCCTCCGCCAGGACGCCGCCATCCTCGAGGCTCAGACCCGAACGGTGCGGCGCTTCGGAGGAGAGCGCTTCGCCCACACGCGCGTCGATCTGCTCGGACCCGAGATCTGGCGTCTGCTGCGCCAGGCGGAGCGACGCGAGGCGGCCAGACCTCGCGACGAGACGGGACGCGACTCCGGAGCCGGCCCCGGCGCCCGCGAGGCCCAGGCCGCTCGAGGCGGTGCGGAGGAGGCGGGGGGCCAGAGGATGGCGGCGGCGCAGGAGCGGACGGCCGGACCGGTGGAGGAAGTCGCCCGCGTGCGCCTGCGGATTTGAGGGCCCCGGCGGCCGCTGCGCCCCCGGGCTACGGCTCCTTCGCCCTCAGGGCCGAGGCGTGCTCGAGGACGCGCCGATACTCGAGCACCTCGGGGACGACCTTGTTCGCCTCCGCCGGGCAGTTGCGGCGGAAGGCCTCGGTCGCCCCCACGATACGCCCCGAGAAGCCC
Organism: uncultured Myxococcia bacterium; assembly: GCA_964471535.1. Lineage (GTDB taxonomy): Bacteria > Myxococcota > Myxococcia > SLRQ01 > SLRQ01 > CAYYHA01. The sequence goes on along the minus strand of CAYYHA010000300.1, from coordinate 1,260 downwards.
TGGTTGACCACGAACTTCAGCTCCACGTTGGTGAGCTCGACGGCGCGGCGGCGGGTGGCGGGGTTCAGCCGCTCGAGGTCCCCGTGCAGCGCGTGGAGGCGCTCGCGCAGCTTCGGCAGCTCCGCCTCGATGAAGGCGCCGGCGCGCTGCTGGCGCACCGCGCAGCTCTGGCGTGCATCCCCCAAGATGTGCGCGGCCTTCTCGAGCGTCGCGACGGCACCCCGCGCCACCTCGACGAAGCGGCGCGAGTAGGCCTGCGCCGCCTCGCTGTCGAGTGTGCCCTCGACGATCCAGCAGCCGGCGCTCGGCGGGAGGAGCGACAGCCACACGAGCAGCCACCGGTGCCTCATGCGCTCCCTCTACCACGGTGGCGGCGCCTCAGGCGACCTGGCCGGCACCGCCAGGGGGCTGACCTAGGACAGGGGCTTCTCCCGGGCCCGGAGCCCCCCTAATCTGACAGCCATGCGGGTGGTCAGCTTCGATCGCGTCTACCGAGTTTCCAGCGCCCAGCGTCCCGTCGCACCGGAGGCGTTCGATGCCCTCGAGGCACAGCTCGGCCACCCCCTGCCGCCCGGCTATCGCCCCTGGCTCGAGTCCTTCGGCGAGGGGACCTACTGCGACCTCCTTCACGTGGTGCCGCCCGACCGGGTGCAGGCCCTCTCGGAGCGCCTCGCCCGCCGCCTGCGTGCCCGGGGCTCCGCTGCCACCGATGCCGAGTGGGTCTCCGAGGCCGACTGGGAGGCGCTACGGGTCTTCGCGGTCTCCACCGACGGCGCCGTTCTGGTCACGGGACCGGCCGACCGCACCCGTCTGCGCGTCCTTTCGCCGGAGGCCGCACATCCCTGGTGGGTGCCAGACGGCTTCTTCGAGCCCCTCGAGTGGCGCAGCGCCGGGGGCCTGGTGCGTGAGCCGCCTCGACTGCGCTTCTTCGAGCCCTGGGCGCGGCGGCAGAGGCTTCACCTCGAGGCGACCGATCACACGGTGGCCACCGCGCACCAGGCGATCCTTCGCCATCTCCCCGGGGAGGTGCACGTGGTGGAGCAGACCAGCCGGCGCCACGTCTTCCTCGCCGCGCATCTCGGGGCCATCGTGCGCCTCGAAGCGCGCCCCGCTGCAAAGGAGGTGGTCCTCGCCCTCGACGTCGACGCCGGCCGACTCGAGGCGGCCGAACGCCTCGCCGGCGCCCTCGCCCCCGCCGGTTTCGTCGAGCGCGGGCGGTGCGCGCGGGGGCGGCCGCGGGAGATCGGCGAGGGGGACGAC
>CAYYHA010000299.1:0-4186 GCA_964471535.1 uncultured Myxococcia bacterium | reverse complement strand
GGTGCAAGCTGCGGGGGGTGCAAGCCGATGACGGCCGGGTCTGGTTGGGGTGCGGGGTGCAAGCCGGCGACGCCGGGGGCTGCGGCGCTCCGCCGCGCGCGGGTCCCGCGGGTGTCCGGGCCGCGTGCTAGGGATCCGGGCCCACCCGCGGGTGGGGACCTGGAGGGGTGCCCCCCGGTCGCTCTGCCCCGTGGTCGTTCCGTCCCACCGGGGCGAGACCGTGGTAGGGAAGGGGGCATGGAGCTTCGGGAAGGCGGGTGCCACTGCGGCCGGGTCCGCTTCCGGGTGCAGGTGGAGCGCCGAGAGGCGATCGAGTGCAACTGCTCCATCTGCACCAAGAAGGGCTTCGTGCACCTCATCGTGCCGCCGGACCGCTTCGAACTGCTTTCGGGGGCCGAGGTCCTGTCCACCTACCGCTTCCACACCGAAACGGCGCGCCACCACTTCTGCCGCATCTGCGGCATCCACGCCTTCTATCGCCCCCGCTCCCACCCCGACGCCTACGACGTCAACGTGCGCTGCCTCGACGGCGAGGATCCCCTCGAGGGGTGGACGCTTCGGCCCTTCGACGGGCGCCACTGGGAGGCGCACATCGCCGAGATCACCGAGGCGTGAGCAGCAGGATTCGGTCGTCGTCGGGCTCCGGCGTTCCGCGACCGTCGCGGTTGCTGGTGGAGAGCAGGATCCGGCCGTCGGGGAGGGGGCGGATCGCCCGGAGCCGTCCGAAGGCACCGTCGAAGAGGATCTGTTCCTCCCGCACCGCCGTGAACCCTTCGGCGGCAGGAAGGAGCACGCGCAGATCCTTCTCCTTCAGGGTGACCAGGAGGAAGGCGCCTTCGAGCCGCGGCACCGCGTCGCTGGTGTAGAAGGCGCCGCCGGCAGGGGCGATGGTGGGTGTCCAGGCGTACACCGCGTCGACGAAGCGAGGGTCGCCCGGAGCCCCGCCCACGAGGGGCCAGCCGTAGTTGCCGCCCTCGCGGAGCCGATTGATCTCGTCGTCGGTGGCCGGTCCATGTTCGGTCACGAAGGGCGCACCCGTCTCCGGATGGAAATCCAGCCCCTGGGGGTTTCGATGTCCCAGGGTGAAGACGGGCGAGTCCTGTCCCTCGGGCAGCGAGCCGTCGTCGCGCACCCGCAGCACCTTGCCGTTGAGCGAGGCTGGATCCTGCGCCAACGATTCGTCCGCGGCATCACCCATCGTCACGTAGAGGAGGCCGTCGGGCCCGAAGCCGAGGCGGCAGCCGTCGTGGATGTTGGCGCCGCGCATCCCCTCGAGGATGGGGGTCGAAGGGCCGAGGCTGAGCCCGTCGAACTCGAAGCGGTCCACTCGGTTCATCACGAGCGGCGCGGCGTAGGTGAAGCAGAGATAGAGGTAGGGCACCTCGGGCCACCGGGGATGCAGCGCCATCCCCATCAGGCCCGACTCGCCCTGCGCGACGACCTCCGGGAGCTCGGCCAGCTCGGTGACCGTCCCCGCAGCGTCGATGCGGAGGAGGCGGCCCCGCCGCTCGGTGACTAGGAGATCTCCCCCAGGCAAGGTGCGGATCTCCCAGGGGACCTCGAGGCTCCGGGCGAGCACCTGCACCTCGAAGCGGGCCTCGAGGGAGGGGCGGCCGCAGGCCGCAGCCAGGCAGGCGACGAGCACCGTTGAGGGTCGACGCATCGGGCGTTCCACTTTCGCCCAAGTGCCTCGCGCTGTCAGGCCGGTCTGCGCCCGAGCGGCACCCACCGCCGGCCGGCCGCCACGGGCGCAGGCATCAACGTGCCGCCGCATGTGCGATTTCGCACAGCCATCTGGGCTTCCCGCCGGCACGCTGCTAGGCATTCGTTGGAGGCTCCCGCGGGGGGCCAAGACCTGGAGGACCCATGAACACGACCCGAACCCCAGGCGCGGGAGTCCTCGCGACCTGTCTACCGTTCGTCTGTGCCGCATTCTGGGGCTGTCCGGCCACGCCGCCGCCGGAGCCGGGCGACGGCATCGCAGAGCTGCTCGACCAGGCCAACAGCGAGGGGGAGGTGGAGGCCGAGGTCACCGTCGATGTGACGACCTCGGTGGCCGCGCCTCCCGAGCCGCTGCCGGAGGCGCCGACGACACCGCGGCCGGTGATCCTCGAGTTCGAGGCACGGACCCGGAGCGGCGCCCCATTCAAGGGGGTCCTGCTCAGCCTCGACGCGCAGGTGGGCAACGCCGACTTCCAGGGCCCCATGATCATCCGAGCGCAGCAGATCGACTTTGCGGGCGTGACGCTCCTCCGCGGTTTCGCCGTTGCGCAGGACGAGACCGGTGCCGAGGTCCAGGCTCGCCGCTTCGCCTTCCTGGGTGTGCCCATCGACCAGAGGCTGCCTTCCTTGGAACAGCCCGTCGCTTTCGATCTGGATGCGTTGGGACAATACTTCGTCTACTGCCGCGAGGAAGGCTTCTACGGAGCCGCCAACTTCCTCAACCCCCGTACCGAGACGAAGGTGCCGGCCATCCTGGTGGCCCGCCGGCCGGTCGCCCGTCCCTGCCCGCAGCCCGTCGCGGTGGGCACCGCACGGAGCTTCCTCGAGGGGCGCAGCATCGAGACCTCCATGGGGACGCTCTACCTGGGCAAGGGGCTCGTCGATTGGGTGGAGGGAGCACGCCCGAGTCCCTTCTACCTGCTCGGGGTGCCGGCGACCCTAACCGACCGGGAGATCAATCCCGGATTCAACGGCCGGTTCCGTGACCGCGTGCGGCGGGTGACTCCCTTCGATCTGGCGCACCTCGTGGAGATCCGCCAAGGTGAAATGGTCTTCGAGGCGGATGCGCCGCTGGTCGAGATGGTGCAGACCGGTGACATCCTCGTCGCCAAGCCCGGCGTCCGCTGGCGAAACGGCTTCCTCCGCCGGGTGACCGAGGTGCGGGAGGAGAACGGGAACACCGTGGTCGCAACGCAGCCGGCCGCATTGAGCGAGCTCGTGGAGGAGGGAGCGTTCGACCTCGAGCGCACCTTGACTCAGGCGGACCTCCTGGGGGTCCAAGTGCTGACCGAGGGTGCGCAGGTCGCGGAAGGCAGCGGCATGTCGACCCATGGCCTCAACCTGCTCCCCATCCCCAGCATCGAGCTGAACAAGGTGATCTACGATGCCGATGGTGATCGCCAGACCCTGGACGATCAGCTGCGGCTGAGCGCCAGTGTGGATCTCTCCACGGATCTGGTCGTCAATTTCAGGTGCTGCGCCGACCCCTACTTCCGGACCAAGTTCAGCTTCGACGAGACCGCCGCCCTGACGGTGGAGGGCACGGCGACCTGGGCCGGGAGCCAGACCTTCGTTCCGGTGAGCCTGACCTTTGCGCCGATCGCCATCGGTCCGATCGTGCTGCAACCCGTCGTGAAGGTGAAGGTGCGGATCGAAGCCGATGTGTCCGGTGCGTTTCGCTACCACGTGGAGCAGGCCTACGGCTTCGACGCTGGGGTGAAGTTCGAGAACGGCGCCTTTTCTCCCATCAACAACGTGAGCCATACGTTCAGCAGCGACCCGGTGAGCATCACCGGTTCGATGCGGGCCGAGGGCCGCGTCTCCTTGGAGGGCAGCATCCGTGTCTACGGGGCCATCGGTGCGGGCATCGACGTGGGCGCCTACATCGGTCTCGAGGGTGAGATTCCGAGCGACCCGCTCTGGGAACTCTACGCCGGCGTCGACGGCAACGTCTTCGCGGAGATAGACCTCATCGTGGTGAGCGCGAGCACCCAGCTCAGCCTCTTCGACCAGCGTTGGACCCTGGAGGCCGCTCCGAACTCGCCGCCGGAGTTCGAGAGCATCTACGTGGGCAACATGGAGGCCCGCTCACCCAACGGCATCCGCGTGTATGCCGGTGCGCCCGGTCAGTTCCGGATCCGGACCATGGATCTCGAGGACGGACCGGGGTGTTGCCAGGTGACGCTCGTTTCGCGCACCGACGGTACGATCGGCACCACCGACGACGTCGAGGCCAATCCGATCACCTTCCAGTTCGACACCGAGGGCGTGCGGACCGTGGCGGCCACGGTCACCGACAGCCAGGGCGCGTCCACGGAGATGCACTTCGACGTGGAAGTTCTCTCCGCCGGCGGGGTGAGCTCCGCGAACCTCTGCTGGGGCTTCGAGGTGACGCCGATCCCGATTCCACCCTTTGCCGGGCCGACCTGGGAGTTCCGGGCGGATGTGACCCGCTGGGGCACCG
>CAYYHA010000298.1:0-4239 GCA_964471535.1 uncultured Myxococcia bacterium | reverse complement strand
CATAGATGCTCTCGGGATCCCCCTGGCTCGGGTAGTCGGGGACCGGCTCGATGCCCACTGGTGCTGGGAGCAGCTCGTACTGCAAGCGGTAGGTGTCCAGCAGACCCTTTACGTTCCCAGCCGGGTCGACGGCCCGCACCTTGAAGAGGTGGACGTCGTCGTGGTGGGCCTGCGAGCCGAAGGCGGCGTGGTCCCCGAGGAGGGGCCAGCCCACGTAGACGGCGTAGCGGTGCCGCCCCGCGATGAGGCCCACGGGAAGCGCCTCCTGCCAGGCCGGGGCCCACTGCACCGCCGCCGGATCGGTGGCGGGGGCGTGGCCGGCGAGGAACTCGAGGCGCACCTCGGCCGCGGAGGCGGTCACAGCGCCCGGCTGATCTTCCACGTCGAAGTAGTAGACGGGCAGGTTGTTCGCGAGGGCGGCGGCCACCGGGTCGGCGGCGCTGCCCACCCCCAGGCGGTGCTCGAACTTGGCGAGCTGCAGGGTGCCGGTGCGCGCCGCATCGAGGTTCACGGTGGCGCCGCTGCGGTTGACGTACTCGAAGTCGCCGAGGGCGGCGTTCCACCGGTAGTCGATCTCGGTCGCCGAGATCACCGCCCCGCCGGTGCCTGCCCCGAGTACCTTCGGTTTGGTGGTATCCACCCACACAGTGGGAGAGATGGGACAGACGGCCACGTTCCCCGCCGCGTCGATGAGGCTCAAGGTCACGGTGTACCGGCCGTCCGCCTTGGCCACCGTGGCGGTCCCGCCGCTGCAGCTCCCTGCGTCGGGGGTGGTCGAGGTGCTCCCGCCTTCGTCCAGGACGTCGACCTGGATCTGGCAGGGGCTCCCCCCGGCGTCGGTGGCCGTGACCGCGAAGCCCACGTTCGCCGGGCTGCTCGCGCCCCCGTACCAGTAGATGGGGTTGCCGCTGCCGTCGGTCCCGGGGTTGCCCAGTGGGGTCACGCCGGTGCAGGTGGGGGCGTCGGTGTCCACGAGGATGCCGCTCTGCGTGACGCTGGCGGAGTTGCCCGCCCGGTCGGTGGCCTGGAGGGTGACGGTGTAGGTGCCGCTGCTGAGGCCCGTCAGCGTCACCGCGTTCACGATGGAGGCGGCGGCCGGGTACTGCTGCGTCGTCTCGAAGACCTCACCCGTATCGTCGTTGCGCGCCGAGAGGGTCACCAAGGTGACCTTCGACCCCGCATCGGTGAGGGTGAAGTCCACGGTCAGGTCTCGGTTCCAGCTCCCTGGCGCGGGGAAGGTAGGCCGGACGGTCGGCGGTGTCGCGTCCACGCGCAGCTGCAGCGCCGGCGTGCTGGTCTGGTTCCCCAAGGTGTCGGCGGCGTGCACGCGCAGCACGTGGACCTCGCCGTCGCCCAGGGTCACGGTGAAGCGCCCGGTGCAGGGCGCGGCGATGCAAGGCCCCGGCGTCTCGGCCGGCGGGGCCACGAAGCCCGGCGCGCTGCTGGAGAGCCGCACCGTGTCCACCCCCACGACGGCGTCCTGCACCGTGTAGTCGATGTCCACCGTTGCCGCGCCCGAGCCCGCCGGCACCGCCGGGAGCCACCACTCGCCGTCGATCTGCTTCAGGAGGTTCTGCTGCGCGAGGCTCATGCTGAGCGTGGGGGCGTTGCGGTCGAGGGTGACCACCACCGTGTCCCGCACCTCCTCGCCGGCGATGGTCCGCAGCACCACGTCGAGGGAGAGGGGACCGTCGGGCAGGGGGCTGGGGTCGAGGGGGACGTCCAGGAAGGTGTCGGAGCTGTCCGCGTCGGGCCCGAGCACCCCCGCCGGCAGAGGCGCGCCACCGGTTCGTTCCACCTTGATGGGCGCGCTCCAGTCCACCGGTGCGAAGCCGAAGACCCCCTGGGCGTGGATCCGGAAGCCGTCGTTCACCTGGTAGGGGGGGTCGAGGGTCTGCACGTTGTCGAGCGCTTTCAGCCGCACGATCTGCACCGAGGCCGGGGTGCGCGTGAAGCGCACCTCCAGAGGCGTCGCCGCGTTGCCCACCTGGTCCTGCACCTGGAAGACCGCGACCACGTCCATGCCGTCCGAGGGTGCGACGTCGTTGGGAATACTGAGGTAGTAGTAGTCGGGCCGGGGATCCCGATCCCCGCCGACGACGAGACCCGGCGTGCTCGCGTTGACGTCGAGCTGGAAGGTCGCGGGATCGATCCCCGAGGCATCGGGCCCCTCGTCGCGCGCCTGCACGTGGATGGCGACGTCCTCGGTGCCGAAGGTGCCCCCCTGCACCGTGGGATCCACGAGCACCAGCACCGGTGGGGTGCGATCGAACTCTGGTGCGGGGCCTGCCGGGTAGATCCGGCTCGTGTCGGTCGCGATGTCCTGGTACACGCCGGCGTTGAGCAGCATCTCCCGGGTCAGCCCGGAGGCGTTGAGGGGGCCGGAGACGAAATCGTCGAGAGCGTAGGCCAGCTCCGTTCGGGTGGTGTTCGCCGAGAACTCGTAGTCGGCGATCTGCAGCACCCCGCCGGGGTGGCGTCCGTCGAAGACCCCATCGGAGAGGTCCCGGGCGAGCAGGCGCGTCAGGGCAAGGGGTGAGAACGTCGTGTCCTGCTCGGTGGCGATGCGCGCCGCGAGCTGCAGGAGGCCGAAGTCGGCCAGAGCGGGGTAGGCGACCTCCAGATCGAGCGGCGCCAGCGCCGGATCGCTCAGATCGAGGGGCATGGCGCGGTGGAGGGAGTAGGGGTCGACCCGCTTGAAGTGGCCTGCGATGTAGGTTCGCAGGTCGTTGAACGCCTGGAGCGGCGTCGCGGGTGTCGCGGCGTCCTCGAGCAGGAAGAGGGCGTAGCTCGCGGCGATCGTGGTCCAGGGCGTGACGACCAGCCGGCTCCACCCCGTCGTCGCTTGCGACTCGTAGGGCCCCGGGAGGAAGAGCGAGAGCGCATCGTCGGAGGCGAAGCGGACCTGCGTCCCGGTGACCGGGTTGTCGAACAGGGTCGACTGGCCCGCTGCGTCGCGGACGACGACCAGGAGCGGCCCGCCGTAGGACTCGTCGGTGACGGTGACCGAGAAGGTCCCGTCGTCACCACCCACGCCCTCGCCGATCACGGGCCCGAGGGGCTCGGCGGTGCTGCGCGCATCCACCGCGTGGACGGTGACGCGGGGGTAGTTCACCGGGCGCCCGGCCACCACCACCGTGCCCTCCAACACCGGCGGGGGCCGGTTGTCGATGGTCACCGGAACCCGCAGGGTCGCCCGGGTGCCCAGGGCATCCACCGCCTCGAAGCGCAGGTCCAGGTCACCCTCCGGCGCCGTCGTCGTATCCCAGTCAGCGACGAAGCTGTCGGCCGCGGTGGCGGTGTCCGAGATCCCCTCCGGGGAGAGGACGGTCAGTGAGACGATGGCCGCGCCCGTGGAGGGGTTGGGCGTCGCCGTGGCCTCGACCCGCACCGTGCCCGAGAGCACGTCTCCAGGCATGGGGGTGATCACTTCGATGGTGGGCGCCTCGTTGGCCACCGTCACGTGGATCGTGTCGACGCGCTCGTTGCCCGCCTCGTCCACCGCGCGGGCGGTGATCTCCAGCGCGCCGTCGGGGAAGGCGCCGGCATTGAGCGTGGTCGCCAGGGTGGCGCGGGAGGTCCCGAGGCCCGTGGCGGGCACCGTCGCCAGGAGCGCCGGCGCCACGAACTCGAGGCCCACCACCTTCGTGTCCGTCGCGACCACCGAGAAGTCCACCTCGCCTCGCACCACGTCGCCCTCGCCGAGACCCTCCCAGGCGATCTCGGGCGGCGTCAGATCGAAGGCCTCGTTGTACGAGTCGAAGATGTGCTTGCCGGGGACGAGGCCCGCCTCCACCTCCTGCTGGCTCGGGCCGTTGGTGGCGATGGCGGTGAGCAGATCCTCGTACTCCATTACCCCGAGCGCCGTCGCGTTGCGGCCCGAGTTGAGGAAACCGGCGATGGCCCGCACGTAGCTGTGGCGAAGGGTCTGCCCATCCAAGGTGTAGTCGCCGACGCTCAGGGTGACGCCGTTGTCCCCCTTGCCGTTGAAGTACCCGTCGGCGCGGATGTCCCGGGCGAGGGCATCGGTGAGCGCCGCCCCGTTGACCACGAGGGCCTCGGAGTCGCCGCTCGCCGTCTTCCCAAGCCAGGACAGGCCGGCCAGGAGCACGCCGGCGGTGATCTCTGGGGTGATCTGCACCGCCGCGTCTCGGGTCACGTCGGTGGGGAGGACCCGCGCCCAGTCGACCCCCCCGAAGTGCCCGTGGATGTGGAACTTCGCCCGCTCGAAGGCATCCT
>CAYYHA010000297.1:0-4258 GCA_964471535.1 uncultured Myxococcia bacterium | reverse complement strand
GTGGAAGAGCGCGTGAAGGAGCGCGCCCAGAAGCTCGTGCAGCATTTCCCCGAGATCTCGCACATCCACTGCGTGCTCGAGGAGCCCCACCGCTCCCAACACAAGGGCAACCACTACGTGGTGCGCCTCGACATCCGCGTCCCGGGTACCGACGTCGTCGTCGGCCGCGAGGACCCCGACGAGTCCCGGCAGACCGATCTCTACGCCGCCATCACCGACACCTTCGATCTCGCCGAGCGGCGGCTGCGCGACCGGAACGGCCGAAAACAAAAACACTCCTCCAAGCGAGGTTGAACGCCATGAAAGTGAAGGACGTCATGAAGAAGTCGCCGATGACCATCGGCCCCAACGAGAGCCTCGCCCTGGCTTCGCAGATGATGGCCTGGGGCGGCATCCGCCACCTCCCGGTGGTGGAGGACGGGAAGCTCGTCGGGATCCTGTCGGAGCGGGACATCCTCGCCTGCGAGGACAGGAAGCACGCGCACGTCTCCGACGTGATGAGTACCCCGGCCCACACCGCGAGCCCGGACGACACGCTCGTGGAGGCAGCGGGGCGCATGGTCGCCGAAGGGATCAGCGCCCTGCCCATCGTGGAAAAAGGGAAGCTGATTGGGATCGTGACCTCGACCGACGTCCTCGCTGCGACGGTGACCGAGTCGCTGGAGCCCACCCCGCCGCCGCAGGAAGGGATCACAGTGGGGCAGGTGATGACCCGCGAGCCCCTCGTGGCCCACCCGGACGATCTGGTCCTCGATGCGGCGGCGAAGATGCAGATGCGGGGGGTGCGGCACCTTCCCGTGGTGGACGGCAGCGGCAAGCTCATCGGGATGCTCTCGGACCGGGACATCCGCACCGCCATCGGACACCCCTTCGCCTCCATGGATCCCGAATCGGCACGGGTCCGCGTCCAGAACCTGCGGGTCGCGGACGTGATGACCAAGGACGTGCTCACCGCCCGAGAGGACACGAAGGTCACCGAGCTCGCCAGCGCCTTCGCCGACCTCGCCGTGGGCGCCGTCCCCGTCGTCGACGCGGAGGAGAAGGTGGTGGGCATCTGCTCCTACGTGGACCTCTTGCGCGCGCTCTCTCACCCAGAGGCCTTGGCCTCGACGGGGAGCTAGGCGATGAAGATCCTCGCCGGCACCGATTTCTCTGCGTCGGGCGACGACGCCGTCCGCTGCGCCGCCGCTCTGTGCCGCGGCCTGGGTGCCGCGCTCCACATCGCCAGCGCCTACGAGCCGCTCGCCGCGCGGGGGCTGGTGACGAGTGGTGAGGGCGCCCTCGAGCTCGACCGACAGCTTCGGTCGCTGGTGGAGGCGGGTCTTCGGGAGACGGTGGAGCGCTGCTCCGTCGGAGCGCTCGATCCCCAGCTGCTGCCCCTCGAGGGCGAAGCGAGCGAGGCGCTGGCGAGCGCCGCGGCCGAACTCTCCGCCGATCTCCTCGTCGTCGGCAGTCACGGGCACTCGGCCCTCGGACGCTTCGTCCTCGGCAGTGTTGCCGACCGGCTGGTGGAGCATGCGCCGTGCCCGGTGCTGGTCCTGCACGGTACCCCGGATCGCTTCGAGCGCTGGCTGGAGGAGGAACGCCCGCTCCGGGTCGTCGTGGGCGCGGACCTCTCGCGGGCGACCACTGCCGCCATCGCGCTGGTGCGCACCCTGCGGGAGCGCACGGCGGTGGACCTCACCTTCGTGCACGTCTATTGGCCGCCAGTGGAGTACGAGCGCCTGGGCTTCGACGACGTGGGTCCCCTCGATCTGCCCGACCCGGAGTTGGCCCAGAGCCTGGAGACGGCGCTGGAGAAGCGCATCGGCGTACTGCCGGGAACGGGACGGCAAGAGATCCGCGTCTGGCCGGGGATGGGGGGCATCGGCCGGGCCTTGGACCACGAGGCGGAGCTGATGGATGCGGACCTGGTGGTGGTGGGGACGCGGCAGCGCCGGGGTCTGGCCCGACTGTGGCGTGGCTCCCACGCCCGAGAGGTGCTGCACCACGTGCGGCGGCCCGTCGCCTGCGTGCCGCAGCAGGTCCTGACGCGGCATCCCGAGCCCGTCCGGCCCCCTCGGACGCTCCTGGTCGGCACCGACCTCTCGGAGCACGGAACCTGGGCGGTGCAGCACGCCCTGGCCTTGGCGCCGCCGGGCGCACGCCTTTGGGTCGTACACGTGCTGCCCCGCTCGCAGGCCGACGATCAGGAGAGCATCGAGGCGGAGCTTCGCACGCGGTTCGAGGACGAGGCCGCGGCCCGCGGCGTGGCGCTGCAGGTGGAGGTGGTGGTCGGCGACGATCCCGCCGCGGCCCTCCTCGCGGCGGCCGAACGGGCCGAGGCGGATCTGATGGTGCTCGGCAGCCACGGGGGCGGCGGCCTGCGGCGGGCTCTCTTGGGCTCGGTGACCAAGGCGGTGGTGCGCGCCGCGAAGCGGCCGGTCTACGTCGTCCCCGCGCCCGAGGAGGCATGAGCAAGGACACGATTGGATGCGGCCGCCGGCCGGCGGAGCGGATCGACCGGCGTGCCGGACGAGGGCAGACATGATGGAGCGAGACAAAGAGCAGCCTGACCCAGAGCCGAGCGTCAGCGAGCTGCGAGAGGAGCACGCCTCCCTCGAGGAGCGACTCGCACGGCTGGAGCAGGGTCTGTTGGCCGTGGGGGAGGAGGGGACGAGCGAGGATCTGGCGGAGATGCTCGCCGACTTGGGTGTGTTCCTCGAGCGGCACTTCGCGATGGAGGAGCGATCGCCGCTCTATGAGCAGCTCCCCCTGCACGAGCCGCGCTTCGCCGACCGGCTCGGACGCCTGCGCGCCGAGCACGAGGTTCTGCAAGAGGAGGTCCGGTCGCTGGTGGCGGCGGCGCGCGCGGCCGACTTCGGTCCCATCGACACCCACTTCGCCGATCGCATGCGGGCCCTGGCTCGGCGGATCCGCGCCCACGAGCACGCGGAGACGGAGATCGTGCAGCAGGCCTGGCTCGAGGACCACGGCGAGGCGGACTGACGCGGCCCCGCAGCCGCAGCCGCGGGCCGGCGATGCTGCGCTTGCCATCCCATCGAAGACGGCGTGGCAGGCCTTCGGAACCGCCGGGAACCTGTTAGGGTCCGGGCCGTGGACCGCTTCCTACGAGACCTCTTCGACTACGTCGACTTCGGGGAGGAGGACGCCCGCCGCCTCGCCGAGTTCCTGCCCGCTGCGCGGCCGCATTTTCGGCGGATCGCCGAGCACTTCTACGCGAAGATCCTGGAGCACCCTTCGGCCCACGCGGCGATCCGCGGGGGCCCCGAGCAGGTGGAGCGTCTGAAGGGGACGCTCGTCGACTGGATGGAATCGGGTCTGTCGGGGCCGCACGACGACGCCTGGCTGGCGCGCCGCCGGCGGATCGGCCGGGTTCACGTGCGCATCGAGCTGCCTCAGGAGTACATGTTCAGCGCCATGAACGTGGTGCGGCGGGACTTCAAGGCGGTGGTGGCCGAGACCGGTCCTCGCGCACCCGCAGAGGCACGCCGACTCGAGGAGGCGCTCGACAAGCTCTTCGACCTCGAACTCGCAATCATGCTCGACACCTACCGCGAGGCCTCGGAGGAGGCGCTGCTGAAGAAGGAGCGGCTTGCTGCCATCGGGGAGGTCATCGAAACGGTACAGGCGCTCTTTCTCGTCTTGGATGCGGCCGGGCGCATCCTCGAGGTGAACGAGGGGGTGTGCGCGGCGACCGGACTCGAGCGAAGCTCGCTCTTGGGCGCGCCGTGGGTGGAGCGCTGCGTCGCGCCGGGCGACGCCGAGAAGATGCGCTCCCTCTTCGAGCGGGTGATGGCGAGCGACGGCCCCGTGGCAGAGACCTTCCGTCTCCGGCACACCGATGGGGGCGAGCGGTGGGTGTCGTGGCGCTTCAGCCAGGTCGAGGCGCACGGCGAGCGGCGCTTCGTCGCCTCGGGTCTGGACATCACCGGGATCCGCGAGCTGGAGCAGCGGGCGCGCCTCTCGGAGCGACTGGCCGCGGTGGGCACCCTCTCAGCGGGCCTGGCCCACGAGATTCGCAACCCCCTGAATGCCGCCAGCTTGCAGCTCGAGCTCTTGCAGCGGCGCCTTGCGAAGCTCTCCCCCGACGAGCGGATCCGCACCCCCCTCGCCATGGTGCGCGAGGAGATCCTACGCCTGTCGAGGCTGGTGCAGGACTTCCTCCTCTTCGCCCGCCCCAAGGACCTCGAGGTGGAATCGCTCGACCTCGCGCAGGTCGCCCACTCGGTGGTGGAGCTGATGGCACCGGTCGCCG
>CAYYHA010000296.1:0-4266 GCA_964471535.1 uncultured Myxococcia bacterium | reverse complement strand
CCGTGGAGGCGGTGCTCGGTCGGCTTCGGCTGGCGACGCCCCAGCGCGCCGGGCGGCGGCCTCAGCTCGTCGCCGGCGCCGTGGGGTACCTGGGATACGACCTGGTCCGGGCCTTCGAGCGCCTGCCCGAGCGCCGGCAGGAGGATCGGGCGCTGCCCGTGGTCAACCTCCTGGTGCCGGGGGCGCTGGTCGTCTTCGACACCTTGAGACAGGTGCTGCGACTGGTGAGAAACGTCCACGTTCGCCCTGGCGACGATCCCGAGGCGCTGTGGTGGGAGGCGCGGGAGCGCCTCGAGGCGATGGGCACCGCCCTCGGCGCGGCGGCCCCTCCTCGCCGAAGGTCCTACGAGCCACCGGCAGGCGAGGGCGCAGACGTCTCCGGGAGCGCTGACCCGGCCCGCGGCGGGTCGGCGGCGGCATCCTTCGAGGCGCTCGTGCCCCGCGCCCGCTTCGAGAGCATGGTTCGGCGGGTCGTCGACTACGTGCACGCGGGCGACTGCATCCAGACCGTGGTCTCGCAGCGCTTCACCGCGCCGCGGACCGTGGACGTCTTCGATGTGTACCGGGCGCTTCGCACCACCAACCCCAGCCCGTACATGTACTATCTGCGACTTATGGGGTCGGATGTAGATCGTGAGGCCACGCTGGAGGTGGCCGGGGCCAGCCCAGAGGTGCTCGTGCGCCTCGAAGGGGACGAGGTCGTCGTGCGGCCGATCGCCGGGACGCGCCCGCGTTCTCCCGATCCCGAGGTGGACCAGCGGCTCGAAGCCGAGCTCCGCAGCGATCCGAAGGAGATCGCCGAGCACGTGATGCTCGTCGACCTCGGGCGCAACGACGTGGGGCGGATTGCACGGCCGGGGACGGTGCGGGTGGTCGAGGACCGGGTCGTGGAGCGCTACAGCCACGTGATGCACCTCGTCAGCGAGGTCCGCGGCCGACTGCGCGAGGACGCCACGGTCTACGACGCCATCCGCGCCACCTTCCCGGCGGGCACGCTCACCGGTGCGCCGAAGGTCCGCGCCATGGAGATCATCGATGCGCTCGAGGCGGGCCCACGGGAGCTCTACGGCGGCGCAGTCGGATACCTAGGCCTCGACGGCAGCCTAGATCTCTGCATCTGCATCCGCACCCTCGTCGCCCATGGGGATCGCATCTGGTGTCAGTCGGGGGCCGGGGTCGTCGCCGACTCCGATCCCGCCCGGGAGTACGAGGAGACCTTGAACAAGGCGCGGTCGGTGTTCCGGGCCGTCGAGCTGGCGCGCCGGGGCCTGGTCCTCACGGATGCCACGGGCCGTCCGGGGGGTGCGGCGTCCGAGGTGCCGGCGGGTGGGGTGGCCACCGCCGAGACCACGGCGGGTGCGGCCGGCGCGGGACAGGCCGCCCCAGCCGAGGCGAGGGCAGGGGCGCAGCCCCACGAGGCCGCCGGGACCGAAAAGGGACCGGGAGAGAGCGGAAGATGATCCTGGTCGTCGACAACTACGACTCCTTCACCTACAACCTGGTGCAGTACCTCCTCGAACTCGGCGCCGCGGTGGAGGTGGTGCGCAACGACGAGGTGACCGTCGAGGCGGTGGAGGCGCAGGCGCCCACGGGAATCCTCGTCTCGCCTGGGCCTTGCACGCCGAAGGAGGCAGGCATCAGCGTGCCGCTGATCCGCCGCCTCGCCGGGGTGGTGCCCATCCTCGGGGTGTGCCTGGGGCACCAGGCCATCGCCGCCGCCTTCGGGGGTCGCATCGTCCGCGCGGGACGGATCATGCACGGAAAGACCAGTCCCATCTTGCACCGGGGCGAGGGCGTCTTCGCCGGTCTGCCCAGTCCTTTCACCGCGACCCGCTATCACTCGCTCCTGGTGGAGCGGGCGAGCCTCCCCGAGGTGCTCGAGGTCAGCGCCTGGACGGAGGAGGGCGAGATCATGGGGCTGCGCCACCGGCAGCTCCCCGTGGAGGGGGTGCAGTTCCATCCCGAGTCGATCCTCTCCGAGCACGGGCACGATCTCCTCGCCAACTGGCTGCGGCAGATGGGGCGCTCCCCGCAGAGGTGCCCGCCCGCGGCGTGAGCCGGCAGCGACGGCGCAAGGTCAGGCTCCGTCGGGCCGCCTCTTTTGCTCTCCTCGCCGGCAGAGTAGTGTCGCTGCGTCATGGAGGCGCGCGCCATACGAGAGGCCATCCGGCGGGTGGTCGACCGCGAGGACCTCGACGAGCAATCGGCCGCCGAGGCCATGGAGGAGGTGATGCAGGGCCTCGCCACGCCCGCGCAGGTGGCGGGGCTGGCCATCGCCCTGCGCATGAAGGGAGAGACGGTGGACGAGGTGGTCGGCGCGGCCCGGGTGCTGCGCGAGCACGTGACCCGGGTCGATGCGGGGCCGGGGCCGGTCGTGGATACGGCGGGGACCGGCGGCGATGCCTCGGGGACCTTCAACGTCTCCACCACGGCGGCGCTGCTCGCCGCGGCGGCGGGTGCGAAGGTGGCCAAGCACGGGAACCGCTCCGTCAGCTCCCGCTCGGGCAGCGCCGACGTGCTCGCTGCGCTGGGTGTTCGGATCGACGCGCCGGTGCCGGTGGTGGAGCGGTGCATCCAGGAGGTGGGCATCGGCTTCCTCTTTGCCCCTGCCCTCCATCCCGCTCTGGGCCATGCGGCGGCCCCTCGGCGCGAACTCGGCGTGCGCACGCTCTTCAACCTCCTTGGTCCCCTCGCCAACCCCGCCTTTGCCGATCGGCAGGTGGTGGGCGTCTTCGACAAGCGCTGGGTGGAGCCCATCGCCGAGGTGCTCCTGAAGCTCGGCACCCGGCATGCCTGGGTGGTGCACGGGAGCGACGGCCTCGACGAACTCACCCTCACCGGCGTCACGCACGTTTCCGAGGTGCGCGACCGCACCGTGCACAGCTTCCGGATCACGCCCGATCAGGTGGGGCTGAATCCCTGCCAGCTCGCCGACCTCGAGGGTGGCGATCCCGAGACCAATGCGGCGATCACCCGGCGGATCCTCGAAGGAGAACGGGGCCCCAAGGCGGACATGGCGTGCCTCAATGCCGCCGCCGCCCTCCTGGTCAGCGGGAAGGCGGAGGACCTGCAGGACGGGGTCGAGCAGGTGCGGGAGGCGATTCGCTCCGGCCGAGCACTCGAGACGCTGAATGCATTGGTCCGTGTGAGTCAAAGCGACAGATGAGGACAGCCGTGCCGGCGCCATCGATCCTGCGCGAGATCCTGGAGCACAAGCGACACGAAGTTGCTGTGGCCCGGCGCCTCGCACCGCTGGCCCACCTCGAGGCGGCGATCGCGTCCGCGCCCGCGCCTCGCCGCTTCTCCGCTGCGCTGGCCGCGGCAGAGGGGCTCGCAGTGATCGCCGAGTGCAAGCGGGCCTCACCGTCCAGAGGTCCCATCGCGCCGGCGCCTTGGCGGCCCGTGGAAGTGGCGCAGCACTACCAGGCCGGGGGGGCGGCATGCCTCTCGGTCCTCACCGATACGCGGTATTTCTGGGGACAGCGTGAGGACCTGGTCGAGGTGCGCGCCGCCACCGATCTGCCCTGCCTGCGCAAGGACTTCATCGTCGATCCCTGGCAGGTCTTCGAGAGCCG
The DNA here is from genome assembly GCA_964471535.1 of uncultured Myxococcia bacterium. GTDB lineage: Bacteria > Myxococcota > Myxococcia > SLRQ01 > SLRQ01 > CAYYHA01. The sequence continues at coordinate 691 of CAYYHA010000296.1, read as the reverse complement.
AGCCCTGGGAGCCGATGCCGTGCTCCTCATCGCCGCAGCCCTCGAAGGGGGAGCGCTCGGGGAACTCCTCGCTGCTTGCAGCGAGGCCGGGGTGGAGGCCTTGCTCGAGGTGCACGATGCCGAAGAGGCAGAGCGGGCCATCGCGGCTGGAGCCACGCTGGTGGGGGTCAACAACCGCGATCTCTCCACCTTCGAGGTGGACCTCGACACCACGGTGCGCCTGGCCCCGCGTCTTCGCGCTGCGGGCTGTCTGGTCGTCGGTGAGAGCGGGGTCTCGGAGCCCGGGGAGGCCGCTCGGCTCGCCGGTGCTGGTGTTCGCGCGGTCTTGGTGGGTGAGGCTCTCGTGCGAGCGGAGGATGCTGGGGCGTTGATCGCAGCCCTGAAGGAGGCGGGGTGAGGGGCGCGCGATGAGGCCGTGGGTAAAGATCTGTGGCGTGACCCGTGAGGTGGACGTCGAGGCCTGCGCCGCGGCGGGGGTGGACGCCATCGGCCTCAACTTCTGGCGAGGCAGCAGGCGCCACGTGACGCTGGAGCGGGCGCGGGAGCTGGTGGCGGCGAGCGCGGCGGCAGGAGGCGGGCCCATCCCCGTTGGGGTCTTCGTCGACGCGGGCTTCGAGGAGATCCTCGAAGCCTGCCGGGTCACCGGCCTCGGTTGGGTGCAGCTCCATGGCAGCGAGCCGGCACGCCTGGT
>CAYYHA010000295.1:0-4294 GCA_964471535.1 uncultured Myxococcia bacterium | reverse complement strand
GCCCTAGGACCCGGGCGCTCGATCCACCGGGCGAGATCCGGCAGATGCTCGAGGTCCTCGAGCCCGATCATCGGACCGTCGGCGAGCACCGCGAGGTTCTCGACGACGTTCTCGAGTTCCCGGACGTTGCCGGGCCAGGGATGGCGCATCAGAATCTCCATGACCTCGGGAGAGACGGTGGGGATGGTCCCGCCACGCCGCTTGGCGAGGCGCTCCCCTGCCCTCTGCAGGAAGCGTTCCACCAACAGCGGGATGTCCTGGATGCGCTCCCGGAGCGGTGGCAGCTCGATCATCACCCCTTTGAGCCGGAAGTACAGGTCCTCCCGGAAACGCCCCTCGGCGATCATCGCCTCGAGATCCCGGTTGGTGGCACACACCACCCGCACGTCGACCCGGAGGGTCCGCGTCCCGCCGACGCGCTCGAACTCCTTCTGCTGCAGCGCGCGGAGCAGCGCGACCTGGGCCTTCGGAGAGAGATCGCCGATCTCGTCGAGGAAGAGGGTGCCGCCGTCGGCGAGTTCGAAGCGCCCCTTCCGGGTGCTGTGAGCACCGGTGAAGGCCCCCTTCTCGTGCCCAAAGAGCTCTGAGAGGAGCAGTTCCTCGTGCATCGCCGCGCAGTTGACCTTGACGAAGGGGCCACCGCGCCGAGGGCTCGCCTGGTGGATCGCGTCGGCGACGAGCTCCTTGCCGGTGCCCGACTCCCCCCGGATGAGCACCGGGGTGTCCGCGGCGGCGATGCGCTCGACTAGGGACAGCACCCGCTCGAGCTTCGGATCCCGGCCCACGATGGCCGGGAAGCGTCCCGCCGGCTCCGGCGGAGCGCGACCCGGCCGGGGGGGCTCCGGCTCGAGGCGCAGCGCTTCCCGAACCGCCGCCGGCGAGAGCGCCCGGCCGAGCGCGGCATCGGCGATGGCCCTGCGCCAGGGCAGGCGCATGAAGGCCGCCCGGTGGGTGAGGGGGACCCGTGCGAGCAGGGACTCGAGGTGCTGCAGCGCCTGCGCCCGCTTGACCTCCGCCGTCTCGGGGTCGCCGAGAGCCTCGCGAAGGCGGCCCTCCAGAAAATGCAGCCGGGCGGGGCTTTCGAGGTCGGGCGAAGCCGAGAGCCACTCCTTGGCCTGCGCGAGGGCACGTCCCGCTGCGGGAAGCGCATCCTCGGCCAACGCGCACTCCGCCGAGAGCAGCGCCCACCGCGCGGCGAAGGCCGCCTTCCCGTTCTCCCGCACGGCCTTCTCGACGCGCTTCAGAGCGGCGCGCGCTGCGCCGAGCCGGCGCTCGGCGAGATGCAGCTCCGCCAGGGAGAGGCGGGCGTGGTGCGCCGGGGCCGAGGCACCCACCGACTCGAAGCGCCCGATGGCCGCTTCGTACAGCGCCTTCGCCCGCGCATGTGCACCCTCGGCCCGCGCGATCTCCCCGTGCACCAGCTCCGCGTAGCCGAGGAGGTAGGGATCTCCCACGGAGGTGGCCACCTCGATCGCGTGGCGGCACAGGTCGCGGGCGCGCTCGAGGTCGCCTAGGTACAGGTAGAGGTTGGCGAGGTTCTGGGCGGTGCGTGCGATCTGGGCGCGGTTCTGCGCCCGGGTGAAGGCGGCGAGCGCCCGGTGGTAGGCGTCGAGCGCCTCCTCGACCTCACCGGTCTCGTGGTAGAGCGTGGCGATGTTCTGCAGGGCGAAGGCCTCCCGGCGCCGGTCGACGGGGCCCTGCACCTCCAGCGACCGCCGGTAGAACTCGAGCGCCCGCTTCCTGTCGCCCCGGCGGTGCGCCACCACCCCCAAGTTGTTCAGGGCTCGGCCCATCTCGGCCGGGATCCCGGCCGCCTCGGCCGCCTCGAGGTTGGCCGCGAAGCGTGCCTCCGCCGCATCGAGCTCCCCCCGCTGCAGGTGTACCTTGCCCAAGGTGTTCGCGAGTGCGATCCGCGCCCCGGCGGTGCCCGGGGTCTCGGGCAGTGCGAGGCCCGCCTCCACGATGCGCTCCACCTCCTCGTAGGCGCCGTCGTGCCACGCCGCTTCCGCCAGAGTGACCCAAAGCCCCAGGCGATCGGGATCGGGTCCCGCCTCCGCGGCCGCCGGGGAGACGGGGCCGACGGCGGCCAGGGCGAGGCGCCGGGCCACGGAGGGTCGGCCGAGCTGCTGGCAGAGCACCTGCGCCACCTGCCCGCGAAGCTCGGCGAGCGCGGCAGCATCACCCAGCAGGCAGCGCTTGCGTCGGCCCAACCACACGAGCGCTCGCAGCGACTCCCCTTGCGCCCGCTCGAGCTCGAAGAGCCTCAGGTAGAGCCTCGCTGCCTCCTCGCTCCAGCGGTCCTCGAGGAGGTCGACCGCCGCCTCGTAGAAGTGGGCTGCGTCGGCGAAGGCGAAGCGACGCGCGAGCCACTCGCCCGCCGCCACTGCCGCACGCCGGCCCGCCTCCCGGTCGCCGGCGCGGAGCCGGTGCCGGGCGATCTGGGGCAGGGCACCACCGGTCGCTTCGAGGGCATCGGCGAGGATGCGGTGGAGGCGCCGGCGCAGGTCGGGCGCGAGGCGTTCTGCGAGCTCCTCGCGGCAGGCCTCGCGGGCCAGGGCGAAGGACGGGCGGCCTCCGGAGAAGGTCGCGCGGAGGAGGCGCGCCTCCACCAGGGCATCGAGCGCCTCGGCGAGGGCGCCCGGCCCACCGGCGGCGGCCCAGGCCGCCTCGACCACCTCTGCGCGCAGCGGACCTTCGGCGACCGCGAGCAGCTCGAGGAGCCACCGCTGCCCCGCCGGGAGGCGGGCGAGCCGCCGCGCGAAAAAGGAGTGCACCTCCCCGCCTCCGGGCTCCGAGAGGAGTGCCTCGATCCGTTCGGGGACGCCGCCGGTGCATGCGAGGAGCTTCTCGGCCAGGTCATCGCGGCAGAGCAGCGCCCGCAGTCCATCGAGGTCGAGCCCGCCGAGAGGGATCGTCGTCCCCGGAACGCTGTCCACGAGCGCCTGCAGGGGCTCTGGCAGCGGGGAGGCCTCTCCGACGGCCACGACGAGCAGGCAGCGGCCGGAGGCGCTGGGGCGATGCCCCGGTGCGCGCCCGCCGGGGCCCACGGAGGTGGCGGCCACATAGTGGAGCAGCTCGAGGGAGCCCTCGTCCGCCGCCTCGGCGTGATCGAAGAGGAGGACCGCCGGCTGCCGCCGGCCGATCAGCGACACGCACTCGGCCACCGCATCGAAGAAATCGAGACGCCGCAGCCCCGGCTCCTGGAGCGCTGCGGTGCCACGGGGCCGTGGCCTGTCCGCGTCGTACAGACCCCGGAGGATGGCCATGCGGCGGGCGAGCTCCATCAGCCGTCGCTCCGGGACCCCCTCGGTGCCGAGGGCTGCGAGCACCGCATCGACGATCTGTGCGAAGAGAGCGAACGGCCCCTCGCCCTCGCGGCCACAGGCCCGCAGCACCGGCACCCCCTGCCCGCGGAGCTGCTCGGCGAAGAGGTCGAGGAGGAACGACTTCCCGATGCCCCTCGGACCGCGGACGAGACACAGGCGCGCGGCCGACCCCATGCGCCGGGTCGCCTCGAACTCGTCGAGGAGCCGTGCGAGCTCCGCCTCGCGACCGAAGCGGCGGCCGGCGGGCGGCAATCGCGCCTCACCGAAGCCTGTCGAACCCGTGTGCTCCATGTCCACCCACGTGCGCCGGCAGGATACGGTCCTTCACCCTCTGCCGGCAACGGCTGCATCGGGCGAGCCGACCCAACCCCTTGGAATGGCGGGACCCGCCCCGCGAGCTGTAAGGGCACACGCGCCGCCAGAGCCTCGCGCGACGGGCGTCACCCACGGCACCTCATTCACTTGATGGGCGTCGCCTTGAGCGCCGCCTTGCCCGCCTTCACGTAAACCTGGAAGCGCACCGTGCGGGCACCATGCTTGGCCTTGATCGCGTCGCGGTTCTTCCGCAGCTTCTCGGCGAACTTCTCGAAGGTCAGGCCCGCGGTCGGCTCCCCGCACTCCTGCCGGGTCTTGAGGAAGGCCTGGAAGACCTCCTGGAAGTGCGCCTCGTCCGGATCCCGCGCCGGCCCGCCTCCCGGCTGCCGCGCCGTCGCCTGCAGGAGGGCGTCGGGCACCTTGGCGACCACCGTGGCGTCGGGGTTGAAGTCCCCCTCGCCTGGGGCCTCGTCCATCATCGCAGCCGCAAAGGGGTCCCCGCCCGGCTGCGCAGAGGCCTGCGTCGCCGGTGCCTCGGGGGCACTCGGCGCCGCCGCCCCACCTGCCATCGCCTGCAGATCGCTCAGGCTGACCACCCGGGTGCTGTCGCCGGCGAAGGGGTCCGCCGGGGCAGACGCTCCTCCGGCCGCAGG
>CAYYHA010000294.1:0-4344 GCA_964471535.1 uncultured Myxococcia bacterium | reverse complement strand
CAAGGGCGAGGAGCAGCGGAGCGAGGAAGAGGGGGACGGTTCGCATCGTGGATCCAGGGGTGTCGGCGGCGCTGGGGGGCTCGCGGGTGCGGTGGCGGGACGGTCGGACGAGGAAGTGCCGACGGGCGTCGGATTCGGGCAGGGGTCAGTGGAGGGCGTCGGGCCGCGCCAGGGTGAAGGGGCCGACCTGCGCCAAGAACTCCCGCCCGTCGTCGCGGACCATGCGGTAGGTTCCCGCCATGACGCCGATCTCGGTAGGGAGGGGACAGGAACTCGTGTACTTGAAGTGCTCCCCAGGTTCGAGTCGCGGAGTCTGCCCCACCACCCCGGGTCCCACGACCTCCTTCCGGCGGCCGAACCCGTCGGTGATGATCCAGTGGCGCTCCACCAACCGGGCCGGGCTCTCTCCCTCGTTGGAGATCACCACGTGGTAGGCAAACAAGAAGCGCCGGAGGCGGGGGTCCGACAGCTTGGGTAGGTAGTAGGAGGAGACGCGCACGCGGATGCCCTCGGTGGTGACGTCCGATTGCTTCACAGGACCCGCATCGCTGCGCCGGGCCCGGTTGTCAAGCAGCAGGAGGCGCGATGCGACGCGGGAGCCCGCCTCCGCCGGGGTGCGGTGGGAGCCCGCGCCGCCCCAAGGTGCGGGCAGGGAGTCCTTGCCTCTTTCTCCCGCTGTGTATTCAGTGGGGGTGTGGCGCAGCGGTCCACCAGAGGTCCACGCATCCTCGCCATCGGTGGCGGCAAGGGTGGGGTGGGAAAATCGGTGCTGACCTGCAACCTGGGGGTGCTCCTCGCGCGCAGCGGGCGCCGCGTGGTGCTCGTGGATGCAGACCTTGGCGGCGCGAACCTCCACACGCTCCTCGGGATCCGCTCTCCGCGGCGCACCCTCGCCGATTTCCTCGAGAAGCGGGTCGCGACCCTGCAGGAGGTCGTCTGCCCCACGGCCACGCCGGAGCTGCATCTGGTCAGCGGCACCCGTGCGCTCATGGAGATGGCCAACCCGAAGCATGCGCAGAAGGAGAAGATCCTCCGCCACCTCGTCTCGCTCGACGTCGACGACGTCATCCTCGATCTCGGGGCCGGCTCCTCGTTCAACGTCCTCGACTTTTTCACCGCCGCGAAGATCGGGGTCGTGGTGGTGGTGCCAGAGCCCACCTCCATCGAGAACGCCTACCATTTCCTGAAGGCGGCCTTCTATCGCCGGCTCCGGAGGTGTCAGCCCAGGCCGCGGGTTCAGAGCGTCGTGCAGCGAGCCATGGACGAGCGCGACCGGCGCGGCATCCGCTCTCCTCGGGATCTCCTCGAGGCGGTGCGGGGCATGGATCCCGAGCTGGGTGAACGGTTGATGCGCGAAGCGGAGACCTTCACACCGAAGATCCTGGTCAACCGGGTGGAGCGTCCGGAGCACCGGCGACTGGCCGAGGACATCGCCGTGGCGAGCCGGGACTATTTTGGGACCGATGTGCGCGCCCTCGGCTGGGTGGAGCACGACCCCGAGGTGGCGACGGCCGTCCTCAAGCGTCGCCCCGCCGTGGACCTCTTCCCCCGCGGGCGCTTCGCCGTGGGACTCGAGCGCATCGCTGCGCAGCTGTGCGCGCGTGGAGAGACCCGTCATGTCGGATGAGCCGCAGAAGGAGGACTGGGAGATCCTCGATCTCGCCCCGGGCGCGCCCGTGGCGGAGGTCCACCGCGCCTACCAGGCGCGCAAGGCCATCTACGCCGAGGACGCCCTCGCCACCTACAACCTGCTCGGCGATGCTGAGCGGGAGGCGTTGCTCGCTCGCATGGAAGAGGCCTACCGCCGGATCGTGCGCGCCGCCTCCGCGGTCGATGGGAGCCTCGGCGCGCCGCCCGACCGAACGCGCGCCGCCTCCCCGCCGCCGGTTTCGGACACGGACGAGGGGGTCCGACGCGAGCCCCCCGGCCTCGGCGGCCGCAGCGCTCCGGCGGCAGCCCAGCGGTGGACGCCGGTGCGGGACGCACCCCCCCCGGAGGCGCAGCCAGGCGCCTACCTGCGCGCCTACCGCCTGGCACGGGGCCGCAGCGTCGAGGCCCTGTCAACCGAGACCCGGATTCGCCGCGCGCACATCGAAGCGCTCGAGGCGGAGCGGTGGGACGCGTTGCCCCCGCCGGTGTACGTGCGCGGCTTCGTCCTGCAGCTCGGCCGGGCGCTCGGCCTGCCCGACGCGCCGGCCCTCGCAGAGATCGTCCTCGAGCGGCTGAACGCGGACTGAGCCCGAGGCACCCGGGCGGCGCTCCCGCCGCGGCGCGCCACGCCTCCAGGGGACCTCAAGGGAAGAGGCCGCGCCAGAGCATCGCCTGCGAGCACCGGCGGAGCCCCAGGCGCATCGCCGCCGTGCGCATGTCCACCTGCTCCTGCAGATGGATCTGCAAGATCTCGTGGAAGGCCTTGTGCATGATGCGGTACAGGCGCCGGTTGATCTCCTTCGCCGTCCAGAAGAAGCTCTGCAGGCCCTGCACCCACTCGAAGTAGGAGACCGTAACGCCGCCGGCGTTTGCGAAGACGTCGGGTAGTACGAAGATGTCTCCCCGCTCGCGAAGGACGCGGTCGCCGTCGGTGGTCACCGGCCCGTTGGCGCCCTCCGCGAGGATCCGGGTCCGGAGCTTCCGGGCGATCTCCCCATCGATCACGCCCGATACGGCCGCGGGGATGAGCACGTCGCATTCCAGGGTGAGCAGCTCTTCGTTGCTGATCCGGTCCGCTTCGGTGTAGCCCTCGAGCGAGCCGTGCTCGGCCACCCACTTGCGCAGGCGCGGGATGTCGAGGCCGTCCTTCTTGTACACGCCGCCGCTGACGTCGCTGACGGCTTTGACCTTCACTCCGAGCTTGTAGAGCTTGCGCGCGGCATTCATCCCCACATTGCCGAAGCCCTGCACCACCGCCGAGGTGCGCTCGTCGAGATCGAAGCCGAGGTGCCGGGCCGCTTCGAGCGCCGCGTAGACCACCCCGCGGCCGGTGGCCTGCATGCGCCCGAGCGAGCCACCGATCTCCACCGGCTTGCCGGTCACCACCGAGGGGATGGCGTGGCCCTTGATCTGCGAGTAGGTGTCCATGATCCAGGCCATCACCTGGTCGTTCGTCCCCATGTCGGGCGCGGGGATGTCGGAGTCGGGGCCGATGTCGTTGACGATCTCGGTGGTGAAGCGCCGCGTCAGCCGCTGCAGCTCGTTGCGCGAGAGGCGGGTGGGGTCCACGCGTACGCCCCCCTTCGCTCCGCCGAGGGGCAGCCCCACCACCGCGCACTTCACCGTCATCAGCATGGACAGTGCGGTGACCTCACCCAGGTTGACGTCGGCTGCGTAGCGCAGGCCGCCCTTGAAGGGACCGCGCGTGTTGTTGTGCTGCACCCGATAGCCGTGGAAGTTCTCCACCCGTCCGTCGTCCATGCGCACGGGGAAGGTCACGATGACCGCACGGTCTGGATAGAGCAGTCGGTTGAGGATGTTTGGGTCGAGCCCCATGTCCTCGCCCGTGCGTGTGAAGAGTGCGACCGTGTTGTGATACAGGGGGCTGTCCCATTCCATGGCGGCGTGCCTTCTTGCAAGCGGTGGCTCGCCTGTAGCACCGACGCTGCCCCCCCTCAATACGCGACGCGCCAGGGTGGGGCGACCGACGTGCGGGCCGCGCCGCCGCCGGAGGGCCCACCGGCGAGCCCGGAGGCCTGGGCCCAAGGCATGGCCGCGGCCCGGGCCTCATGGTATCCCCCGCGCATGTCCGGCCCGGCTCTCGAGACCCCAGCACAGCGCGTGTGGCGGCGGGTGGTGGGCGCTGCGCTCATCGTGCTCTTGGGTGTGGCCCTCTTCCACCTGCAGGGGCTCTTCGACCAGGGCGATCGCCGCCGCGCCGTCGATCTGGTGGCGCATCACCAGGCGCGTCCCGGCACCCCGACCTTCGGATCGTGGCTCCAGGACACCTACGGGGCACCCGAGTGGTCGGCCACGATCCTCTCGGGCTGTCGAGGCATCGTTCGCGTGGTGGCCAAGACGCCGCAAGGCCTGCATCTCGCCTTCGACGTCGACCTCATCAAGAAGACCTTCGAGGCCTCCAACACCCCCGCGCGCGAAGCGCTCGCGAGGTGGGAGGCGGCGCTCTCGCCGGCGCCGGATACGCCGGCCTCCCGTCCCGCTGGGGCCGCAGCCGGCAGCGCGCCGCCGCCCGCCCCGATGCCCACGCCGCCGGCCGCAGCAGCAGCCCCGGCTGGGGAGCACGCCCCCTAGGGGCGGGGGCCGGTGCCCTCGGCCTGAAGCTCCGGTACACTCAGGTCCGGCCGTCATTTCAGAGGCTTGGGCCCGCCGAGCGCTGGCATGGTGGTTGCTCTA
>CAYYHA010000293.1:0-4356 GCA_964471535.1 uncultured Myxococcia bacterium | reverse complement strand
CTGGAAGAGCGGCCGGCGGACCGGCCGTGGCTGAGGCGGGGCAGGGGCGGGCGGTGGGGGTGGCCATCGCGCGGCTGTGTACTGCGGGCCGCACACCCGGGGCAAGGGCATCGAGGCGGCGCGCCGGGGCGGAGCGGCAGCGTACAGGAATCGAACCTGCCGGCGCGTCGCTTCGTGCGGCGCGCCCAACGGTTTTGAAGACCGTGGCCGGCACCAGCCGTGCTTCCGCTGCCAGGGCGGGCATAACACGGCCGCCACGATGGCTGCAGGGGGGGCGGCGCGGCCGCGGCCCCTTGCCGCGCGCGCCGGCGCCCGGCAGGGTCGGATCATGGGTCTCCGCTGTGACGTTGCCGTGGTGGGCGGTGGCCACAACGCACTGGTCGCCGCCACCTTCCTCGCGCGCGCAGGGCTCGACGTGCGTCTCTTCGAGCGCGCCCGGGTGCCCGGTGGAGCCTGCCGCACCGAGTACCCCTTCACGAAGGCGCCACAGCTCGGCTGCTCCACCGGGGCCTACCTGCTCGGGCTCATGCCGCCCGAGCTGATGGCGCGCCTCGGGATCGAGGTCGAGATCCTCCGGCGCGATCCCCATTACTTCCTCCCCACACGCGACGGGCGTTACCTCCTCTTTGGATCCAACCGCGGCGACGTCGAACGACAGATCCGGACCTTCTTCTCCGAGGCCGACGCCCGGGCCCAGGCGGCCCTCGAGGAGACACTCGCCGGGCTGCGCGAGGACGTGGCGCGAAGCTGGCTCGAGCCACCACGCTCCCTCGAGGAGACGGCAGAGCGCTACGTGCGCCCCGAGCTGCGCGAGCGCTTCCTCACGCTGTGCCGCGGCGCCATCGGTCCGTGGCTGGAATCCTTTGGTTTCGCCAGCGATCTCCTCGTCGCGATGTACGCGGTGACCGACGGCTTCACCGGGCTCTACGGGGGCTGGAACGATCCCGGCACGGGCATGAACTTCCTCATCCACAACATGTGTCGCCTGCCGGGCAGCGGCGGCACGTGGATGGTGGTGAAGGGCGGCATGGGGGCGCTCACCGAGGCACTCGTGCGCGCTCTCCGAGAGGCGGGGGGCCACCTGGTCCTGGGCGCGGAGGTGGCGAAGATCGATGTGCAGGGTGGAGCGGTGACGGGGCTCGAACTCGCCGACGGCCGCCGGGTGGAGGCCCCGGTGGTCCTCTCTGGCACCGATCCCTTCACGCTGCGGCGCCTGCTCGGCCCGGGCGTCCTGTCAGACGCGTTCGAGGCGAGGCTCGAGCGGCTCCGGGCACCGGGCTCGAGCTTCAAGCTGAATCTCGCCCTCTCCGACCTGCCCACCTTCCGGTGTCTCCCAGATCCGCGGGGACAGCACCGCGGCACGATCCACCTCCTCCCCGAGGAGGGGACGGTGCGCGAGACCCTCGAGGCGGCGTGGGCGGCGGCCCGGGCGGGCCGGCTCCCCGAGCGGCCGGCCATCGAATGGTACATCCACACCGCGACCGACTCCTCTCTCATGGATGGTGCCGGGCGCCACAGCGCCGCGCTCTTCGTGCAGTGGGTGCCGTACGAGATCGAAGGCGGCGGGTGGGAGGAGGCGGAGGCCCCCTTCGCCGAGCGCCTGCTGTCGATCTGCGACGAGTTCGCCCCCGACACCTCGGCGAAGGTGGTGGACCTCTTTCCGCTCTCTCCCAAGGGCATCGAGGCGCACTTCGGGATGCGCTACGGGCACATCCACCACGTGGACAACCGCTTCGGCTTCGACGAGCGCATCCCCTACCGGCTGCCGGTGGGCGGACTCTACGCGTGCGGCGCCGGCTGCCACCCCGGCGGATCCGTCATCGGCGCCGCCGGGCACAACGCTGCGCGGGAGGTGCTCGACGATCTGGGCCGGCCGAGTGATTCCCTGGTGCCCGCGCCGGCTCCGTCGGGCGGCGCCGCCTAGCGCGCGCTGCGGAGGATGCTGCGGGCCTCGTCCTTGTCCGAGTCGAACTCGAAGACGCGATAGATCGTGTAGGCGTTCTCGGGATCGACCAGGCGGGGGGCGAGGACACGCAGTGCGGCGAGCTTGTCGTCACCGAAGGTGAACAGCTCCAAGATGCTCGCGACCTGCTTGCAGGTGAAGGTCCACGATTCGGCGGAATCCTCCACCACCCGGCGCTTGCCGTCGGCGAAGTCTTCGTCCCGGATGGCCGCGAGGAGCCGCTCGAAGTCGGCCGGCGGCATCCCGTAGGCACCGGCCGCCGGCTCGGCCCCCGCAGCAGGTGCAGCGTCGACCGCCTCGACCTCGGTCGCCGTGGTCGTGACCGCCGCGCCGCCAGCGAGGGGGGCGACGTGCATCTGCATCCCCACCGTGGCACCGCCGGACTGCACCGAGGTGGTGGTCTCGGTGGCGGTCTCGGCGGTGGTGACCGAGACGCCCAGGGCCGCCCCGGCGCCAACGTCCACCTGCGCCCCCGCCGGTCCGGCGGTTACGGCGATGCTTGTGTCCCCCGAAGGTGGCTCGGCCGCCGGCGCGGCCGTGAGCTCGGCGCGGAGCGCCTTCAGATCCTGGCGTAGGCCCTTCAGGTGGGCGACGATCTCCTTGCAGGTGGGGTTGACCCGCTTGCAGGCCGACAGACCGCCGATGGACTTCGTGGTGAAGGTGAGCGTTTTACCGAGGCTTCGCTTCAGCGACCCGCGCTCGAGCAGGGCGGAGCCGTCGGCCATCCGTCCCCGGGAGAGCGCCTGCCGTGCCTCCTCGAGCGTCTTGCGCAGCTCGGGGAAGCGCACGCGCAGCACCTGACAGGCGGTACGGAAGCAGTCGTCCGAGGCGAGGCCCTCGACGAGGGCCATCTCCTCGGTGAGCGACTCGATGGCGGCGTCGAAGCGCTGTGCGTCCACGCGGACCCACATGTCGGCGCGGGCGCGCCCGGGCAGAACGGGGACGACGAAGACGAGCGCGAAGAGCACGCGACGCAGGACGGTATCCATGGTTCTCCTCCGGTGGAAAGCGAGAGATGCCAGAGTCTTCGTGGCTTGCCTACCTCCTGCGTGGAGGTAGGAACGCCTCCCACAGACGCGGCGGACGCTGCCCTATTCAGGGGGCCCCAAGGTGGGACGAACGGGGTGAGGCGCGCGCGGCGGACGGGGATGCGGCGGGAAGGGGAATCCCGAGATCCGAGGCAGGGGATCCCGAGCCTAGAGGTCGATGAGCCCGAGCTTCAGGCCCTTCACGACCGCCTGCACGTGGCTGTTGCAGCCCAGCTTCCGGTAGATGTGGGAGAGGTGGGTGCGGACGGTGCGCCGATCGATCTGCATGACCTCCCCCACCTCGGCGTTCGACAGGCCCTTGGCGATGAAGGCGAGCACCTCGAGCTCCACGTCGGTGAGCCCGCAGCGATCGACCTCGGGCGGCGAGGCGCGCACCGACTGGAAGTAGTTCCAGAAGCGCCGGGCGATCCGTGATTCGATGACCACGCCGCCCCGATGGGCCTCGCGCACCGCGTCCGGAATCTTCTCCGTCGCCATGCGCTTGACCAGATACCCCGAGGCGCCCGCCTGCATGGCTTCGTACACCTTCGTCTCGTCGTCGAAGGTGGTGAGGATCAGCACCTGGCACTCGGGACAGGCGGGCTTGAGGTGGCGGAGCACCTCGATGCCGTCCATGCCTGGCAGCTCGAGGTCGAGGAGGACCACGTCCGGACCGAGTTCTGGGATGCGGCGCACCGCCTCTTCCCCGGACAGCGCCGTGCCCACCACCTCGAGGTCGTCGACCGTAGAGAGGAACTTCTGCAGCGCCTTGAGCAGCGCAGCCTGATCCTCGACGAGAAAGAGGGAGATGCGGTCCGACGCGGACATCGGCTCACCGGAGCTTCAGCTGGATGCGGGTGGGCTGATTGGGCTGGATGTAGACCACCTTCCTCGCCCGGGCACCCGTTGTGGGACTGACGAGGCGCACCGTGTGGCGCCCAGGCTTCAGCGGGTAGTCGCGAAGGGGCGTGGTGCGCCCGATGTCCCGGCCGTCGATGTAGACGCGGGCGAGGCCGGAGCTGAAGACGGTCAGTCGCCCAGGGCGGCCGCGCCGCCGCGGGCGCGTCCGGCCAGCGTTGGCGCGCGTGCCCTCGCGCGACGCCGCTTTCTGCTCCGCCGCCGGCGGCGGTCCGCCGGGGTCTGGCTTGCCCGAGGGAGTGGCAGGGCTTGCCACGTGGGAGGCGGTCCCCGACGCGTCGTCTTGCCCCGGGGCCGCCGCGCTTCCGGTGCGGCCCTGCGCCGGGACGCTGGGGGGAGGCGTCGTGGCGGCTGGGCCTCCTGAGTGCAGGTGCCGTTCCCCCGGCGCTCGGCGCGGGGCGTTGGCCGCCGGCTGGGCGCGAGACGCTGCGGTGCCGAGCGCTTCGA
>CAYYHA010000292.1:0-4368 GCA_964471535.1 uncultured Myxococcia bacterium | reverse complement strand
GCTAGCGTTTCCGCACCAACGGGGGCAGAGCGCCGGATGGGAGGCATCCCAGCGGGCGCAGCTCCAAACCTTGGAGGAGAACACATGGAGACGCAGCAGACGCCAGGGACCTCGGGCAACGGCGCCGCCCCGGCCACCGGAGGCGCCGCCACGGGCGAGAAGCAGGAGCACGATTCGGTCATGCTCTTCCTCGCCTACTTCGGCATCTTCGCGCTCATCCCTTATCTGACGGTGAAGGACGACGACTACGTGCGGTGGCACGCCAAGCAGGGGCTGACCTTTGCGGTCACCTGGTTCGTCGCCTGGATCGTGATCACTTTCATTCCGCTGGTGAACCTGCTCCTCATGCCGATCCTCGGGCTGGCGGGCCTCATCCTCTGGATCATGGCCCTCATCAAGGCCTTCGGCGGGGAGCGGTGGAAGATCCCCGTGGTGGGGAGTCTCGCGGAGAAGTGGTAGGAAGGTCGCGGCGTCTCGACGCCGCGCCGAGGCCCGTCGACCGGGGCCTTCCGATCGGCCGCGCGTGCGCGGTCCGGGGGCTGCGGCCGGCGGGCCTTTTCTTTTCCTGGGAGGCCGACTAGATACGCCCGCGTTCCGTTCGCCCGCGTGCATCGAAGCTCGAGAAGGAGACTTGCCATGGCTCGGAAGAAGCTCGCAATGATCGGTGCCGGCCAGATCGGTGGCAACCTCGCCCTGTGGGCCGGCCAGAAGCAGCTTGGCGATGTCGTGCTCTTCGACATCAAGGACGGCGTGGCCAAGGGGAAGGCCCTCGACCTCTTCGAGGGCAGTCCGGTGGACGGCTTCGATGCGCGCATCACCGGCACCGGCGAGTGGAAAGACTGCGCAGGCGCCGACGTGTGCATCGTCACCGCAGGCCTGCCGCGCAAGCCGGGGATGAGCCGCGAGGATCTCCTCGATACCAACGTGAAGATCATCACCGATGTGGCGCAGAACATCCGCGAGCATTGCCCGGACGCCTTCGTCATCGTCATCAGCAACCCGCTCGATGCCATGGTCTACGCCATGAAGGAGATCACCGGCTTCCCGAAGCAGCGGGTGGTGGGGATGGCCGGTGTGCTGGACACGGCGCGCTACCGCGCCTTCATCGCCATGGAGCTGGGGGTCTCGGTGAAGGACGTGCAGGCGGTGGTGCTCGGCGGCCACGGGGACAGCATGGTGCCGCTGCGTCGCTTCGCATCGGTGGGCGGCATCCCCGTCGAGGCACTCATCCCCGCCGATCGGCTCGAGGCGATCGAGAACCGGGTGCGCAAAGCCGGAGGTGAAATCGTGGGGCTCTTGGGCAATGGGTCGGCGTTCTACTCGCCTGCGGCGAGCGCCATTGCCATGGCGGAGAGCTATCTGCTCGACCAGGGGCGCGTGCTCCCGTGCGCGGCGCTGTGCGAGGGCGAGTACGGGGTCGATGGCTACTACATCGGTGTGCCCGCAAAGATCAGCGGTGCCGGTGTGGAGAAGGTCATCGAGGTGGAGCTGACCGAGGCGGAGCGGGCGCTCTTCGAGCGCTCCCTGGAGTCGGTGAAGCGGACCGTCGAGGAAACGAAGAAGCGGCTCGGGTGATCTGCCGGCCAAGGAAAGAGCGATGAAGGTCCACGAGTTCCAGGCGAAGCAGATCCTTCGCGAGTATGGTGTGCCCACCCTCGAGGGGCGCGTCACCGACAACCCCAAGGAGGCCGCGACCATCGCGGCGGAGCTGGGCACCGACGTGGTGGTGGTCAAGGCCCAGATCCACGCGGGCGGCCGCGGGAAGGGCGGCGGTGTGAAGCTGGCCCGAAGCCCCGAGGAGGCGGCGAAGGTCGCCGAGGAGATCCTCGGAATGCGCCTGGTGACACCACAGACCGGTCCCGAGGGGAAGGTGGTGCACAAGGTGCTCGTAGAAGCAGGATGCGAGATCGGGCGTGAGCTCTACGTGGGGCTGACGCTCGATCGCGCCGCAAGCCGGGTAACCTTCATGGCGAGCGGCGAGGGCGGCGTGGAGATCGAAGAGGTCGCCGCGAAAAGCCCGGAGAAGATTCTCAAGCAGGAGGTGGATCCCGTCCTGGGCCTGCGGGACTTCCAGGCGCGCGCGCTCGCCTTTGGCCTTGGCCTCGAAGGGAAGACGGCGCGGCGCTTCGTCGACTTCGCGAAGGCCCTGTACCGCGCCTACATGGAGACCGACGCCTCCCTCGCCGAGATCAACCCCTTGGTGGTGACGAAGGCCGGCGAGCTGGTCGCCCTCGATGCGAAGATGAACTTCGACGACAACGGGCTCTATCGGCACCCAGAGATCGCCGCCTTCCGCGACCCCACCGAGGAGGATCCCCGCGAGACCGAGGCGAAGAAGCACGGGCTCTCGTACATCGCCCTCGATGGGGACATCGGCTGCATGGTCAACGGGGCCGGCCTCGCCATGGCCACGATGGACATCATCAAGCTGCATGGCGGTGAGCCGGCGAACTTCCTCGACGTGGGCGGGGGAGCCACGACCGAGAAGGTGGAGGCCGCCTTCAAGATCATCCTGCAGGACGAGAAGGTGAAGGCCGTCTTCGTCAACATCTTCGGCGGGATCATGAAGTGCGACGTGATCGCCGAAGGGGTGGTCGCTGCGGCCCGAGAGATCGGGCTTTCCCATCCCCTCGTGGTCCGGCTCGAGGGCACCAACGTCGAGAAGGGCAAGGAGATCCTGGCGAACTCGGGTCTTTCCATCATCACCGCCGACTCCATGGCGGATGGAGCAGCGAAGGCCGTCGCTGCGGCGAAGGGAGAGCTTCGATGAGCGTCCTGGTGGGGAAGGAGACACGCGTCGTCGTGCAGGGCATCACCGGCGGGGCCGGCGCCTTCCATACCGGCCAGATGCTGGACTACGGCACTCAGGTGGTGGCCGGCGTGGTGCCAGGGAAGGGCGGACAGACCTTCACCGACGAAAAGACCGGCAAGACGGTCCCCATTTTCGACACCGTCGCCGAGGCGAAGGCAGAGACCGGGGCCGATGCCTCGGTGATCTTCGTGCCGCCGCCGTTCGCTGCCGACGCGATCCTGGAAGCTGCCTGGGCGGGGCTGCCCCTGGTGGTGTGCATCACCGAGGGGATTCCGGTGGCCGACATGATCCCCGTGAAGGCGTATCTGAAGACGCAGCGAACGACGACGCTCATCGGTCCGAACTGCCCGGGCATCATCACGCCGGGGGCGTGCAAGATCGGCATCATGCCCGGGCACATCCATCGTCCGGGGAAGATCGGCGTGGTCTCCCGTTCGGGCACGCTCACCTACGAGGCGGTGGGGCAACTCGGCGCCATCGGGTGGGGTCAGTCCACGGCCATCGGCATCGGGGGCGATCCCATCCATGGCATGGGCTTCATCGATGCGTTGAAGCTCTTCAACGAGGACGAGGGGACCGAAGGGGTCATCCTCATCGGTGAGATCGGCGGCACCGACGAGGAGGAGGCCGCCGCGTGGATCCGTGCGAACATGAAGAAGCCCGTCGCGGGCTTCATCGCCGGCCGCACCGCGCCGCCGGGCAAGCGCATGGGCCACGCAGGTGCCATCATTGCCGGCGGGAAGGGCACCGCCGACGAGAAGATCGCGGCGCTGCGCGAGGCCGGCGTGGTGGTCGCGGATAGCCCCGCCGAGCTGGCGACGACCATGAAGAAGGCAATGGGCGCGTAGGGGGCTAGGGGCGCCGCTCGGGCAACGGTGCCGGCCGGCCGCTGTAAATCGGCGGCGGGGCCGGGGGCGCCTCCTTCCGCAGCCGACCGCCGGTCGGAGACGAGCCGCTCGGAGCACCGACATCTTGCTTGCCCTGCGGGGAGACCCGAGCGTCCGGGCCCCGGCAGGGCCGCAGAGCCCACACCAGAGGAGAACCAACGAGGAGGCGCTGGCCCCTGGCGACGCCGGTGGCCCGCCGCCCCAAGTCGCACGACGAACGAGGAAGGAACGAGACATGGCAACGCAACGCACACTCGCGATCATCAAGCCCGATGCGGTGGAGCAGAACCTCATCGGAAAGATCCTGGCCCACATCGAGGAGGCGGGACTGCGTCCCGTCGCCATGCGCATGGCGCACCTTTCGCGGCGTGAGGCCGAGGGCTTCTACGCGGTCCACCGGGAGCGGCCCTTCTTCCCCGACCTCATCGCCTTCATGACGCGGGGGCCGGTGGTTCTGATGGTGCTCGAGGGTGAGGATGCCATCGACCGGTGGCGCAAGCTCATGGGGGCCACCAACCCGGAGCAGGCGGAAGAGGGCACCCTGCGCAAGCTCTATGGGTCGAACATCGAGGAGAACGCGGTCCACGGCTCCGACGCGCCCGAGACGGCGGCGACCGAGATCGCCTGGTTCTTCCGCCAGAGCGAGGTCTTCCACCGCGGCTGACCCCG
>CAYYHA010000291.1:0-4422 GCA_964471535.1 uncultured Myxococcia bacterium | reverse complement strand
GGTCAACCCGCGCGCCGCGAACGACGCGGCCGCCGAGGTCTACAAGAAGGCCGGCATCACCCATCCCCGCAAGGAGATCGACTGCGCCGAGATCTACGTCCCCTTCAGCTGGTTCGAGCCGATGTGGCTCGAGAGCTTCCTGATCGCCGAGCAGGGCGAGGGATGGAAGATGGTCTACGAGGGGGCGACCGAGATCGACGGCGACTTCCCGGTCAACATGTCGGGCGGAGTCCTGTCGTCGAACCCGATCGGAGCCTCGGGCATGCTGCGCTTCGCCGAGGCCGCGCTGCAGGTGCGCGGCATGGCGGGCGAGCACCAGGTCGACGGCGCGCGCCGCGCGCTCGGCAACGCCTACGGCGGCGGCTCCGAACAGGACGACGGCTCCAACGGCGGTCGCGGTGGGGACGGCGGCGACGGGGGCCGAGGGGGGCACGGCGGCGGCGGCGCCGGGGGCCCCTCCATCGGGATCCTCGCCGGCGGGGGATCGAACCCGACCGAGAGCGGAAACACCTACAGCCTCGGAAACGCAGGCGCCGGCGGCAGCTCCGCCGGCCTCGCGGGCCCGGCGGGGCTCCGCGCCAACGTCCACACGCCATGAGGCCCGCCCGGGTGGGCGCGCGCCGCGCCGGCCTTGCCGGCCTCCTGGGGCTGGCCGTGGGGTTCGTCGCCTGCTCCCACGGAGAGGCGCCCCCGGACCCGCCGGAAGCGCCGCTTCCACGTGGGGTCCCGGCGGCGACGCCCGCCGAGCGGCGGGCGCCCCCCGAGACCTCGCCGGAGGCGGCGGGCCGACCCACCTCGCCCCCACACACCCTTCGGGGCCGGCTGGCCGCCTACCTCGCCCGGGCGCCCGCCGAATCCCTCCGCTTCGACACCGCCATCGCCCTCTACCAAGGGGCGAAGGCGGGGGCGCCCGAGTCCGACCCCGGGGAGCGGGCCTGGATCGCAGTGGCGATGGGGCGGACACTCGCCGAGGCGACGAAGGACGAGGACCACCCGCACCTTCGCCTCCTCGGCCGACCCGTCGCCGTCACCCGGCGCCAGGTCCAAGGCTTCTCGCCCCCGGACGCTGGAGGCGGCGCGCCGTCGCCGCGGGTGAACGTCAACCGGGTGGTCACCGAGGCGCTCTACTGCGACCGCTTCGGCCTGCGTCCGGCCACCCTCGCCTACGTCACCGGCCCCATGCGCGACGCGGGGGGCTACCACAGCTGCCATGGGCTGTGGGCCCTCACCCTCGCTCGGGACCGCGGGTGCCTCTCCCAAGAGGCCTTCGCCGCCGCAGCGGCGCCGCTCCGGGCCGAGATCCAGGCGGCGCTCGCCGCGGCGGGCCCGCCGGCCACCCTCGCGGATCTCGATCTCTTCGCCGAGCGGCAGCTGATGCTCCTCCTCGCCGGCGAGCCTCCGCCCGCGGATCTCGCCGCCCGTCTCACCCCGGCGGCGGACCGCCTGGTCCTGCGGCGGCCCCACACACCGCTCTCGGTCCACGCCGCGGCGCTCCTCTTCTGGCTGCTCTCCGAAGCGGCGGCCGCCCCCGGGGCGCCGTGAGGCCCCGTGGCGGGCGGCTCCCACTCGGCGCACCGCCGAAGCTGTAAGTTTACGATGCCGCAGGCGCTTCTCTAGGGTGCGCCCGGCGCCCGCCTCGGCGCCTCCGAGGCGGCCCCGGGGAGGACACCATGGTGAACAGATCGAACGTTGGCTTCGCGCGGACCGCCGCGCTCGCGCCCCTCGTGCTCGCGGCCGCGGCGCTTCTCGCCGCCTGCCCCGATGCGGCGCCCGGGCGGCCCGATGGCGGGGGGTCGGCGAGCTGCACCCGCCACGAGGACTGCCCCGCGCCGCAGGTCTGCGTCTCTGGCGCCTGCGCCGAGCACGGCGGGCCCTGCACCAGCCCCTTCGACTGTCCCGCCGGCCTCGAATGCAGCGGCGGCGTGTGCTCGCGACCGGCGATCCCCGACGCCGGCACGCCGGACGGGGGCGCACCGGACGGCGGCGAAGGGGATGGAGGTCCCGCGGCCGCCGCGCGCATCGAGGTCACCCCGGCGGCGCTCGACTTCGGAGCCGTCCGCGCCGGCTCGAGCGCCTCACTCAGCTTCACCATCACCTCGGTGGGCGAGCGGCCGCTGCGGGTGCTCACGGTGGAGCCCGACACCGGCACCAGTCCCGAGTTCAGCGTGACGCCGGTCGACGCCTTCGGCGATCCGGTCAGCCTCCCTCAGAGCCTCGAACCCGGTGCGGGCCTCGAGGTGGAGGTGGTCTACGCACCCACCGACGGAGTGGCGGATACGGGACAGGTGCTGGTGGTGAGCGACGCCGAGAATGCACCGACGGTTCGGGTCGCACTTTCGAGCGAGTACAAGGGCAGCTTCGACATCGTCACCTCCGCCGATCGCCTCGACTTCGGCTACGTGATGCCCGGAACGCGCGCCACGCAGACGCTGACGGTGACCAACCAGGGTGCCAACAGCTCGGTGCTCACGCTGACCGAGGTGCGCACCGAGCCGACGAACTCGCAGGTCTTCGAGCTCTCCCTGCCCAGCCCGACGCCGATCTATCTCTTCGGGGGCGACAGCATCGACATCGAGGTGAGCTACGCACCACCCGCGGCGCCACTGGGCATCCACGAGGAAGCCCTGCTCATCGCCAGCACCGATCCCGACGAGCCGGTGCTCACCCTTCCCCTCACCGGCGCCTCGGTGACGCCAGCGGTGGTAGAGATCTCCCCCGATGCCATCGACTTCGGCCCGGTGCAGCAGGGCTTCCCCGAGGTGCGCACGATCACCATCCGCAACGGCGGCGGGCAGGCGTTCGCGGTGGAAGACTACGAGATCGCCCTCGATGGCGGCGGGCAGTTCTCCGTCTCCGGGCCGGCACCCCCCCTCACCGTGAGCCCCGGCGGCCAGGTGGACCTGCAGGTGACCTTTGCCCCCCTCTTCAACGGGCCGGCGCAGTCGAGCGGCGTCGACATCGTGCACACGGATCCCCTGTCACCTTCGGACACCGTCACCGTCAACGTTCCCGTCACGGGCGAGGGGATCAATCCCTTGGCCACCGTCTTCCCCACCGCCATCGACTTCGGCGGGGTCTACCGGCGCTCCACCTCGCCACCCCAGAGCGTGCGGATCCGCAACAACGGCTACGGCCCGCTCATCGTCAGCGCCATCGACCCGGTGCCCGGCACCTCGGCGGAGTTTGCGCTCGCTCCGGTGACCTTGCCTGCCACGGTCCTCCCGAACGCCGAGATGGTCTTCGAGCTGCGCTACAGCCCGACGGGGCTCGGAAGCGATGCGGGCGCCTTCGAGGTGGTGGTGAGCGACCAGAACAACCCTCGCATCACGGTCACCGTCACCGGTGAGGGGGTGGACTGCGCGCCGGGAACCGCGGACATCAACGGAGATCCCTCCGACGCCTGTGAGTGCCAGGCCTGGCCGGCCAACGGCGACACCTGCACCTACCCGAACGGGCAGGCGGGGTGCGACGCGCAGGGGCACTGCTTCCTCGACCGCTGCGATCCGGGGTACTGGGACATCGACGGGGATCCGGCCAACGGCTGCGAGTACGCCTGCACCTTCCAATCGGCGACCGACCTGCCGGACGCCGCCTTCGTGGACGCCAACTGCGACGGCATCGACGGCACCATCGCCGAGGCGGTCTTCGTGTCGGCGACGAGCGGCTCCGACGCGAGCCCCGACTGCAGCATCGACGCCCCGTGCCAGTCCATCGGCCGGGCGCTCGCGGTGGCGGCGAGCGCCGGAAAGACGCAGGTCTACCTGCAGTCGGGCAACTACAACGAGATCGTCGAGGTCTCCACCGACGTCGCCCTCTATGGGGGCTACGACGCCGCCTGGCAGCGGGCCGACCGCGACACCGCCGGCCACCGCGTGCGGATCACCGGCGGCCTGCACCCCGGCGACCAGCAGTACATGACCGTCCGGGTGCGCGGGGGCGCGCTCACGGTGGCGGACCTGACCCTGGTGGGCGTCGATGCGGCGGGGACCTTTGGCGGCGGCTACGGGCGCTCGAGCTACGTCGTCCACGCCCAAGGCGCGACCCTGGACGTGCGCCGGGTGACCTTCGAGCAGGGCAACGGTGCGCCGGGGCTGCCAGGGGCGGCGGGAAGCGATGCCGCCCAGACCGCCGCGCCGGCGGGGGCGCAGGGGGGTGCGTCGGAGACCTCCAACGACGTGTGCCGGGCGCAGCCCTTCGGCGCCGGGGGTGCGGGCGGCACGAACCCCGCCTGCCCCACCGGAACCGCCGGCGGGGCGGGCGGCGACGGCGGCCGCATGGATACCTGCTGCCTCGCTGGCCTCTGTCTGCTCTGTGACTGCAGCGCGACGGCGGGCGGCCCCGGCAGCGACGGGGCAGGTGCCACCGCCACCTCGGGGCAAGGAGGCGCGGCAGGCGCGACCTGTGCCGTCGGCGGTCACGGGC
>CAYYHA010000290.1:0-4429 GCA_964471535.1 uncultured Myxococcia bacterium | reverse complement strand
CCCCCGACCCGCTCGGGCAGCGCCCGCCCCTCGAGCACGTCGAGGACCAGCCCCCGGTAGCGCGCCGGCGTACTCGGCTCCGCCCAATAGCCCGCCTCCGAGACCCAGCCCCGCACCGGGACCCCCGCCCGGAGGGCCGGCACGTAGCCCTGCCGGACGATACAGCTCACACCATCGGGGAGGCGATCGATGAGTTCGGTGTGCACGATGTGGACACCGGTGAAGACGCATGGATGGCGGCCTGCGCCGGCCTCGGTGGACGCGAACTCGCCCAGGCGAAGGATCCGGCCCCCGCCGTCGACCTCCACCGGCGTCCAGGGGGCCCCCTCGGGGAGCGGCCTCAGGAGCAGGGTGGCGAGCGCCCCGCTCGCAGCGTGGGCTCGCGTGAGCGCGCCGAGGTCGAAGTCGTAGACGAGCTTCCCATTGACCACCACCACCGGTCCCTCGCCGAGGTGGCGCCGGGCCCGCTTCAGCGCCCCCCCCGTACCCAGGATCTTCGGCTCGTGGCTGTAGTGGATCGGCACCGGAGCCCCCTCGAGCGCGGCGCGAATGCACTCGGGACGCCAGTGGGTGTTCACCACGACGCGCTCCACACCGAAGGCGGCGAGGCGCTCGACCACCGTCCTGACCGGCGTGGTGCCGCACACCGGCAGGGCCGGCTTGGGCCAGTGCTCGGTGTAGGGCCGCAGGCGGGTGCCCAGGCCGGCGGCCAGCACCATCGCCACCTTCGGAATGGTCATGCGAGGGCCTCGACGTAACGGGCGAGGACCCGCCGCAGCGGCTCGTACTCGGGGAGCCGCTCGAAGGCCTCGCGGACGTAGGCCAGGGAGACCGGGATCTTGGGCAAGAAGCGGTCGTTCCCCTTCACCCGGTGGATGTACTCGAAGCGCCCGGCGTCCTTCAGCTTCCGCTGCAGGGTCTGCAGGTCGAAGGCCATCTCGAACTCCTCCGGCTCCGGCGGCCGGCCGCCGAGGGCCCGGTAGTTGTCGAGGTAGCGCTGCAGCATCTGGTCGACGAAGGCGCGGGGGAGCTCCACGTAGGAGTCGCGCAACAACGCGACGAGATCGTAGACCATGGGCCCCTGCAGCGCGTCCTGGAAGTCGATCACGACGAGTTCGCGCTCGCCCGGCCGGACCATGAGATTGCGGGACTGGTAGTCGCGGTGGGTCAGCCCCGCCGGCAGCGCCGCCAGCTCCGCGGCGATGCGATCGAAGCTCTCGTCGACGATCCGCTTCTCCTCGCCCTCCAGGGCGACGCCCTCTCGCGCCTCGAGGAACCACTCGACGAAGTGGTCGAGTTCCCAGCGGAAGAGTGAGGCGTCGAAGCGTCGGCGAAAGGTAATGTGTGCCAAATCGGGTCGTTCCTCCGCGCGACGCCGCATGAAGGCGAGTTGATCGACGGCCCGGCCGTAGAGCTCCCGGCGGAGACGCTCGTCGTGGGGGCGGGCGGCCAGTGCGGCCTCGAGCGTGGTATCTCCCGCGTCCTCGAGGACCACCCAGCCCGCATCGAGATCCGCTGCGTAGACCGCGGGGACGCGAAGGCCCAGGGCGTCGAGGTAGCGCTGCACCGAGAGGAAGGGCAGTTCCTCTGGGACCTCCTCGGCGCTCGCTTCTTCGCTGGCCAGCGCATCCTCGGGGAGCACCATGACCACCACGGACCGGGTGGGAGAGGCCCGCACCCGCAGGTATCGCCGCGCCGAGGCCTGCGCCGGCATCGGCTCCACCGAGAGCGCCTCGGGCGAGGTCCGAAGGAGCCTTGCCACCTGCTCGCGCATCTTCGCTTCGCATGCCGCGTCCATCGCCGAACCCTTATCCCTTCTGCTGCCCCTGCTCCAGGGCGACCGCGACCAGGCCGCACCGGCCTGCCCTGCCGGCGTGTGCGTTGACCTCTCCGGAGGCGAGGGGTACACGACGGCACATGTCCCGCCATCCACAGGTCTACGCGAACGTCCTCGAGGCCATCGGTGACACGCCTCTGGTAAAGCTATCCAAGATCGTCCCCGAAGGGGCGGCCACCGTCCTCGCCAAGCTGGAGTACATGAACCCCGGCGGCGCGGTGAAAGATCGCATGGCCCTCTACATGATCGAGAAGGCCGAAGCGCGCGGTGAGCTGAAGCCTGGAGGGGTGATCGTCGAGAACACCTCGGGCAACACCGGCGTCGGCCTGGCCATGGCCGCCGCGCTGAAGGGCTACCGCTGCATCTTCACCATCCCCGACAAGATGTCGGCGGAGAAGATCAATACGCTGAAGGCCTTCGGCGCCGAAGTCTACGTCTGTCCCACCAACGTGCCAGCGGACCATCCGGACAGCTACTACGAGACGGCCAAGCGCATGGCGAAAGAGCTGCCCGGCGCCTGGTATCCCAACCAGTACCACAACCCCGACAACATCGAGGCCCACTACCACTCCACCGGGCCGGAGATCTGGCGCCAGACCGGGGGCGAAATCGACTACTTCGTGGCCGGACTGGGCACCGGCGGTACGATGAGCGGCACCGGGAAGTACCTGAAGGAGCAAAAGCCAGAGGTCCAGAACATCGGCGTCGACCCGGTGGGCTCGGTCTACTACTCGCTCTTCCACACGGGGAAGCTCTCCGAACCCCACGTCTACAAGGTGGAGGGCATCGGCGAGGACATGAGCTGCGGTGCCCTCGATCTCTCGGTGCTCGACGACGTGCGCCAGGTCGACGACCGGCAGAGCTTCCTCATGGCGCGGCGGGCGTGCCGGGAGGAGGGGCTCTTCTGCGGGGGCAGCTCCGGCTCCGCGCTGCACGTGGCCATCGAGATCGCGAAGGAGGCGGGGCCCGGGAAGACCGTGGTCACCCTGCTCCCCGACGGCGGCCGCGCCTACATCTCCAAGTTCTACTCCGACGAGTGGATGCGGGATATGGGCTTCACCGAGGGGCCCACCGTCGCCGATCTCCTCGCCACCAAGCGGCTGCCGCTGCAGACCGCCCGCCCCGAGGAGCCGGCGCGCGAGGTGGTGCACCGGATGAAGGAGCTGGGCATCAGCCAGATGCCGGTGGTCGATCCCGCCGGCAACGCGCTGGGCATGATCCACGAGAACGACCTCCTCGCCGCCCTGCTCGACGGCAGCCATGCGCTCGACGAGCCCATCGAACCCCTCGTCGCCGAGTTGCAAGGCATCGTGGAGCGCGACGCGAGCGTGTGGACCCTGAAGCCCATCTTCAACGAGGGCAACGTGGCCGTGGTCCTCGAGGGGAAGAAGGTGGTGGGTATCATCACCAAGATCGACCTCATCGACTTCATGGCCTCCCAGTCGCGGGAGGGCGCGCCGTGAGCCGCCCCGAGGAAAGCCTGGGTTTCGAGACCCGAGCCATCCACGCCGGACAGCCGCCCGATCCGAGCACGGGCGCGATCATGACCCCGGTGTACCTGACGAGCACCTACGTGCAGTCGGCACCGGGGGAACACCAGGGGTACGAGTACAGCCGCACCCTGAACCCCACCCGCAAGGCTCTCGAGGCCTGTCTGGCCTCGCTCGAGGGCGGGCGCCATGGCCTCGCCTTTGCCTCCGGCTGCGCCGCCACCGATGCGGTGATGCACCTGTTCGAGGCCGGCGACCGCGTGGTCTCGATGGACGACATCTATGGCGGCACCCACCGCCTCTTCCAACAGGTCTGGGCGCGCCACGGGCTTCGCTTCGACTTCGCGGACCTCTCCGACCTCGATGCGGCGCGCGCGGCCATCACCCCGGGCACGAAGTTGGTGTGGATCGAGTCACCCACCAACCCCCTCTTGAAGCTGGTGGACATCGCCGCGGTGAGCGAGATCGCCCACGGCGTGGGGGCGCTGGTCGCCGTCGACAACACCTTCATGACGCCCTACTTCCAGCGCCCCCTGGAACTGGGGGCCGATCTCGTGGTGCACTCGACCACGAAGTACATCAATGGGCACTCGGACGTGGTGGGCGGCGCCATCGTGACAGATTCGGACGCACTTTCCGAGCGCCTGCACTTCGTCCAGAACTCGGTGGGCGGCGTGCCGGGCGCCATGGACGCCTTCCTGGTGCTCCGGGGGCTGAAGACGCTCCACGTGCGGATGGAGCGCCACCAGGAGAACGCCCGCGCCCTCGCCGAGTGGCTCGAGGGCCATCCCAAGGTGGAGCGGGTCCTCTACCCGGGCCTGCCCTCCCACCCGCAGCACGCACTCGCGACTCGGCAGATGGACGGCTTCGGGGGGATGATCACGCTCTTCTTGAAAGGCGACCTCGAATCGGCTCGGCGCATGCTCTCGGCGTGTCGCATCTTCTCCCTCGCCGAATCGCTGGGGGGCGTGGAAAGCCTCATCGAACATCCGGCCATCATGACGCACGCCTCCGTGCCCCCGGAGGCGCGGGCGCGCTTGGGGATCTCCGACGGGCTCGTCCGTCTCTCGGTGGGGATCGAGCGCCTCGAGGATCTGAAGGC
>CAYYHA010000289.1:0-4432 GCA_964471535.1 uncultured Myxococcia bacterium | reverse complement strand
GAGGTGGGAATCACTCCGATGTGGAAGAAGGCAGCCCCGAGGAGCAGAAAGGGGATGAGCACCATCATGAGGTTCATGATGGGGATGAGATTGAGCTCCTGAGCGCTCTTTGCCTGCGCTTTGAAACGGTCGAACACGTCGTCTCCGGGGCCGGACGCGGGTCGAGGGTGAAGCGCTTCCTACGCGACTTGGGAGCCGCCTTTGCGCGATGCGGTGGTGGCGCCGCCGGTGGGTGCCTTCAGCTCCCGCACGACGCCGGTCAGGGAGACCAACAGCGCGGTCGCGCCGCCTTCGATCTCCATGACGATCTGCTCCATGCGCCGAGTGAGGAAGTGGTGGAAGAAGAGCAGTGGCACCGCGGCG
The DNA here is from genome assembly GCA_964471535.1 of uncultured Myxococcia bacterium. Taxonomy (GTDB): domain Bacteria; phylum Myxococcota; class Myxococcia; order SLRQ01; family SLRQ01; genus CAYYHA01. The sequence continues at coordinate 4,069 of CAYYHA010000289.1, read as the reverse complement.
GCGATGCCGAAGGCGGTGGTGTACATCGCCTGCGAGATGCCGTCGGCGAGGGCCGCCTGCCGCTCGGCGGCGCTGGCGGCCGCGACGCTGGCGAACGCGGCGATGAGACCGAAGATGGTCCCGAGCAGGCCGAGGAGGGTCGCGGTGTTGCCGAGGAGGCCGAGGATGTCGATGCGCTTCTGTACGTGGGGCAGCGCTTCGAGCATCTCCTTTTCCATCGCCCGCTCGATCTCCTTCTCGCGGCGGTTCGCACGGAGCACGCCCGCGCGCACCACGGCGACGAGCGGGTGACGGGAGGCGATCTCACACGCCGAGAGCGCCTGCCGGAAGCGCCGTGCCTCGACGTGGCCGAGCACTGTGTCCATGAAGCCCTTTACGTCGAGGCGGCGGAGGATCCACAGGTTGAACGCCCGCTCGAAGAAGATGACCGTGCCGGCGATGGAGACGATGAGGATGACCCACATCATCGGGCCACCGCGCGTCATGTATTCCAGGAGCATTCCCATCTCTTCGTCCTATTGGCTGTTGGCTTTGGTTGTTGGGCTAGGGTTCTTTGGGTTCTGGGCAGGGACCGGGCGGGTCTTCAGCTGAGACCGGTGGGGCGGTGCACGATGGAGGCCGCGCCGCGGTCGAGGGCGACAGGCGCGTCGGGCGTGCGTTCGGAGTACGCCCCGTCGGCGGAAGCGGTGTTCGTCGAAGCGGTGTCCATTGAAAGCCGTGTCCTTCGGAGAAGCCGTGGCATGCGCTGGAGGTCGTCCCTCCGGAGGCCAGGGTACTGGGCTAGGCGGCCCCCGTCACTTTGCGGTCACTCGGCGGAGCCCAATGCACCCTCCACGAGGTCGAGCGTGTCGACCGTGCTCTGAATCGTGTCCACGGTGGCCAGCACTCCCGGCGCAAGCGCCTGGTAGGTGATTCGATGCCTCTCTACTGTAACCGAGGCCTGACTTTGATGGGTGGACAGCCAGTCGATTCCCGCCACCGGGATCGCATGACAACCATCGTCCACCACGCGGCAGACGAGGCGGTTGCGGCGGGTCGGATTGCCGGGGTCGCTCGGGTCGTCGGTGACCACCTCGAGGTGCACATAGTCGCCCTCTCCCGGCGTCCAGGTCATCTCGATGTCGCCGTTGACCAGCGGACGGTCCGCTCTGAGCGCCTCCAGAGGCGCGGCCGCGGGGCCGCTGGCTTCCACCGCAGGAAATGCGGGGTCCGGCCCCGGCTGGGCCGACAGGCCCACCGCACTCTCTCCGAGCACCGCCTCGGAGAAGCCCTGCTGGTAGGTTCCGCTCACCGACCCGAGATCCACCGGCCCAGGCGTCAGGCCGCTGACCACGACGGCGCTGGCGTTGAGGGGGGTGGGAGGAGACTCGATGACCGGCTGGCCGGTGACGATCCAGCAGTTCTCGCTCACGAACTCGAAGGGCGCCTGCCGGCCGACGTAGGTGCCAAGATCGTGAAAGAGCACCTTCACACGCGACGAGGTGCGCCCTGCCGTGCGGTCCTCGATCACCTCCACCGCGAGCACGCCCTCCTGTTCCAGGCTGTCTCCGAGGGCCTCGGGAAAGGGCACCAGCGGCAGGTCCGCTTCGGTGCACTCCGGGGGTGGCCCGCTCTCCGCCGGCCCGCAGGCGGCCCCGGCGTAGAGGAGGAGGCATGCGGCCGCCGCCGCAGCGCCGCGGCGCGAGCACAAGCCGATCGAGCGAGAAGGAAGGGAGCGCTTCATGGGCCTCTTCCGATCAGGGGCCGACTCCGAGGTCGAGGCGCGGCCGGGTGAACTCCTCGTCGAAGACCTCGATCACCGCGCCCGGTGGATCACGGTAGTCCGGCGGATCGTAGTAGACGGGGACGTGGGCGATGCGGAAGGGCCCGGGGATTTCGTTACGCCCCTCGGGGGCCATCCCGAAGTAGACGAAGATGTCGTTCCAGCCCCCTTCCGCCGCGCCTTCGGCGGGCAAGGTGGGTATCAGCTTCACGTTGCGCACCGTATAGCGGATGCACTGGCGGTGGGTGAAGACGATGCGAACCTGCTCGAGAACGTCACGCGGGGGCAGCTGGCTCGGGTCCACGCGCACGGTGATCTTCCTGCCCGCCTCGCCCTGCACCGGCGCGTAGCTGGAACTCGGGAGCTCCACCGTGCCTCCGCCCAGCACTGCCACCGCGGGGCCGGCGAAGTCGTCGCCGGCATCCTGCCAGGCCAGGGTGGGTGCGTCGCCGGCGAAGTAGCGCAGCACGCCCACGCCCGCCGTCGAGCCCTCGGAGACGCCGACGACCTCCACGCCGGTGATCTGGTCGAGGCGGCTCGCGCTGGGCCGGACCACGATGCCTTCGTCCTCGATGGTGTAGCGGTAGCCGCGAGTGAGGCGATCGTTGGCGTCGGCACTCCTCGGATCGGTGTGTGAGAGAATCTCGTCGGCGTTGGTCACGCCGTCGCCGTCGCTGTCCCGCGTGGCATCGGGATGGACGTAGTCGGTGCCCAGCACCAGCTCGAGCCGGTCGATGAGTCCGTCCCCATCGGTGTCCGCCAGGGAGTCGTTGGTCCCCACCAGCGCCTCCTCGCACGCGGTGAGCCCATCCCGGTCCCGGTCCTTGCCTCCCTGGATATTCTGGCAGGCGGGTGGCAGATCGGGCGTGAGGGGGTCGTACCCGACCAGCACCTCCACCAGGTCTCCCACCGCATCGCCGTCGGTGTCCCGCAGTCCTGGGTCGGTCCCGAACTGTCCCTCGTCGGCGTCGGCGAGGCCGTCGCCGTCCGAGTCTGTGACCGGCCCGGCGAGACCCGGGAGCGCGTTGCGGTTGGTCACCGTCAGGGTCTTGGCGCGCAGCACCGTGCGCAGGTTCAGCACGTCGAGGCCCACGAGGTTGAAGGTGTTGGGCGAGTTGAAGCGCTGGTAGAGCCCGTTGCCGGCGAACGCCATGCGCTCGAGGCCCGCTTGCACCGCGTCGTTGTCGGGGGCCGCCGGCTCTGCCGCCAGGTGCAGGACATGGAAGCGCAGCCCCGCCGCGCCCTGGGCGGCGACCGCGTCGGAGAGCTCCACCACCTCCGCCACCTCCCGCTGCGCCTGGCATGCCGCCGAAGGGTAGGTCCCCGCCACGATGCAGGCGGTATCCTGGGGCTGGCAGCAGTTTGCGGCGAGCTCGAGGGGCTCATGGGGCCCCGCGTCCACCAAAATCACGACGTACTGAGTCAGGACCCGCTGTCCCGCCGGCAGCTCGGCCATGTCCCCCTCGATGAGCGCTCGCGCGGTGCGGATCCCCTCCAGATAGTCGCGGCACTGGTTGTCGCCGATACACGGCTGCGGGAGGCCGAGCTGAGTGACTGCGGCGAGCAGCTCCCCCGGATTGCGGGTGAAGTTTCCATCGATGGGGGCGAGCTTCTCGGATCGTCCCGCGTAGCCCACGATGGCGAGGGCGTACTCGGGGGAGGTGAGCGCGCTCTGGACGAAGGCGGCGAGCACCTGCACGCGCAGGCCTGCGGGATCGAAGCTGGAGAAAAGGGGCCCGGCGGCACGGTCCACCACCAGGACGACACGTACCGGGAAGCGCGATACCGAGGGATCCTCGGTGCACACTCGGCCGGTCAGCGCCAGCCGATCCGGTTCACTGGGGGGCCGATAGCGGTGGTAGAGGTTCGAGTCGGTGCATGCGGCACCCAGGAGGGCAAGGAGCACGGCGGCCCCCCTTCGCAACGCATCTGTCCGCACCGTCACGGCGTCTGCTCCTTGCACAGGGGCAATCCCGGCTTGGGCGCATCGGGGGGGATCTCTGCCTCGCAGCTCTCCGGGTTCCCCCCGAACTGCGTCACCTCGCAGCGCCCCTTCACACAGGTCTGTCCGTAGGCGCAGCGTACGCCGAGGCACGCCTGGGTCAGGCCGATGATCGCATCCACGGTGCCTTCAACCGGAACCTCGGCTCGTGCCTCGCCGACGAGCGTCTCGGTGCCGTCGAGAAGACCCTGGGCGCGCACCCACACGCGCCCCTGGCCGCCCGGCAGATCGACGACGATCGGAAGGTGCTTGACCGTCCCCTGACGGCAGGTGGCCGGTGCGCCCCCGCCGCCGCCCGGCTGCCC
>CAYYHA010000288.1:0-4462 GCA_964471535.1 uncultured Myxococcia bacterium | reverse complement strand
CGCGCGTCCTCGTCTCCCTCGAGGGCCTCGAGGCGCTTGCGCGCCGCCACCAGCTCTGCCCAGGCGGCGCGGTAGCACTCGAGCCGCTCGCGGTACCCCCCGTCCCGGGCAGCGGCGAAGGTGTCGAGCACCTCGAGATGTGCGCCGGGCCGCAGCAATGCCACGTGCTCGTGCTGCCCGCACAGATCCACCCGCCGCCCGATGACCTCCTGCAGCTGCGCCACCGTGGCCAGCGCCCCATTGACGTAGACACGGTGCCGCCCCGTCGCCGAGAGGACACGCCGCACCACGGCTTCCCCTCCAGAGCAGGGCAGGCCGGCCCCCTCGAGGGCGTGGTCCAGGTCCGCCCGCCCTTCGTCGTCGGCCGGCGCGAAGCGCGCCTCGACGACCGCCTCACTGGCGCCCTCACCGATCGCATCCGCCTGGGCGCGGCCGCCGCACACGAGCCCCAGCGCACCGACGAGCAGTGACTTACCCGCCCCCGTCTCGCCGGTGAGTATGTTCAATCCCGGTCCGAACTCGACCCGCAGATCGTCGATGATCCCGAAGTGGGTGACTCGAATCTCCTGGAGCATCGTCTGCCCTCCTCGCCAATCGCTGTGCCGGCTGCCGTGCGGCTCGTTGTGCCGATCTCGTCCTTGAGCCTGTACGCCCGTTCAGACTGAACAGATGCATAGCACACCCCCCGGGACACCCGCCACATCCCGGTCGCGTCTCCCCGAGCCCCCGTGCCGCCCCGCCGCCGGCGACGCCGTGCGACCCACCGGAACGCCACGGGCCCGCCTCTGCCCGAAGGCCCCGCGCGGCGCCGGTGACCGGAGCCCGCCGCTACCCCCAGTGGAGCTTCGCCCGCAGCACCTCGAAGAAGTCGGTGCGCGGGTTCCGCACCAGGTGCAGCCGCCGTTCGCTCGGGCGTACCACCACCTCGTCCCCGGTGCGCAGCGCCTCACCCGACTGTCCGTCGAGGGTCAGGTACATCTCCCCATTGTCGGAGAGCAGCTGCAGCCGCACCTCCCCGTCGGCTGGCACCACGAGCGGGCGCTGCGAGAGGGTGTGGGGACAGATGGGGGCGAGGATCATCGCGTCCAGGGTGGGGGAGAGGATGGGGCCACCCGCGGACAGCGAGTAGGCGGTGGAGCCGGTGGGCGTGGCGACGATGAGCCCGTCGGCGCGGTACTCGGCGACCTCCCGGCCGTCGATCCAGCAGCCGATGTCGGCGATGCGCGCCAGCGCGGCCTTGCTCACCACCGCATCGTTGACCACGCGCCCAGTGAGGAGCGTCCGCCCCGCGCGCGTCAGCGACACGTCGAAGAGCAGGCGTGCTTCGATGGGGGCCCGCCCGTCCAGCGCCGCCTCGAGGAGGTGGTGGATCGGCTCGCCGGGCGCCGTATCCGTGAGAAAGCCCAGATAGCCGGCGTGGATCCCGAAGACCGGCACCGGCGCCCCGTCGAGGAGGTGCGCCGCATGGATCATCGTCCCATCGCCTCCGATCACGACCAGGAGGTCGCTCGCACGCAGCGCCTCGGCATCGGCCCCCGCCACCCCGTCCACGTCTCGCGCCGTCGTGTCATCGAGGAGCACGGTGCGCCCCTTGGCCCGCAGCCAGTCGCGCAGCTCCACGGCCAGCTCCACCGCATCGAGCCGCGGCTTGGCCACGATGCCCACCGTCTGCACCTCGTTCGTGCGCCTGCCCACCGGGCGACCGTAGCAAGGGCCGGAGCCAGGGGGTAGATTGCCGTCCCATGGAGGATCTCTTCACCGCGGCAGCGCGGCGGGACCCCGCCCACCGGCCCCTCCCCGACCGGCTGCGCCCCTCGCGCCTCGACGAGATCGTCGGGCAGGCCCACCTGGTGGGACCCGGGGCCCTGCTGCGCCGAGCCATCGAGGCGGACCGCATCCCTTCGATGATCCTCTGGGGCCCGCCTGGCACCGGCAAGACGACCCTCGCCCAGGTGATCGCAGCCACCACCCGAAGTGAGTTCGTCCCCTTTTCGGCGGTGCTCGGTGGGGTGAAGGAGATCCGCGAGATCGTCGCGGCCGCCCGGCGGCGGCTGGCCGAGCGCCGGGTCCGGACGCTCCTCTTCATCGACGAGATCCACCGCTTCAACAAGTCGCAGCAGGATGCCCTCCTGCCCCACGTGGAGAACGGGACGGTGGTGCTCATCGGTGCCACCACGGAGAACCCCAGCTTCGAGGTGAACGCCGCCCTCCTCTCCCGCGCGCGGGTCTTCCGCCTCCATCCCCTCGAGCCCCGCGAGATCCGCACCGTCGTCGAGCGGGGGCTCGGGGCCCTCGAGGTGGAGGCGGACGAAGCGGCCATCGAGTTCCTGGCCCGGGCGGCGGGAGGGGACGCCCGCATCGCCCTCTCCGCGCTGGAGCTTGCCGCGGCCCCCGGCGGACCGGTGACCCTGGCCCGCATGGAGGAGGCCCTGCAGGCCACCGCCCTCCGCCACGACAAGTCGGGGGACCAGCACTACGACGTGGTGAGCGCCTTCATCAAATCGATGCGGGGCAGCGACCCCGATGCGGCGCTCTACTGGATGTGTCGCATGCTCGAAGCGGGTGAGTCGCCGCGTTTCATCCTGCGGCGCATGCTCATCTTCGCCGCCGAGGACGTGGGCAACGCCGACCCCCGTGCCCTCGAGGTGGCGGCAGCGGCCGCGCAGGCCTTCGAATGGGTGGGGCTGCCGGAGGGCGCGATCCCCATGGCCCAGGCCTGCACGTACCTGGCCACCGCGCCCAAGAGCAACGCTTCGTACCTCGCCCTGCGCGAGGCCCAGGCCGCCGTGCGGGCCCATGGACCCCTCGAGGTGCCCTTGCACCTGCGCAACGCCCCCACCGGGCTGATGAAAGCAATGGGTCACGGCCAGGGCTACCGCTACGCCCACGACTACGAGGGGGGGCACGTCGCGCAGCAGCACCTGCCCGATGCGCTGGCCGAGGCCCGCTTCTACCGGCCCAAGGACCTGGGCTACGAGTCGAAGATCGCGGCGCGGATGAAGCGCTGGAAGGAGGAGACGTGAGACGCCTGCTGCTGCTCCTGCTGCTCCTCGGCACCGCCCTCGGCTCGGCGGGCTTCGGTCCCTTCGAGGGGCCCGCCGCCCCGGTGACGCGGGAGGCCCGGCCGGCCGCGCCACCGCGGCCTGCCGCCCCCCCACCGAGCCACTTCATGTGGGTCGCCTACCGTTTCTACCAGTCGGTGATCTCGCCCATCGACGGACCACGCTGCAGCCACAGCCCCACCTGCTCGGCCTATGCGCTGCAGGCGGTGCGAGAGCGGGGCACCTTTCTCGGGGTGCTGCTCGCCCTCGACCGCCTCTCCATGGGACCCCGATCCAGCCTGCTCCGCGCCCTGCCGATCGTGCGCCGTCCCGGCGCGCCGCCGCGGCTCTACCATCCGCTCGCAGCGGAGACCTGGTGGCTGGATGGGGTGGAGGGAGACGCGACGTGGCCGGTGCCATGACAGATCGGGGCACGGTGCTCCGGGTGGCCCCCGCCTTCCTCCTCCTCATCCTCTGCCGTGCAGCCCCTGCGCAGGCCCAGGAGGCTGCAACCGGGCGCTCGGCCCCGGCCGCCTCGGCGACCGCGTCCCAAGACGCCCTCGGAACCCTGCGCTTCGCGGACTGGCTGCTGCAAAAGGGAGACCCCTACCGTGCCATCGGTGAGTACGAGCGCTTTCGCTTCCTCGCGCCGAGCTCACCCTTCGACGAGGTGGTCCGCTACCGCATCGCTCTCGCCTACCTCGTGGGTGAGCAGTATGAGATGGCCGGCTCCCTCGCCGCCCGCCTTTCCGAGGACCAGGCGGCGGACCCAGAGGTCCGCGAGGCCGCCTGGCTCCTCGGCGGCCGTGCCCTCTACGGGTTGAAGCTGTATCCGGCGGCAGACGCCCACCTCTCCGAGTTCCTGGGCCAGGAGCGACGCACGCCCCTGGCTCGCGGCTGGGCGGCCTACCAGCTCGCCTGGGTGCGCCTGAAGGCCTGGGACTTCCAGGCCTCGCTCGAGCCACTGGCAAAGGTGCCCCCAGGCACCCCCTGGAGCGACGCGGCGCAGGCGATGCGCGCCGAGCTCTCCCGGGGGGTGACCGTGCCCTACCGCTCGCCGGTGGTGGCGGGGCTCCTGTCCATCGTGCCCGGCCTGGGGCACTTCTACCTGGGACAGTTCGGGACGGGCGTCTCGGCGATGCTCTGGAACGGCGCCTTTGGGTGGGGTCTCTACGAGACGATCCGGGCCCAGCAGTGGGGCCTCACCGTCCTCCTCGGCCTCTTCGAGGCGCTTTGGTACACGGGCACCATCTTCGGCGCCGTCGCCGGCGCGCACCGCTTCAATCGGGATGCGAAGCTGAACCTCCTCGATGATCTGGCGCGGCGGTACCCGCCTCCGGGTCCGCCCCCACAGCCCGATCTTCCTGGCGCACCGCCCCTGTCCCTCTCCGTCGGGGCTCGCTTCTGATCCGGCGCACCTA
>CAYYHA010000287.1:0-4518 GCA_964471535.1 uncultured Myxococcia bacterium | reverse complement strand
CCCGCCGCCCCCGGCCTCTGGGAGGTGCACTATGCCGCGGGCGGCGGCCTCGTCGCTGGCGCCTCGGCGGAGCGCGAGTATGCCGAGCTTCGGCTGAAGGCGATGCGTCTCGAGCGTGCCCTTTCGGGGATCCCCCGCACGGGGCACAGCGATGCCGCTTCGGTACCGGCCGCCGCACGGGGCGGCTGACCCCATCCGTCTCGGGTGTCCTGGCAGCGTCGGCAGCGGGGGCGGCGCACGCGGTGCGGGGTGGCCCACCGCTCAAGGGGAGGCGGAAAGATGCAGCACGTAGTGAAAACGGAGCCGCCCATCGGGCTGTAGGAGGCGGTCGGGGGGGTTGGGGAGGTAACGGACCCGGCGGAAGGCATCGGCCAGCGCCCGATCCACCTCCCAGATGCCGCACGAGTCGCGGACCGCCACTTGGAGGATGCGTCCTTCGGAGGAGACGGTGAGCATCAGGCGGGTACGGCGCGTGCGCCGGGTCGCGAAGCGCCGGGCAACCCCGGGATCTCGGAGGGCTTCGAGGAAGGCCCGGCGCCAGACCGGCCCGGCGAGCGCCCTCACGCGGCGGGCGTAGGCGGCGAAGTAGGAGGCCCGGCTGTTGATGCGCGTCACCTCCCCGTCGGCGATTTCGGGCAGCTCCGGTGCCGCCTCGAAGGCGAGGGCGGCTGCGGCCGCCGCCGGGCTCAAGTCGGGCGTGCCCGCCCCGGCGGTCGCCGTCCGCGGCCGCGCCGGGTCTGCGGGCGCTGCCACTTCGACCGGCGCTGGCGCCTCCATCCGCGCCGCCACTTCGACCCGCCGTGCCGCCGGTGCCGCCAACTCCCCGGCGCTCGGGGCCGGCTCGGTGGACGCCGCGGACGCTGCCGGGCCGCCGGCGGGCCGGCTCCGAGAGCCCCGAGGCGCCGCCGGAGGCGCACCGCCGCCTCGCGCCGGGGTCGCACCGCGGCGAGCCACGGTTTGCCGCTCGAAGCGCGAACCGGTGTCGGAGAGGATCGGCGATGTGGGATCGGCGTCACCCGTCTCCACCAGCGCTCCCACGACCTGCCCCGGCGGCGTCAGCCTGAGCTCGAGGGGCGGACGCGCGCCTCCATGCGGCGCGGGGAGGCCAGGCCAGGGGAGCAGGAGGAGGCCGAGGTGGAACGCCAGGGAGAGGAGCCCACCGCCGAGGAGCACCCACCACGGGACGCGTCGTTTCACGGAGGTCGCCAACGCCGCCCTATGTAGAACAGCGGCCGGCTGATATCGACTGCGGAGACGTTGCCATGGATCCCCGTGCCGCCCCAGAGGAGCGCCCGCCCTTCACCCTGCTCGTCGTCGTCTTCTATGGCGGCATGGTCGCGCTCGCCTACGCGGTGGCCTGGCTCTTCGACGTCGACGACCTCTATCACATGGAACAGGGCTGGCCCGGACCCTGGCCCGACTGGATGGGGATCGGAGCCGGGATCGCCTTTGGGGCCCTGGCCCACCTCGCGAGCCGCTTCGCCCGGCGGCGCTACGCCTGGGCGAAGGGCTTCTACGACCGCATGTACGAACTCCTCGGCCCGCTCTCCCTCCCTCAGGTGATCGTCGCCGCTGCCGCGAGCGGCTTCGCGGAGGAGCTCCTCTTTCGGGGGGCACTCTTCCCGGTGATCGGCCTCTTCGGATCCAGCGCCGTCTTCGGCCTCCTACACGTGGGACCCGGCCGAGAGTTCCGGGTGTGGCCCGTCTACGCCGCCGTCATGGGCCTGTGCTTCGCGCTGCTCTACCAGGCCTCGGGCACCCTCCTCGCACCGATCCTCGCCCACTTCACAGTCAACTTCTTCGGGCTCGCCGACCTCGTCCCCGGGGACGAGGAACCGTCGCGCCCGACCGACGGTCCTCCCAGCGAGTGAGGCGCGACCGGGCCAGGGCCCGCATGCGCGCGACGGGATCGCCGCCGCGGAGGCGCACGAGCGACCGCTCCGAGGCACACACGACCCGCTCGTAGCGCTCCAGCGCGAGGCAGGGATCGCCACTGGAGCCACACCACCGGGTAGGCCGGACCGGCGGCACCGGCGAGAACGAGGTAGAAGGACAGGCCTCGACGGCCGATCACGGGACGCTTCCGCCTCGCTCGCGCTGCCGAAGGAGCTCGCGTTCCCGTAGCCGGGCCGCTCGGCGCCTCTGGGCCTTCTCGTGCCGGCGCCGGTCCTCGTCGGTCTCGAGGCGCAGGGGCGGCACCGGCTGGGGGCAGCCCTGCGCATCGACAGCGACGAAGGTGAGATAGGCGGACGCGGTGTGGTGGCGCGCACCGGTGACTGGATCCTCGCTCTCCACCCGCACGCCTACCTCCATGCTCGTACGCCCCACCAGGTTGACCTGGCTGCGAAGGGTCACCACGTCGCCCTGCCTCGCGCCATGGAGGAAGTGCAGGGAGTCCATCGAGGCGGTCACGGCAAGGGTTCCGCTGTGGCGCATTGCCGCGACGGCGGCGCAAATGTCGATCCAGGAGGCGATCTGTCCGCCAAAGACCGTGCCGAAGCGGTTGGTATGGGTCGGCAGCACAATCTGAGTCATCTCCACCCGGCTCTCGCGTGGTGTCTTGGCCTTCATCGGCCAAAGTCTCGGCGTCCCGAAGCCACCGGTCAACGCCCGTAGATACGAAGGACCGAGGCCCCGTTGTAGTAGTGGCGAAGGATGCTCGGGTAGTCGTAGCCGTGCTCGGCCATGCCGATCGCCCCCGTCTGACACATGCCGACGCCGTGGCCCCAGCCGCCGCCGATGAACTCGAAGGCCTCGGGCTCACCGGTCTTCGGGTTCCGGATCGTCCGCACGATGAACATCCCGCTGTTCAGGTTGCCGAAGAGCCGGCGTACCGGCAGCTCCCGATGCACCACCGTGCTACCCGAGCTGCCGTCGATGCGCACCGCCTTCACCCGCCCGCTCACCCCGCGGCCGAGCACCTCGATGCGCTTGACCCGGCCCACGCCCAGGTGACGCAGCCGCGCGTTCATCTCGTCAGCGGAGATGCGCACCCGCCAGCGGAACTTCCCCTCCTTCTTGAACGAGGAGAGGTTGCACCAGGCGGGCGGCGAACTCTCCAGCCACGCCTCCAGATCGTCCTCCCCGATTCCCGCGGCGAAGCGCATCCACGGCCCCGACGGATCGAAATCGAGCTGCCCGCGCAGGGCGGGCGACGGAGTGCCACCCCACACCACTTCGTTGTTCTCGGTATGCCCCCCGCAGACGGCGGAGTAGTAGGTCTCCACCAAGCGGCCGTCCGACCCGACGAGCACCTCACCCCGCGTGGCGGCCACGGCGGCATCCGTGCGCGGATCGGCGGCTGCCACCCCCTTGTAGACCTGGCAGTGCTGTGCGTCGCAGACCACCGCAGGGTCGGCGAGGTGGCGGATTCCGATCTTCGAGAGGACCTCCGTCCGGGCGGTGACCGCCTGGGCCTTCAGCGCCTCGGGATGCGCGGAGGCATAGGTCTCCGCGGGGACCACGCCCCGGAGCATCGCCTCCATGGGCACTGCGTTCACCACCGTCAGCCCCGTTCCATCGGCAACGAGGTGCAGCGTCCCCTCGTACGCGCGGTCCTCGAAGCCGTGCCAGGCGTAGCCCTCGCCGAACTCCACCGACTCGAGCAGGACGCGCGCGCCGGGCGCCGGCACCACGGTCAGGAGCGAATCCCCCTCGGCCACCACGGCACCCGCCTCGTCGAGGGCGACCACCCTTCCCCGGGGCCGTGCCTCGAGGACCTCGTGAAGCCGCGGCTTCAGCGGCAGATAGCGGGCGGCTTGCCGGGCGGCCCGCTCCGCCCAGGCCGGATCCCCGGGGCCATCCAGGAGCACCAGGGTGCGACGGTTGTCGAGCACGCGCCCCGAGATCCCGAAGACGCTGCCCACCGTCACCGTACGTACCTGTTTGCCCCGCGCCCGCCACGCCTTGAGTGCCGCGGCGATGCCCTCACGGTCACCAGGCGCGTACTCGGCCACGATCGGGTAGGCGCGGCGGCGCCCCGCCCGGCCGTCTCGAGCCTCGACCGTCAGCCAGCGCCCCTCCGGGATGGGCCTCGGCGCCCCTGCGCGCCCGCGGCGGGTGCGGGGCTCGAGCTCGAGGGGTCCTCCCTCCGCGCGAAGCCGCAGCCGCCTGCGCCCCTTCATGATCAGGACGGTCACCCGGGGCTCGGTGCCCGAGGAGAGATCGACGACCGAGCGGTAGAGGACCTCGAGGGGATCGTCGAGGGCGCGATCGAGGACCGGAGGAGGTGGACCCGGGAGGGCCGCGGGCGGCGTTGCCGCGGCGCCGGGCCGCGGCGCCGGTGCTGCGGAGGTCGCGGGCGCTGCCGGCACCGCTGCACGCCCGGCCGGCGCAGACGCAGCACCCGCGTCCGCGTCTGACGGATCTGGGCGATCGTCCGCGTGTCCGCGCGCGTCCTTGGAGCCAAAGTCCATGCGTGCGGGATCGGCGGAGGGATCGGGGGCTGCGGTGGGCGCCGGCCGCTCTCCTTTCGCTCGACGGCGCGCTCGGCTCCCCACCGCGCTTCCGGCCGATGGA
>CAYYHA010000286.1:0-4523 GCA_964471535.1 uncultured Myxococcia bacterium | reverse complement strand
CATCGACGCGCAGGTCGATGCTCGCTGGCGCAAAGTCGATGCGGCCCGCAACCGTGGCCCGGCCGGCCGGACCGTCGACACGCACGGTCCCGCCTGCACCCTCGCGGTCGCCCCGTACATCCACGCGAAGGGCGCCGAGGCGCCCGCCCCACGCCTCGACGTCACTCAGTTGGCCGCGCACGTGGTATCGCGGCGCGCTCCGCGTCCCCGAGAGCTGGGCGTCGAGGGAGAGCGCTCCCGTGAGGGGCAGGGGCCGACCGAGAAGGCGGGCGACTTCTTCGAGCGTCATGCCTTCCACGTCGAGCGACCCCTGCAGCGCCTCGCGGCCCAGGTCGTAGCGACCACGGCCGGAGATCCGACCCACCGGCAGCGGCCGCACCTCGAGGTCTGCCACCTCCACCTGCTGCCCATGCAGCCGAAGGCGCATCCGCGCGCGGTCGGCCTCGAGGTCACGCACGCGGAGCCGGCCAAGCTCGATGAGCCCCCCGCCCGCCAGCGCCGCCGGCGTGCCCCGAACCGACAGCCTCCCGGAGAGCCGCCCGTGCGCCTGCCCTTGGGTGAAGCCGTCGATCTTCACGGCGCTCGCGTCGACGACGAGGTCGAAGGGGGGCGCCGCTTTTAGGCCGCCCGCCTCGAGGAGCTGCACCCACCCCGTTGCCTGCACCCGGCCGCCTCCCACCCGCGCCGTGGCTTCGTCGACGAAGAGCCGACCCCCTTCGAAGCGAAGGGGGACGGAGAGATCGGCTGGCGCGACCCAGGGGCCCCGCAGGCGTTCGGCCGTCGCGCGTCCCTCCACTCGGGGCGCCTCGAGGGTCCCTCGCACCGTCAGCTCTATGGCGAGTGCATCGGCGACGACGGGTAGACCCAGCCGGTCCATGAGCGCCCCGGGCTCGGGGTGGCGCAGGCGGAGCCGAAGGTCCCACGGCGCGGCAGCGCGCAGTCCGGCGCGTCCCGAGCCCGTCACCTCGAGGCCGGCGTCGCGCAGGGAGAATCCCTCGATCTGCGCCGCGTCGCGGCCGACCCGCGCCTTGCCCTCGGCGCGCACGAGGGCGGAGAGGGGCGCCGGCACCGGGCGCGGTAGGTCCCGCAGCCGGAGCGACCAGGCGACGCGGGCCTGGGGATCCTCGAAGCCCGTTCCCTGCACCTCGATGCGACCCCGGACGGATCGGGGCAGGGGAAGATCGGTGAAGCGCGCGACGATTCGACGCAGCGGCAGGTCTCGCATCGAGAGCTTCAGCTGGTACGCCGCGGTCGCCTCGAGGGCGAGGCGTCCGCTCGCTTGCACACGACCCGGTGCGATGCGCACCGTGGCCTGCTCCAACGTGACGGTGCGCCCATCGGATTCGGCGCGCCACATGAGATCGTCCAGGTCGATGCCCCAGGCGGAGAGCTTCTCGCCCTGCCCCGACACCCGCAGCCGCGGCGCGCGGAGCGGTCCCTCGATTTCTGCCTCGACCGAGAGGTGGCCGCGTGGCTTTGCCTCCGAAACGGCGGTGGAGGAGAGCAGCCCGTGGAGGGCGGGATCGGCGAGGTCGAGCTCGGCCCGGGCGCGGCCGCTGGCCTCCATCTCGACGCGTTCGTCTAGCCCGCCGAGGCGCCCCTCGAAGCGCAGCTCCGAAGCGCCGGTCCGGGCCTGTGCCCGGAACTCGAACACGGCTTCCTTGGGATCGCCGGTGCGCTGGTACCGGGCCCCCGCCACCGAGGCCTCGCTCAAGGTGATCCGGTGCGTCCCCGAGGCCAGCGTGAGGGCCCCGGTGCGCACCGCCTCGACCTCGCTCTCCACCGCGGGCAGGGCGAGGTCGAGACGGCCCCCCTCGAGGGCACCGTCCTGAATTTCCAGGCGCAGCGCTTCCGTGGTGAGGCGGAGGTGCACCCGAGAGAGGGCGACCGACTCGAGCACCACCGACCAGGGAGAACCGCCTGCCTCGTCGGCGGAGCCCGGCGCGGCGGCGGGACGGAGGGCGTCGACGAGGGCGAAGCCCTCGCTGCGGCCGGGGCTGGGGGAGAGGCAGAGGTCCACACCCTCCGCCTCGAGCCGCCGGAGCCGCACCTGTTGGATCAGGAGCGCCCGAAGATCGAGGTCGACCCGGACCCGCTCCACCGCAAGTACCTCCTCGCCGGTGGGGGCGTGAAGCTCGAGTCCCCGGAGCTCGAAGGCTTCGGGAAAGCGCTCCCAGACGAAGGCCGAGAGCCGTACCTGGCCGGTGAGGACCTCGCTCGCCAGGCGCTCGACGAGGGTGCGCGTCCGAGCCTCGGTGAGGTAGAGGCGCAGCACGATGAGCAGGGCGGCCGCGAGACCTACGAAGACGAGGAGGATCCCCACCGCCACGCGGCGCGCCCGGCGAAGGTAGCGTGCACGCCGGGACTCGCCCCCCGGATCAGGCACGAGCGACCGAACCTCCACGCCGGAGATCTCCCGCCGCCTCACCGCGCGCGGCCGCGTGGACGCCTCCGAAGAAGAAGTTCGGCCGGTCGAAGACGACGACCCGGGGGACGAGGCGCGCCAGCGCTTCCAGCGTGGAGGTGGCGAGCCGCCCCACTGCGCCCTCGCGCTCCAGGTAGAGCCGGTCTCCCTCCAAGTGGAGCCGCGGCCCGTTCACCGCCGCGTGGAGGGGACGCCCGCCAAGGAGGCGGTGCACGAGCACCTGCAGGAGCGCGGTGCGGATCCGGTTGCTGCCGCCGCTGCCAAGCACCAGCTCGACCCGCCCGTCGCGAGTGACACTGGTGGGCGCCATCATGGACATGAGGTGGCGACCCGGGGGGTCGCGATGGAAGCCGTAGGGGTGGATATCCTCCTCCCCGAGGAAGTTGTTGGCCAGCGCCTCGGTACCGGGCACGACGTAGCCGCAGCCCTCGCCGTTGGAGGAGGTGATGCCGCAGCCGAGGCCCGCCGCGTCGACCACGCTCACGTGGGTGGTGCTGCCCGGCTCGCGCTCGGGCCGCAGGCGCTCGGGCAGCCCGTCCACGGCGGCGCGCAGCATCGGCTCCCACCACCCGTCGAGGTACGCGTCGGAGAGGAGACGGGCGGCAAGGTCGTCGAGCCCCTCCCAGCGCTCGAAGGCGGGGTCGACGAGTTCGGCGCGGGCAGCGGCGGTGACGGCCATGGCGGAGACGAGGTGCCGGCAGGTCGGACCCTCCTCCTTCCACACCGACGCGGGCACCACTTCGAGCAGACGCAGTGCAAAGCCGACGAGCAGTCCCCCCGCCGAGGGCGGTGGGGCGAGGTGGATCTCGAAGTCGCCCAGGCGGACCTCGATGCTGGGGCGACAGGTGGGGTCGGCGGATTCGAGGTCGGCTTCGGTGAAGCGCCCCGCCGGGGGCGCAAAGGCTTCGAGGAGCGCATGCGGCTCTGGGGAGCGGGTGCCATCGGCCAAGCCTTCCAGGAGATCGGCGAGGCCCGGGGCACGGAAGAGATCCCCAGCTTCGAGGAGGCGTCCGTCTGGAGCGAAGATCGCCTCCGCCTCGGGGCTGTGCCGCAGGATGGGCGAGAGGGTGTGGATGATCTCGGCGGCCTGCGTGGAGAGGGGGACCCCGGTGCGCGCGAGCTCCGCCGCGGGTGCGACGAGCGCGGCCCAGGGGAGGGCGCCGTGGCGCTCGTGGAGGGCGAGGAGCCCCGGTAAGAGGAGGGGCACCGCCACCGAGCCTCGACCGATGTGGAAGACCTGTGTGGCGGCGCCGAAGTCCACCTCCAAGGCGCGAAAGTCCTGGCCGGCCTCCGCGCCCTCCGCCAGGCCTCGGCCTGGCCTCTGGGCGAAGAAGTCCCAGCTCTCCGCCCTCTCGCCCCGGCTGACGGTGGCGAAGCCGCCTCCGAAGGCGCCGGTCAGCGCCGGCTCGGCGACGAAGGCGGCGAGGACCGCGGCGACGGCGGCGTCCACCGCGTTGCCGCCCTCGCCGAGGATGCGCGCACCGACCTCCGCCGTGCGCGCGTCGCCGGCAGCGACCACGCCGCCCCGCCCTCTTCGCAGCCGTTCCATCGGTGCCCGAATCCTATTGCGAGCCCCGCCATGAATCTACGTCCGAGCCCCTCGTCGGAGACTCGCGCCTTGGCCCCGCCCCCCCTATAATCGGCGGCCAGCGCCTGGGACCGAGCCATGCTCCGCAGCACCTCCATTCGGCACCGCTTGCCCCTCGGGGAGACCCTGCCCACCGGGCCGTCCCTGCGCATGGGCGCGGCGCTCTTCGCCTGCGGGCTCTTCCTCGCCGCGTCACCGGTTCGCGCGCAGGAGGACTCGGGGTCGTCCGGGTCGGAGGAGGCTGCCCCGGATGAGGCAGCGCCGCCGGCGGCCGGCTTCGTCCCCTTCGTGACCGATGCCGGCGCGGAGGGGGCGCGAGAGCGGCCTGGGCGACTACCTCGACTCGCTGACGCGGCTCGAGAGGCTCCGGGTCGAGACGATCCTGCCGGGCCACGGGCGCCCCTTCCGGAATCCGGCCGAGCGGATCGACCGGATCCGGGAACACCACGAGGAACGAACCGGACGCATCCTGGCCCTCCTCGCCGGCGCCTCCCGGACCGTGTTCGAACT
>CAYYHA010000285.1:0-4525 GCA_964471535.1 uncultured Myxococcia bacterium | reverse complement strand
CCCCTCGAGCCTCCGGCAAGCCCCGCTGCGGGCACGACCGGCGTCCAGGAGGGCGCCCTCGCTGCGGCCGCGCCGCCGTCCGAGGTGCCCTCCTCTGAGGCGGGGCCCACGTCCGAAGGGCAGACGCCGGAGGGCGCTGATGCGCCTTCGGGTGGGGCCTTCGGCCGGTCGGCCGGCCAGAGCCCCGCCTCGGAAGGGGCCTTGCCGGAAGCCGCGGAGCCGTCGGAGGCAGCCTCGTCGCCCGCAGGCGGCCCTCCGGCGGGGGCTGCGGCCGCCCCCTTCGATCTGCGTGCCTTCATAGAGGCGACAGGGCGGGTCCCGGAGGCCGACCACCGCGCGGCGGAGATCCGCTTCCTGTGGGGACAGATCGTCCTCGGGGTCCACCACTTCAACGCCAGGGACAGGCAGCTGGTGGTGGGGGAGTCGAAGAAGGCCGACTTCTTCCTCGCTGCCGACGACTTCCCAGTCGAGGAGTTCCCCATCCTCCGGTACGACGGCTCCGACTTCCTCCTGGCCGTCACGCCGAAGATGGACGGGCTCGTCCGCTTGGGCGGCGAGACCTACACCGTCGCCGAGCTGCTGCGCGCGAAGAAGGCGGCGCCCGATCCGCACATCGACGGAGCGTACGTGCTCGCGCTGCCGCCCGATGCCCGGCTCTACATCACCTTCGGCGGCGGCGTCACCATGGTGCTGCGCTTCGTGCCGCCGCCGCGGAAGGTCGTCGTACCCTTCCTAGAGAACGTCGACTACCAGTTCCTCAACCTCTTCCTGCTCCTCCTCTTCCTCCACGTCGGCCTCTTCATCACCGCCGAGAACTACCCCTACGACACCGACCTCTTGGCCGACGACCTCTTCAAGCAGCCCAACCGCTTCGCCAAGTTCATTCTCAAGCCGCCCGAGCCGGTGAAGAACGAGCGCCTCGAGAAGTTGCTCGCCGACCTGAACAAGGATCCCGGGGAGGCCGCGGAGCGACACAAGGGCGAGGAGGGCAAGATGGGCCGGCGCAATGCCAAGGAGGCCGACGCGCGCTCGGCCCCGAAGGCCATCGACATCAACGACAAGGAACTCCTCGCCAACACCGGCGTGTTCAAGATGCTGAAGGAAGGAGGCAGCGCCGGTCTGTCGACGATCTTCGGCAAGGGCGGACTCGGCGGGGACCTCAAGGGCGCCCTCGGTGGCCTGACGGGTTCGAAGGTGGGGGATGCCCATGGCTTCGGTGGGCTTGGCCTGAAGGGCACCGGCACCGGGGGCGGCGGCCTCTCGGAGACGACCATCGGGGTCGGAGGTATCGGCACCAAGGGACGGGGCGGCGGCCTCGGCGGCTACGGCACCGGGGTCGGGGGCCTGGGCAAGAAGTCGGACACGGATATCCAGATCTCCAGCGGCACCCCCGTGGTCATGGGCTCGCTCGACAAGGAGCTCATCCGCCGGGTCATCCGCTCGCACCACGCGCAGATCCGCTACTGCTACGAGCGCGAGTTGCAGCGCAAACCGGGCCTGTATGGAAAGATCACTGCCAAGTTCGTCATCGCCGCCACCGGGAAGGTGACCACGGCGAAGGTTCAGGCGACCACGATGAACAACCAGGCGGTGGAAAGCTGCCTGATCAGCCGGATCAAGACCTGGCAGTTCCCCAAGCCCAAGGGCGGCGGCATCGTCATCGTCACCTACCCCTTCGTCTTCAAGCAGGCCGGGTAGGCGCCAGGCGGCCCGCGGGCAGGGTCGCGCCCAAGCTTCGGTCTCATCCTGACCGCAGTGCCGTCGTTTCGGGCCCGCCAAGCGAAGCGGCCCGGGACGCCCCCGCACCCGGGCGCATCACGCGACGGGCCCACGCAACCGGCGGTGCTCGTCCCCTCCCGCCGCAGCGACCGGCCGGTGGGCTTGCTGCTGGCACCGGGTGCCCGTTGCTGGAGCCTGGCACGAAGCTGGGGTATCGTTCGAGGCCGTGAGAGGACCCCGGATTCTTGCCCTGGGCGCGCTCTTGGCGTCGCTCTACGGGCCCGCGCTCGCTGCGTCGGCACAGGCGCGGGCGGCCGAATCTGCCGCAGAGAAGGCGCCCCGGCGCGGCTTCGCCGAGGTGGAACGCGGGCTCTATGTGGCCGGCACCTTCGGAGGCACCGTCCTCCTGCGCGCACCCACGTGGACGGCGGGCGGCGGGCCAGTCGTGCCCGGTCTGACGATGGGCGTGGCCGTGGGTTACGACGTCTCCGAGCTGCTGCAGCTCGAACTCTATGGCAGCGGCGCGCAGCTCGATGCGCCCCCCGACTACCAAGGCCTCGGAGCACCCACCGATCCGCGCGGGGACTTCACTGCGGTGCAGGTGGGAGGCCGCCTGCGGGTTGCCTACGCGCACTTTGGTGACGCCCAAGGCATCGATCGCCTCTACCTGAACGCGTACGTGGGCGGCGGCCTCCTCGCGTCCGAGCCCTCCTCCTACCTGGAGCGGATGGGCCCAGCCGTCTCCGGTGGACTGGGGCTCCGGTACCACACGCGGATGCGTCACTTCTCGGTGGGGATCGACCTCGATCTCTTCTATGGGCTCAGCAGCGGCGCCCTGGGACTCGCGCCCTACGGCTTCCTTGCCTACACCTTCTGACGAGAGGCGGTAGGAGCGCAGAAGGCCGCGCACGAAGATTTCGATGGAAGAACGAATTCTCGCCTACCGCCGCCGGCTCGAGGCCTTCCCCGCCCACCGCGAGGCGTACGAGGCGCTCGCTGCGGCCTATGCCGAGGCCGGCCACTGGGACGAACTCGCGCATCTGCTGGAGGAGCGCCTCTCCGTTCTGCGGGACACCGACGAGGCGGTGGATCTCGAGGTGCAGCTCGCCGAGCTTCTGGCGACCCGCCTGGCTGCGCCCGAGCGGGCAAAGGCGCTGTTGAAGCGGGTGATCCGCCGGCAGCCGGGCGCGATGCAGGCCGTCGAGGCGCTGCGGCAGATTCTGGAGGCTGAGGAGGCGTGGGCCGAGGCGGCGCGCCTGGCGCGGACCGTCGTGGAAGGCGGACGCGCGGAGGACCTCGGCCGCTGGTGGCGGCGCATTGCCGAGTACGAAGCGCGACAAGGGCGGACGGATGAGGCCCTGGACGCCTACCGGGCCGCCTACCGCGCCTCGGGGGAGGTGGCGTGTCTCACCGAAGCGCGCTCGCTGGCCCGAGCGGCGGGGCGGATCCACGAGGCTGCCGACTTGCTCGAGGAGGAGGCCAAAGCGCGGGAGGACACAACGGAACTCGCCGAGGCCTTCCGGGTGCTCGGGCTCGCTCTTGCCGAGGAGCCGTGGGAGCGCGAGCGGGCGCGCCGGCTCCTCGAGGCGGCTCGGAGCGGTGGCGCATCGGAGGGGGTGGAGGAGGCTCTCTCGGCCCTCGATGCGCTTCCCCAGACCTGGAAGAAGCGAGCCCGGGCGCTGCGGGCCGAGGCGGTGGATACGCGCAACAAGAAGGAGGCGGCACGGCGCTACCTTTCCATCGCCCAGCTCCATGCCCTCTTCGATGTCGAGGCGCGGAAGGTGCTCGAGAACATCGAGCGGGTCTTCCTTCTCGACGCATCGAATCGTCCCGCCCTCGACTTCCTCGAGGCGTGGTACGCGCAGTCGGAGAACTGGACGGACCTCGCCGCGGCGCTCGACCATCTGTCGAGTGTCGTGCGGGATCGGGCTGCTTCCGCCGCCATCGCAACGCGCCTCGCGCGGATCTTGGACGTACACAAGGGAGACCGCGAGGGCGCTGCGAGGGCGTGGCGGCGTGTGCTCGAACATGACCCCGCGCATGCCGAGGCGGCGGCCGCGCTCAGTGCGGCCCTGCGCGCCTCGGGCGCCTGGATGGACGCGATCCGGGTCCTGGAGCGCCACCTGGCGGCTGTCGGCGAGGGGGAGGAGCAGGTACGGCTGCGCCTCGAGATCGCCCGCCTCTGCATCGAGCGCCTCGAGGACACGGACCGAGCCACCGAGCACCTCGAGGCGGTCCTGGACCTGGATACGGGGAACGTAGAGGCGGCAAAGAACCTCGAACCGCTCTACCGAGCGCTGGAGGACTGGGACGCGGTCACGCGGGTGCTCGAGGTGCAGCTTCTGGGACCCCTGCCCGCTGACGAGAGGCGCAGGCTCCTCGAGCGCCTCGGCGAGGTGCATGCCACCTTGAGGAAGGATCCGCTTGCTGCGGCCGATGCCCTCTTGCGTGCCATCGCCATCGACCCGGATCGAAAGAAGCTCTTGAGTGCACTCGAGCGGCACTCGAAGGCGGCCGAGCGTCCCGACCTCCTGGCACGCGGCCTCGCAATCGCCGCAGACCGTACCTCCGACCCGGAGCGGCGCTTGTCGCTCTTGGCGCGACTCGGCGAGTTGCACGAACAGGTGCTCGGGGATCCGGAGGGTGCGATCGAGGTCTACCGGCTCATCCTCGACCGCGATCCTACCCACCGCGCAGCTACCGAAGGGCTCGGGCGGCTCCTCGAGGAGACGGGCGATCTCGACCGTCTCACCGAGGTGCTCGAGCGGCAGTTTGCAGGGGAGAGCGACCCCGCCGAGCGGCGGCG
>CAYYHA010000284.1:0-4544 GCA_964471535.1 uncultured Myxococcia bacterium | reverse complement strand
CCTGGGCCGAGGAGCGGGCCTGGCGCCGCCCGACCTGGCTTTGGCCGGCCTCCCGCGTGCCGTCCCCCACCCCGCGCGCCGGCGCCCGTGCGCCCGTCGCAGCGCGCACGGTTCCCTGCCTCGTCGCCCATCGCCGCGCCTGTTGGCCCCGCACGCTGCCTGCTCCGCGCACCGATGCCTTGAAAAAGGGGCAGGCGGGTGCGAACAATCTGGTGCAATGGATGCGCACCGGATCTTCACGCCGGACGAGGCCACGGCGCTCGTACCCTTCCTCACCTTTCAGTTCGAGCGTCTCGCTCGCCTGCGGGCCCATGTGGAGGCCCACCTGCGCGAGCTCGCCCGCGCCGGCGTTCAGGTCGACCCGGCCCATCCGCTCGAGAGCCCCTGTCCGGCACGCCTTCGTCCGACCCTGGTTCGGATGGTGCAGATGGTCTCCGAGGTGCAGCGCATCGTGACCGGCATCAACGCCTGCGGCTGCCTGGTCAAGGATCTGGAACAGGGTCTCGTCGACTTCCACGGTGTGGTGGACGGTGAGCCCGTCTTCCTGTGCTGGCAGTTCGGAGAGGATGCCGTGCGGTGGTACCACCCCCACGAGGGAGGCTTCGCCGCCCGCCGGCCCCTCGAGCCCGAAGCCCTCTGTCAGACGCTCTACAACTAGCCGCTTCGATGACGACGCACCGCCCGCACATGGACCGCGACCTGGAGATCCTTGCGCAGACCCCACTGCCCACCGAACACGGACGCTTTCGGTGCCTGGCCTTCCGTCACCGCTCCGAGCCACAGACCACCCACCTCGCGCTCGTCCTCGGCGAGGTGCAAGGGGCCTCGGAGCTGACCGTCCGAGTGCATTCGGAGTGCTTCACCGGCGAAGTGCTCGGCTCCTTGAAGTGTGACTGCCGGGGACAGCTCAATGCGGCACTCGCACGCATCGCCGAGCGCGGCCGCGGCGTGTTGGTCTACCTGCGCCAGGAGGGGCGCGGCATCGGGTTGGTCGCCAAGCTGAAGGCGTACGCGCTGCAGGAGGAGGAGGGTCTCGACACGGTGGATGCCAACCGTCGCCTGGGCCTGCCCGACGACTTGCGGCGCTACGAGGCTGCGGCGGCGCTCCTCGATCACCTTGGCGTGGATTCGGTGGTGCTCCTGACGAACAACCCCGCCAAGGTGACGGGGCTCACCCAGGCGGGCACGGCGGTCGCACGCCGCGAGCCCCTCGTCACGCCCCGCTCGCCGCAGGCCCGGCGCTACCTGGAGACGAAGGCGGCGCGCATGGGCCACATCCTCGAGCCGGTCTCGACGGGTGAGACCGCTGGCGGCGCCGTCGAGGGCGAGGCGGTCGACGACGACGCAGCCTAGGGCCGGGGTGCGGCCCGGCGGGCGGCAGGCATCGGTGCGGGGTGGCTTGCGGGCGGGCGCGCGGCGCTGCATCCGGGAGCGCCGCCCTCACGCGGGGGGAAAGATCTTACCTGGGTTGAGGATCTCGCCTGGGTCGAAGAGCTTCTTGAGCTGCCGCTGCAGCGCGATCCGTTCCGGGGGCTGCTCGAGGGGCAAGACCTGCCGCTTCAGCAGCCCCACCCCGTGCTCGCCGGTGATGGTGCCCCCACGGGCCACCGCCTCCCGGTAGATCGTCTCGGCGGCGCGGCGTACCGCCGGCCAGGCCTCGTCGCTCTGGAAGAGGAGGTTGACGTGGAGGTTCCCGTCCCCGGCGTGCCCGTAGATCGCCGCGTGCAGGCCTTCGGCGGCCGCGATTTCGTGGACGCGCTCGATCATGCCGGGCACCTCGTCGAGGGGGACTGCCACGTCCTCGGCATACTTCTTTCCGTAGCGTTCGCGAAGCGCCGGGCTCATGATGCGCCGGCTCGCCCACAGGTCACGGCGCTCCGCCTCCGACTGCGCGACGAGCACTTCGGTGGCGCCCAACTGCCCCGCTGCGAGTTCGGCGATCGCCTCGAGCGCCTCGAAGACCTCGGGCCCCTGCCCATCCAGCTCCAGGATGAGTGCGGTCTGCTCTCCCGGCGGGAAGCGGAACGGCGCCCGGGGGCGCACCGCCTCGATCGCGGCCGGGTCCATCATCTCCAGCGTGCGCGGTTGGTGCCCCCGCCGGAGGATCTCCACCACCGCGCGACTCGCCGCTGCGAGGGAGGGAAAGAAGAGGAGGGCGGTCTCCACCCGCGTGGGCGCCGGCCGCAGGCGCACCGTGATCTCGGTGACCACCCCCAAGGTGCCCTCGCTCCCCACGATGAGGGCGCCGAGGCGGTAGCCTGCCGCGTGCTTCAGCGTGCGCCCGGCGCCGGTGCGGAGGATGCGGCCGCCGGCGAGGACCACCTCGAGGGAGCGCACGTAGTCGCCGGTGACCCCGTACTTGACCGCGCGAGGGCCGGCGGCGTTCGTGGCGACGTTGCCCCCGAGGTGGCAGGACTCGAGCGAGTTGGGATCCGGGGGATAGAAGAGGCCCGTCTCCTCCACCGCCTCCATCAGGGCGCCCGTGACCACACCGGGCTGGGCGGTGGCGGTAAGCGAGGCGGGCGAGAGATCGAGGATCCGATTCATCCGCTCGAGGGAGAGCACCACGCCACCCTGGACGGCGAGCGCGCCGCCAGCCCGTCCAGTGCCGCCGCCGCGGGGGACCACGGGCACGTTCTCCCAGGCGCACACCTCCAGCACCCGGGCCACCTCGGCGGTCGTCGCCGGGCGGGCCAGGAGCTGGCCCGGGAAGGCGCCGGCCCCGCTCTCGTCGCTGGCGTAGGCGAGGAGGAGGTCGGGGTCCCGGCTGACGTGGTCACCCCCCAGTGCGGGAGCGATGGCGTCGTAGACGCGCTCGATGGCGCGCTCGCTGGCGCGAGGGGCGTACTCGAAGGTGCTCGGCAGGGCGGCCATGGACCCGCACCCTAGCAGGGGGGCGCCGCGGCCGGGGAGGCGGCCGGACCGCGGCCCCCCGAGGCCCGGCACGGGGGACAGCAGGGCCGCGCCGCGCCGGACGCAGTGCGAACGCGCCCGGGCCCATCCCTACCCTAGACCGCTTCGGTTCCCTCGATGCGTGCCGCCACCGCCTCCGCGGCCATCGAGGCGAAGGCCATGATGGTCATCTGCGGGTTCACGCCCAGACTCGAGGGGAAGACCGAGCCGTCGGCCACGAAGAGGTTCTCGAGCCCCCAGGTCTCGAAGGTGGGGGTGAGTACGCCAGCCTCGGGTCGCACCCCCAGGCGGCAGGTCCCCAGAGGGTGGAAGGCGGCCAGTTCGAAGTCCTTGGCGCCGATCTTCGGGTCGAGGAGGCGCTCGAGTTCCTTCGGATCGGAGAGCTCCTCCACACCGGTGACCGGTGGCAGGACGCGCTGCGCGCCCGCTTCGAAGAAGAGCTGCGAGAGCAGGTAGGAGGCGCGCTTGAGCTTTGCGAGTTCGGCGGGACCCACGTCGTAGCGGATGGCGGGCGAGCCGCCGAAGCCTGGCCGGACGCTCCCCGTCCGCTCGTCCTCGACGAGGAAGCCGAAGAAGGCGATGCGGTCGTAGTGCTCCATCAGCTCGGTGAAGCGGCGACCCACCTGCGGGATGCCGATGGCGCCGTACTCGGGGGGCACGCTCGCGCCCTCGAAGACGATGCCCTCGGCCTTGAACTCGTCGACACAGTAGCCCTGGGGTACGCCCTCCCAGCCCCGTACCTCCTCGTCGAAGAGGGCCGCCACCTTCGTCGCCGGGTGGATGCAAAGGTTCTTTCCCAGCTGCCCGCTGCGATCGGGGATGCGGTTCTTCATGAGGAGCAGCGGGGTGTAGATGGCGCCGCAGGCGACGACGACGGCCTCGGCGTGCACCGTCAGCGGGCCGCGCTCGGTGGCTGCCACCACGCCGCGCGCCCTGCCGCCCCAATGGAGGATCTCCTCGACCCGGGCGCCGGTGTACAGGCGGGCGCCCGCCTCGAGCGCCCGGGGGACGTAGGAGAGGTTCATGGAGCGCTTGGCGTCGGTGGGGCAGCCGAAGCAGCACACCCCCGAGCCGCGGCAGTGGTCGGCGTTGCGCATCAGCGGCCCGTGGGACCACCCGAGCTTCTCGGCGCCGCGGCGGATGATCTCGGGCACCTTCCCCCACACCTCTCTCGGGACCGGCTGCACCTTCAGGAAGGCTTCGCTCTCCGCGTAGTGGGGGGCCAGCGCCTCTTCGGTGAAGGCCTCGAGGCCGTGGGCCTCGCGCCAGTGGGCGAGCACCCGTCTGGGCACCCGGAAGCAGGTCCCCGAGTTGATGGTGCTGGTGCCCCCCACCGTCTTCCCCAGCGGCAACGGGATCCCGGGAATACCCAGCGCCACGGTGAGCCCGATCTCCCGGTACATCCGGAGCATCATCTCGAAGGGGCGGCGGTTGAAGCTTTCGCGCCGGTGGTAGCGGCCCTCCTCGAGGAGCACCACGTCGAGGCCCCGTTCGGCGAGACGGGTGGCCATCACCGCACCACCCGGGCCGGTCCCCACCACGACGACGGTGGTGCGCACCGTCTCGCCGGCGTGCGCCTCGGCGGGGAAGACGCGCGCGAAATAGGGGGGCGGCGGATCCGGCGGCGCGGG
>CAYYHA010000283.1:0-4547 GCA_964471535.1 uncultured Myxococcia bacterium | reverse complement strand
CGGGCCACCCCGCCGGCCCTACCGCCCCCCGAGCCGGCGCCCCCGCAGCCACCCCAGGACGCGGCCCGGTGGGAGGACCGGGAACACCGCCAAGGCGCGATTGCGGGGCAGCTCGAGGCGCAGCCGTCGGGGGGCTGGCTGGGCCTGTCCCTGCTCTGGTACAGCGAGCCCCTCGAGACCCGCGTCGCTTTCTCCTTCCTCCCCGGCGGCGTGCCCGCGGTGCGACTTCCCACGGCGGCCGTGGACGGGCTCCACCTCTATCTGGACGCACGGCTGCGCTTCACGCCTCCGGGGGGGCTCGCAGCCTACCTGGGTGCCGGCCTCACCTTCCTTCCCACCTGGGCCTGGCGCATGGTCTTCGGTGTGGACCTCACCCTCTTCCGCGCGGCCGGGATGGAACTGTTCGCCTTCGGGGAGCTGAACACCGAGGAGTGGGGCCTGATGAACGGGCGTCCCATGAACCTGTGGTTCGGCGCCAGCTTTGGCGCAGGCTTTGGTTTCTAGGGGCCCGCCCGGCCCCGCACGGAGGGGGTCCTGGCGCGGCGCAGGGCACAGGGTCTCTTGGCCGGCGTCGCGATCTGGCCTAGGCTCCGCGGCGGACTTTCATCCTACAAAGGAGTACCGAAATGGCCGAGAAGGAGATGCTGCTGGTCGGGAGCAAGGCGAAGGCCGCTTTGAAGGAGTACGACGTCAACGTGGGCGGCGATGCACTGGACGCACTCAACGCCTACGTCCACTGGCTCATCGAGCAGGCGGCGAAGCGCGCCAAGGAGAACGGGCGGAAGACCGTTCGGGGTCACGATTTCATCGTTCAGTAGCGACGTTTCCGCTGCAGGTGCGAGGGCCCCCGGCGTGCCGCCGCGGGGCCCTCGTCGTTGGTTGCCGGAGCGCGGCGGCAGCCCCGGCACGCGCCGCCGCGCGCGCCCTGCCAGAGGCGCTGGGACGACACCGCGGGGGCGTCTGGCCGTGCAGCGAAACGACCCGGCGAACCGGCCTGCCCGTGCACTGGAGCTTCCCGGCGGGGGAGAGCCGACACGCGGACTCGAACCGCGGACCTGCTGATTACGAATCAGCTGCTCTACCAACTGAGCTATGTCGGCACGACTGGGGGCGCGAGATACCACAGGGCGATCGGGCGGACAAGGCACCTTGCCCGTGGGCGACCGGCAGGTGGGCAGCGCGTCCCCTCGGCCCGGGCGCAGGCTCAGTGGAGCGCTTCCGGGTCCCCTTGGAGGACCTCGTTCTGCTCCCGGGGGAAGAAGCGGAGGAACTTCAGGCCCATGCCCCGGACCGCGCGCACGCGCCCATCGCGCTCGCCGTAGTTGAGGGTCGAGGTGTAGCGGACCTCCGCCTCGGCGCTGATCTCGGCGTTGGAACCGGGGAAGGCGAAGGTCACCCGGACCTTCGCACCGAGGGGCTCCGGCGCGTGGGTCTCCACGTAGAGCCCGCCCTCGGAGATGTTCCGTGCGATGCCGAAGGCGATGCCCCCGTCCCCGGAGACGAAGACGGGGAAGACCTTGTCGAGGCGGCGTGCTTTGCGTCGTTCCGACATGCACCCACCGTATCGGGTAGGGGGATGTAGTCAAAAAAGCGACACGCCCGAGCGCGGACCCGCCCCGCTTGAGGCGCGGGGCGGCCCTCCCCGACAATCGCTTCCATGCTCGGTGATCTCCCCCATGGCCGCCACGCCCGGCCCTTGCTCCTCTTCCTCGTCCTCCTCCTACCGCTGCCCGCCGGCGCCGAACCCACCTTCGAGGCGCTCGCGGCCCGCGCCCACGCCTTGAAGAGCCTGCGCAGCTTCCTCGAGAGCTACGTCGGAGAGTGCACCGATCCCTTCGAGCGCGCCCCCTGCGAGGCGAACGCGCGACGCATCCGGTCAGAACTGACGGGGAAGCTCCTGCGCGTGCGCCTGCCCGACGCGCACGGCCGCCTCTTTCGTGTCGTCCGCGAGCTTCGGGGCGGTCGCCTGCAGATGGTGCTGACGCCCTTCTTCGGTGCGGGGGGCTACGGCCTGGCGGCCCGGCGCCCGAAGGGCACCGATGCCCGGGGCAACCCGCGCGTCGCCCTCCTGCCCTTCCGCATCCGGCTGCCCGAGGGCATGGGTCGCCGCGACCTGGAGCGCATGCTCTCGACCGGAAACGCCCGCATCGAACTCCTCTTCCGGCCGCGGAAGGTCTTCACCCTGCGCCGGCGCCGCGGCGGGCCCGTCCGCGGGGTGCAGGCCAAGCTCGTGGGCGTTCGCATCCGCGACCGCCGCTCCGACCGCTTGGCCGTCGAACACCTCTTTTGAGCCGCGCAGCACGCGGACTGGTGCGGAGGGCGCCGCGCCGCCCGTGCGTGCTAGACTCCGAAGCGATGGGCCCCAAGAAGTCGAAGGCCGGTCTCTTTGATTCCACCATGCAGATCCGCGTGGACGCCGACGGAACGGCGCGGCCCGCCGAGCCCGGGCCGACCCGCGCCACGCCGCTCGGGCCCGGGCCCCGGCCGTGGCTCGAGATCGAGGGTGCCGCGGCGGAGGAGAACACGCTGATGATCGCCAAGCCCATGGTGATCCTCGGACGCAGCGAAGGCGTGGTCGACCTGCCCATCGACGACGACGGTGCCTCGCGGCACCATGCCTCCATCGTTCACCACCAGGGCCGCTTCGTCCTCCACGACCTGGGATCGACCAACGGCACCCGGGTGAACGGAGATCCAGTCACCCGCCACGTCCTCGAGGACGGCGACCGCATCGAGATCGGCGAGACCACTCTCGTCTTCCACCGCGAGTAGAGAACGCGCCGCCCGCGGGCCGCTCACGGTTCCCCTGGTTCCGCGGCCAGGCGATCGAGCAGCACCGCGAGGATGCCCTGCGGCGAGGGCTCGGGGGCCACCACGCCGGGCAGGCCCACGGCATCGAGGGCCGCCGCCGTCGTCGGACCGATGCACACGAGCAGAGCCGCGCCGAGGCGGCGCCGTGCATCGTCGCCGAGGCCGTCCAGAGTGGCGCGCACGGCACTGGGACTGGTGAAGACGACCGCATCCACCGGGGCGGACGCGAGCCGCGCCGCGAGGGCCTCGGCCGCCTCGGGGCGCGCCACGGTGCGGTAGGCGACGGGCACGTCGACCTCTGCGCCCAACGCGCGGGCCCCCGAGGGAAAGGTCTCCCGGCCCGCCTCGGCCCGGGGCATCAACACGCGGCGCCCGGCGAGACGCCCCCCCAGCGCTGCGAGGAGCCCCTCGGCGCTCTGCTCGGTGGGCACCCGATCGGGCACGATGCCCCGGGCCTCCAGGGCCCGCGCCGTCGTCTTGCCCACCACCGCCACCTCCACGCCGGCGAGCGCGCGGCCATCCTTCCCGGCGGCGCGCAAGCGCTCGAAGAAGACCCGCACGGCCTCGGCGGAGGTGAAGACCAGGAGGTCGTAGGTGGGAAGGCGGGCAATGCCCTCGTCGAGGGAGCCGAAGCTCGGCGGCGCCTCGATGGCGATCACCGGCACGGGCACCACACAGGCACCGTGCTCCTCGAGGAGATCGCGCCAGGCCGCCTCCTTCCCCGCGGGGCGGGTGAGCGCCACCACCCGGCCGAAGAGGGGCCGTGCCTCGTACCACGCAAGCTGCTCGCGCAGGCGCACCACCTCGCCGAAGACCACCACCGCGGGGGGCTTGAGGCCCACGCGGCGCGCCTCCTCGGCCACGGCACCGAGGGTGGAGACGAGCACCGTCTGGTCGGGGCGGGTTCCCCACCGAACCGCCGCCACCGGTTCGTCGACCGGGCGCCCCGCGGCGAGCAGGCGTTCGGTGATCTCGGGGAGGCGCGCGACCCCCATGTAGAGCACGACGGTGCGGGCGCCCGCGATGCGCGCCCAATCGACGCGCGTATCCCCCACGTGCTCGTGGCCGGTGACCAGCACCGCCTCGCTCGTGCAGCTGCGATGGGTGAGCGGGATCCCCGCGTACGCGAGGGCCGCGATTCCCGCGGTCACCCCAGGGACCACCTCGAAGCGCACCCCTGCGGCCTTCAGTGCGAGCGCCTCCTCCCCGCCGCGCCCGAAGGTGAAGGGGTCGCCCCCTTTGAGCCGCACCACGGCCTTTCCCGCCCGCGCCCGCGCAATCATCAGCTCGCAGATCTCCGCCTGGGTGCGGCGCCGCATCCCCGGCGCCAGTCGCTTCTTGCCGACGTAGATCCGCTCCGCCGCGGGATCGCAGGCGTCGAGGAGCCGGCTCGGCGCCAGCGCGTCGTAGAGCACCACGTCGGCGGTCTCGAGCAGCTCGCGGCCTCGAACGGTGCACAGGCCGGGATCGCCGGGGCCGGCGCCCACCAGGTAGACGGTGCCCGGCCGCGCCGCACCCACCGCCTAGCCCTCCGCCTCGGCCGAGGCCGCGTAGACCTCCTCCAGGATCGCCCGCCCGCCGCGCCGAAGGATCTCTTCGGCGACCTCCCGGCCGAGGGCTTCCGCCCCCTCGAGGGGCGCCTCGCCCCCTCCCCGGACGACCCGAGTGCCATCGAGGGCACCCACGAGCGCATCGAGCCGCACGCGCCCGCCCTCGACCCGCGCGTGGCCACCAAT
>CAYYHA010000282.1:1553-4602 GCA_964471535.1 uncultured Myxococcia bacterium | reverse complement strand
GGAGGCGCTCCGTGAGGCCCATACCGCCCTGCAGGCGAGCTACCGCCGCCTCGCTGAGCAGAGCCAGCGCCTCGACCAGGCACGGCGCGCCGCCTCCCTCTCCACCTTCGCCGCCGGCCTCGCCCACGAGTTGAACAACCCCGCCGCCTTTGCGACGAGCTGTGCGCGGACGCTGCGCGAGTACCTCGAGGACATCGCGAAGGCGTGGCCCGAGGGGAGCCCCCGGCCCGTGGAGCTGCAGGAGGGGGACGAGATCGTGCAGGACATCCTCGACGGCCTCGGCCGGGTGACCCACATCGTCTCCCGCCTGCGGGAGCTGGAGCTGCGCCCCAATCCCCACGAGTTCGATCTGGCGGCGATGCTGCGCGGCCGCTTCGGCGACGAGGCGCAGGTCGAGGTCGCGCCCCGCCTCGACGTCCACACCGATCCCGGCGCCATCGAGCGCGCCCTCGCACCGCTCGTGGAGAACGCCCGCTGGGCCGGGGGGGAAAAGGGCACGATCCGCATGGTCGTCACCCGGGACGGCGACCGCATCCGCATCGCCGTCGAGGACGAGGGCCCCGGCGTGCCTTCGGCGCTGGTGGATCGGGTCTTCGACCCCTTCTTCACCACGCGTCCCCCCGGCGAGGCGGTGGGCCTGGGCCTCTTCCTGGCCCGGAGGGCCATCGGCCTGGTCGGCGGTGAGATCTCGGTGGACGAGAGCTACGAGGGCGGCGCCCGCTTCGTGGTCAGCTTCCCCCTGGTGATGCGCGTCGCCACACCCGACGACAGCAGCTACGAGGCGTGGCGGACCGGCTAGGTGGCTGCTAGGCTCCCCGCCGGTGATCGGACGGCTGACCGGACGGGTGGCGGAGAAGACGGCCAGTGAGGTGATCGTCGACGTGGGCGGCGTCGGATACCTCGTCCACGCCTCCATTTCCACGCTGGCGGCCCTGCCCAAGGTGGGAGCCGAGACGACCCTGCGCATCCACACCCACGTGCGCGACGACGCCCTGGAACTCTACGGCTTCGTCGACCCCGAGGAAGAGATGGTCTTCCGTCAGCTCATCCAGACGCCGAACATCGGCTGCAAGAAGGCGCTGGCCATCCTCTCGTCGCTGCCGGCCCGCGAGGTGGTCGAGGCGGTGCGGGCGGGCGACGTGCGGCGGCTGGCCCGTGCCCACGGCATCGGCAAGAAGACCGCGGAGCGGCTGGTGCTCGAGCTGAAGGATCGCCTGGCACAGGGGGAGGTCGGCGCCGCCGGTGGCCACCCGACCGAGGCGGACCTGGTGGCCGGGCTCGTGGGCCTGGGCTTCAAGGAGGACGCGGCCCGGCGCGCCGCGCGGGAGGCGATCGCCGAGCGTCCCGAGGCGGAGCTGGCGGCACTTTTGAAGGAGGCGATCGCCCGGCTGCGCGGCTGAGCCGGGAGCTGGGGCTTGCGCCCGTCGCGCAGGGCCAGGCACCTGGGCCTGTGATAGGTTCCGCCGGTGATGCAGGACAGGCGACAGCTCGCCCCCGAGGCGGAGGAGGCCGACGCCGATCTGGATCTCTCGCTGCGCCCGCGGAGCTTCGACGACTTCGTGGGGCAGCGACAGGTGGTGGACAAGCTCCGGGTCTACGTGGAGGCGGCGAGGCGACGCGGCGGAGCGCTCGACCACACGTTGCTCTCGGGGCCGCCGGGGTTGGGCAAGACCTCGCTCGCACACATCGTCGCCCGAGAGATGGGGGTGGACATCCACATCACCTCCGGCCCGGCGATCGAGCGAAAGGGGGATCTCGCGGGGATCCTCACCGCCCTCGCCAAGGGAGATCTCCTCTTCATCGACGAGATCCATCGGCTGCCCCGGGTCGTGGAGGAGAGCCTGTACACCGCCATGGAGGACTTCGAGTTCGACGTGGTGCTCGGCGACGGCCCTGGTGCGCGCACGGTGAAGCTCGATCTCGCGCCGTTCACGCTGATCGGTGCGACCACGCGAACGGGGCTGCTCACCGGCCCGATGCGAGACCGCTTCGGCATCGTCGAGCGCCTGGAGTTCTATGGCCGGGAGGAGCTGACACGCATCGTGGAGCGCAGCGCGCGGCTCCTGCAGGTCGCGATCGATCGAGGCGGCGCGGAGACGATCGCCGCCCGGGCGCGGGGCACGCCCCGGGTCGCCAACCGGCTCCTGCGGCGGGTCCGCGACTTCGCCGAGGTGGAGGGACAGCCGCGGGTCGATGCGGCCTGCGCCGGGCGCTACCTCGACCGTCTGGACGTGGACCACCTCGGCCTCGATGCGATGGATCGCCGGATCCTGGAGACGGTGATCGACAAGTTCGACGGGGGACCGGTGGGGCTCTCGACGATCGCGGCCGCGGTGGGCGAGGTTCCGGGCACCCTCGAGGAGGTCTACGAGCCCTACCTCATCCAGGAGGGCCTGCTGCAGCGCACCCCCCGCGGGCGGGTGGCCACGGCCGCCGCCTACGTTCACCTCGGGCGTCCGCCTCGGGGACAGGGCACGCTGCTCTGACGCCACCGGATTCCCGGCCCCGGCCGGCCGGGGGCCCGGCGCACGCCCCGCTCAGGTCCAGGGGTCGCTGCGGCGGCGCGCCACCGGCGCCTTGCCCCGCAGGAAGAAGAGGGCGACGGCGGCGCCGAAGGCGAAGCCCCCGATGTGGGCGAACCAGGCGGTGCCGCCGCCCAGGGGCGCGTTGACGAGCTGCATGAGGATCCAAATCCCGAGGAAGAAGAAGGCGGGGATCTCGACGAGGCGCACGAAGTAGAAGATGGGGAGCAGGGTGAGCACCCGCGCCCGGGGGTAGAGGACCAAATAGGCTCCCATCACACCGGCGACCGCCCCCGAGGCCCCCACCATGGGGAGCACCGAGTCGGGCTCGGCGACCACCTGGGCCACCGCCGCCGAGAGGCCGGCGAGGAGGTAGAAGGCGAGAAAGCCGCCCCTGCCCATGCGGTCCTCGACGTTGTCGCCGAAGATCCACAGGAAGAGCATGTTGCCGGCGATGTGGAGCCAGCCGCCGTGCATGAACATGCTCGTGAAGGCCGTGAGGACCTCTGGGACCGGGGTCGGCGGCG
>CAYYHA010000282.1:0-1543 GCA_964471535.1 uncultured Myxococcia bacterium | reverse complement strand
GGTCCACCACCACGCCCCCGCCGGGGTAGGTGAGCTGGAAGAGGAAGACCAGGACATTGGCGGCGATGAGCGCGTAGGTGAGCAGCGGGACTCGGCTGCTGGGAATGTCGTCGCGAAGGGGAATCATCGAGGCCTCGGCGCGGGAGTCTATTGCTTCTCCGACAGTCTGTGCTATGAACGCGCCGCGTCAATGGTGGCGACACCGTGACATCGGTGTCGCGTTTTGGGGTCCCGGCGCTGCCTGGCACGACGGCTGGCGATGGGCGGCGGGGCCGAGGGCGAGGACCTGGGAAGCTACGGTAACCAAGCGAAACCCTTCGGGGAACGGGAAGGCCCCCACGGTGGGCAGGCCGGGCGGCCCAGGGGTGGCACCGTCCTTGCTGGCCCCCGGCGCGTGCCCTGCGTCGCTCCCTTTGCCCCCAGGCGGCGCCGCCTGTCGGGCTTCGAGCCGATGCGGTCGCGCTGCACCGACCCGTCCCGGAAGATGCTGCCACCGACCCGCCTCTCTCCGATCTCGCCGCCACGCCCCCACGGGCGCCTGGTGGGTCCACTGGAGCGCCGGAGCCGCGCGTGCCCTCCGTCGCTCCCTGCCGATTCACGCTGATACGCGCGCTGTGCCTCTCTCGACGAAACGGACCGACCCATGCTGCGGATCTCTCAACGGACCCTGTGCCGCCCGGTGACCACTTCGGGCGTGGGCCTCCACTCGGGGGCGCCGGTGACCCTGACCCTCAAGCCCGCCGATCCCGGCGCTGGCATCGTCTTCGTTCGCACCGACCTTCGCCCCCACGTGGAGATTCCGGCGCGAGCCGAATACGTCGTGGACACCGCCCTGGCCACCACCTTGGGCCGCGAGACCCCACGGGGGTGCGTGCGGGTGGGGACGGTGGAGCACCTCTTGTCGGCCCTCTCGGGGCTCGGCGTCGACAACGTCCGGGTGGAGCTCGATGGGCCCGAGGTGCCCATCATGGACGGCAGCGCGGCGCCCTTCGTCTTCCTGGTGCAGAGCGCAGGGATTCGCTCGCAGCCCCGGTACAAGGAGTTCATCCGGATCAAGCGACCCGTGACGGTTCGGGACGGCGAGAAATGGGCCCGCCTCTCGCCCAGTCGGGCCTTCGAGGTCACCTGCGTCATCGACTTCGACCATCCCCTCATCGAGCGCCAGCGCTTTCACTTCCGCTTCAGTGATCGCGCCTACTACAAGGAGATCGCACGGGCGCGGACCTTCGGCTTCCTCTCCGATGTGGAGCGGATGCAGGCGGCGGGGTTGGCGCTGGGCGGCTCCCTGGAGAACGCCATCGTCATCGACGAGTTCTCCATTCTCAACGAGGAGGGCCTGCGTTTCGCCGACGAGTTCGTGCGGCACAAGGTGCTCGATGCGGTGGGGGACCTGGCGCTCCTGGGAGCGCCGGTGCTCGGCCACCTCGAGGCGCACAAGAGCGGGCACGCGCTGAACTTCGCGCTCACCCAGGCGCTCCTCTCCCAACCGGCCGCCTACGAGCGGATCGAGATCGCCAGCGAGAAGGAGGCCTCAGGCTACGAT
>CAYYHA010000281.1:0-4634 GCA_964471535.1 uncultured Myxococcia bacterium | reverse complement strand
GGGTCTTCTTGGCCTGGGTCTTCTTGGCTCGACCCGCCTCTGTCTTCGCCGGGGCGGCTTCGGACGGGCGGGACGGAGCGGGGCCGCCCCCGGGCCCGTCTTGGTCCTCGGGGCGCGGGGCGGCTCCCCGCTGGAAGGGATCGTTGCCGAGGACGCCGCTCACGCTGCCTTTCTCCCGCGAGCGGCGTTGAGCCCGCGTGCCTGGGCAAAGGTGTGGAGGGCCTCCACCGTCCCATAGCGGGGCGTGAAGCCCAGCTCTTCCTGCGCCCGCGTGCCATCTGCGACGCACAGGTAGCGGAGGAAGCGGAGGAAGGTGGGGGGGAGGTTCAGCAGCTGCGCCGTCCACAGCGCCTCCACGTAGACGCGGGCCACTGGTTCTGGAACGGGCAGCGAGAGTCGGCCGCACGCTTCGAGCGCGCGCGACAGGGGCAGCACGCCGTCGGCGACGATGTTCCAGGGCCCGTCGCAGTCGCGGTCCACCAGGAGCGTCAGGGCGTCGATCGCATCGGTCTCGTGGAGGCACTGCAGCAGCGGGTCGTAGCCGAGGAGGCGCAGAGGCATGGGGAAGGAGAGGTAGCGGGTGACCCAGTTGCGGACGGTGGGGCCGACGACGGGGGCGAGGCGCGCCGACGCACAGATCACCTGGGGATTCTCCCGCTTGAAGCGCTGCAGCTGCCGCTCGGCCTCCACCCGATCTTGCACGTACCGGGAGCCCGGCAGGCCGCGGAGGGGGTGGCTCTCGCAGAGGTAGTTGGGGTTTTCCGGGTGGGGCCCGTAGACGACGGTGCTGGAGAGGAGGACGACCTTGCGGACGCCGTGTTCGGCGCAGGCGTTGAGGACCTGCAGGGTACCGATGGCCTCGAGTTCGTGCGCCCAGCTCGATTGGTGGGCCGGTTCGCTGAGGAAGGCGGTATGCACCACGGTGTCGATCTCGAAGCTGCGAAAGAGTTCGAGCAGCGTCTGGTCCACCGTGGGGTGGGTCAGATCGATCCGGCGGTAGGTGATGCCGTGGTCGCGGAAGCTGGGCTCTCGAATGTCGAGGGCAAGGATGCGTTCGTAGCGGCCACCAAGCAGGCGGGGCAGGAGCGCGCTGCCGAAGAATCCGGCCGCTCCGGTGACGGCGATCCGTTTGGAGCTGGTCGCTGCAGGCATGGCACCCCCAGTCGGCGGGGGCGCGAGATTAGCCATCCGACGCGCAGAGGGTCAAACGCGGCGGGGCGCCGCCTGCGGCCGCGCGTCCGCGTCGGGCCGCCCGGCGCCGGCGGCAACCGCACGGGAGGCCGGGGAAGTGCCGCAGGCGAGCCGGAACCTCCCCTCCGGCGGCGGGATCTGGAATGGTAGCGGGCCATGGCCCCGCGCATCCAACGGCTGCCCGAGACCCTCGCCAACAAGATCGCCGCGGGTGAGGTGGTGGAGCGCCCGAGCTCGGTGGTCAAGGAACTGGTGGAGAACGCCCTCGACGCCGGCGCGAGCCGCGTGGAGGTGCGCCTCACCGGTGGCGGGCGCGATCGGGTGGAGGTTCGCGACGACGGCGAGGGCATGGGTTTCGAGGACGCCCGGCTCTCTCTGGAGCGCCACGCGACGAGCAAGCTGCGATCCGCCGAGGATCTCTTTGCCATCCGCACCCTGGGCTTTCGCGGTGAGGCGCTGCCGTCCATCGCCGGCGTGAGCCGGATGACGATCCTCACCCGGGAGCGCGGGTCGGAGGAGGGAACCCGGGTCGAGGTGCATGGGGGCCGGATCCTGCGCCACGAGGCGGCCGGTGTGCCCGCCGGTACCACGGTGCGCGTCGAGGATCTCTTTTACAACGTGCCGGCGCGGCGGAAGTTCCTCCGCCGTGCCTCCACCGAACTCGGCCATGCCACCGAGGCGCTGGTCCGGATCGCGCTGGCGCATCCAGAGGTCGCCTTCCACGTGTGGCACGAGGGGCGCGCGGTCCTCGATGCGCCCGCGGGCGCGGATCCGAAGGAGCGAATCGCGGCGCTCCTCGGCCGCGAACTCTACGCCCATCTGCACCCGGTCGAAGGGGATCTCGGAGAGGTCTCGGTTCGCGGCCATCTCGCCTCTCCGGAGGTGACGCGTGCCAGCAACCGAGGCCTCTACGTCTACGTCAACGGGCGCTTCGTCAGCGACCGGCAGGTGAGCCACGCCATCCGCAGGGCCTATGGCGAACTCATCGATCGAGGCCGCTCGCCGGTGGTGGTGCTTCGGATCTCGTTGCCTCCGGCGGCCGTGGACGTGAACGTCCACCCACAGAAGACCGAGGTGCGCTTCGCGGATGGTCGGAAGGTCTACGCGGCGGTCGTACAGGCGCTCGAGCGCACCCTCGCACGTGCGCCGTGGGCGGGCATCTCGCGCTTCGATGCCCCGGGGACCGATGGGGCGGGGGCGGATGCGCCGCTGACCGGTGTGCGAGCGGCTGCCCCCACCGCCGCGGCACACCTCGCCCGCGTCGGTGAAGCGCTGCAGGCCTACGGAGAGGGGCTGCGGCTCCGCCGGAGTCCGAGCCCGGGCGCGAGCCCTCCTGCCGTGCCGCACGCAGTCGATCTCTTCGCTCCGCCGGGGCGTGGGTCCAAGGCGGCTGGCTACTTCTCGCGACTGAAGGCCATCGGGCAGCTCCGCGCCAAGTTCATCCTCTGTGAGTCGGAGGAAGGGCTCGTGGTCATCGACCAGCACGCGGCCCACGAGCGGGTGGAGTTCGAGCGCCTTCGCGAGGCCTGGCGCCGCCGCGCCGTGGCCGTGCAGCGCCTCTTGGTCCCCGAGACCGTCGACCTGCCGGTCGCCTTGGCGGAGCGTCTCGAACGCTTCCTCGAACCCTTGGGTGCGCTGGGCTTCGATCTTGCCCCCCTCGGCGGCGGCACCTTGGGGGTGAGCGGCGTTCCTGCGGAGTTGACGGGGCCGAGCCTGCGCCAGACCCTCCTCGACGTGGCCGAGGAGCTGGCCGAGGTCGGTGACACCTCGCGCTTCGAGCGGGCGGTCGACGGAATCCTCGCCACGGTGGCCTGTCACTCCGTGGTTCGTTTCGGGGATCTCTTGAGCCTCGAAGCCTGTCAGGCCCTCCTGGATCGCATGGATGGCATCCCGCGGGGTGCCAACTGCCCCCACGGGCGGCCGGTGGCCTTTGCGCTCCCCGAGCGGGAGCTGCTCAAGCGCTTCGGGCGATGAAGGGCCCCATCGTCGTCTTGGCCGGCCCGACGGCCAGTGGGAAGACGGAGCTCGCGCTCCGACTGGCCGAGGCGCTCGACGGGGAGGTCGTCGGCGCCGACTCGCAGCAGGTCTACCGCAGCCTCGCCATCGGTACGGCCAAACCCAGCGCCGAGGCGCGGGCAAAGGTGCCCCACCACCTCGTCGATGTGGCCGACCTCGACGCGCAGTGGACGGCGGCGCGCTACGTGGAGGCGGCGGAGCGAGCGCTCTCGGAGATTTCCGGGCGAGGCCGCGTTCCCTTGGTGGTGGGGGGGACCTTCCTGTGGATCCGCTCGCTCCTCTACGGGCTGGCACCGGCGCCGCCGCGGTGCGAGGCCGTGCGCCGGCGCCTCGAGGCCTGTGCGGAGCGGGAGGGAAGCGCCGCACTCCACACCCGTCTCGCCCAGCTGGACCCGAAGACCGCCGCGCGGCTCCACCCCAACGATCGCGTGCGAATCATCCGAGCGCTCGAGGTGCACGAAGTGTCGGGCGAGCCGCTTTCCGCGCATCTCGCACGCCATGTGATGCGGCCGCGCTATCGCTTTCGCCTCCTTGCCCTCGCGGTGGAACGGGAGGAGCTTCGAGCGCGCATTCGCCGGCGGGTCGAGGCGATGATTGCCGCCGGCTGGGGTGAGGAGGCGGAGGCGGCGGCTGCGCGCTTCGGCGAGGCGCGGGTCGCGAAGGTACTCGGCTACGCTGACGTCCTGAAGTGGCGACGCGGGAAGGCGACGCGGGAGGAGACGGTGGAACGCATCGCAGCGCGCACCTGGCACTACGCCAAACGGCAGCTCCTCTGGCTGCGGGCAGACCCCCACACCGAGTGGATCCCCGCCGAGGCCGATCCCGAAGCAGTGGCGTCCGATCTGCGCCGCTGGATTGCGCGTCAGCGGGGGACGTGACAGAAGAGGTCGGCCGGAGAATCCATCGGCTCGAAGCGATAGCCGAGGGGTGAGAGGCGCTGCCGGCAGGCTGCCGCCAGCGGCGCACCGTGGGTGGAGAGGAGCAGGATGGGACGCTCCGCTGCGAGCAGCGCCGCAGCCCCGTCGAGGACCTCCACCTCACCGCCCTCCACGTCGATCTTGAGCACCTGGGGTCGCAGCCCGCGGGAGGTGCAGAAGGCATCGAGGCTCGTCACCTCTACCAGGGCGCCGTCCCCCTCGGCCGGGTCCGTCTCCCTCTCCGGGTCGAGGCGGCCGGTTCCGCTGCCCCGCCCGGGGCGAAAGCGGCGCCGCCCCGGCCGCGCGGCGATCCCGAGGTGGTGCGCCTCCACCTGGGAGAGCCGGTTCCGCTCGATGTGGGCGCAAAGGAAACGGTAGTTCTCTGCCGAGGCCTCGAAGGCCACCACCCGGCCTTCCGGCCCCACCGCACGCGCGGCGCAGAGGCTGTAGTAGCCCACATGCGATCCGACGTCGAAGAAGGTCATGCCCCGGGCGAGGCAGCCGAGGAGG
>CAYYHA010000280.1:0-4641 GCA_964471535.1 uncultured Myxococcia bacterium | reverse complement strand
CCCCCGACGGCGGCGGGGGGAGCGATGGCGGCGTCGACGGTGGCATGGACGCGGGCATGGATGCGGGCATGCCCACCTGCCGCGAGGGCGGGCCCTGCGATCCCAACAAGTACAGCGACACCCCCGGCGGGCCGCTGGACACCTCCGGGTTCCGCTCCATGTTCCTGCGCACCCAAAACGGCACCACGCGGGCGAACCGGGACGGTGAGATCCTCCGTCGCACCGGCTTCGCCGCCGGCAGCCCCATCGGCTACTGGTGGATGACCACCCTGGACGAGCAGTACGAACTCGAGGACCTCTTCCCCGGCGGCGCCATTCGCACGAACCGCCTCTTCGTCTTCTTCGGGCCCGGTGGCACGCCCGTCCCCCAGCCGCCAGTGATCGACACCCACCCCGCCCAGCCGTCCTGGAGCCCCCTCTACCAGGTGGTGAAGGTGCACGTGGTGGACGGCTACACGGCCGGCGCCATCCTCTCACTCGAGAACATCGAGCGCTCCGCCAACGACCCCGCCACCGGCCTCCAGCTCGAGTACACCAACGAGGTACGGGCCCTGTGGGCGGTGGATCCCTCGGTGACCGTCGAACAGAATCAGATGCAGCCCGGCTATCCGATGCGCCGCACCGTCTACTTCGGCGCGAAAGAGGTCACGGCCTACGAGGTGCCCGGGGGGCGCATGGGCGGCACGTTGCCGGCGGTTCCGGCGCCCAACCCCGAGGCCGATTCCCCGCGGCCGTTGGTGCAGGCCTTCTACCAATTCTTCGAGACGGGGGCGGGGCAGCCGTGCCTCGGCCGCGATGTGGCAGAGCATCCCTTCGGGGCCACCGACTATACGCCGCTGGCGCTCTTGCGTTGGGTCGACGTGCCGACTTGCACCGGCCTGCCCCAGGACGCCGCGGGCGTCGAGGCCGAGATCGACGCCGGCACCTTCACCGTGACCGGTGAGCGCCACGTCTTCTTCCCCATTCAGCCCTGACCGGACGCGGCGAGGTGCCCGAGGAGGTCCTCGAGGTGCTCGAGGCCTCCGGGCATGCGGTAGCCCAGGAAGGGGACGCCGGCCGCCTCGGCGGCGTGTGCATCGAAGGGGGAGTCGCCGACCATCAGGGCCTCTCTGGGGACGAGGCCCAGTGCCTCGCAGGCGGCGAGGAGGAGGTCGGGGGCCGGCTTCTCCCGGCGCGCACCGCCGGCCCCGAAGATGCGCTCGTCCGGGATCTCGAGGCGGGCGTGGGCCACGAGGAGCCGAGCCAGTCGGGGAGGGGTGTTGGTGACCACGGCCGCTGGGATCCCCCGGCGGGCGAGCGCCGAGAGCAGCGCCGGCGCGCCCGGTTCCACCTTCACGTGCCCGAGGTGCGCTGCGAAGTGCCGTTCGTAGTAGGCGGCGATCTCCGCCTCGCTTCGGCCGGGGAAGAAGGTGGCCGCGTCGGCGGCGACGCCCTGGCCGAAGCTCGCCTCGAAGCGCGGGCGATCGACGGGAGGGCAGCCGAAGGCCTGCGCCGCGGCATTGACCACGCGGTACCACGCCCCCTCGCTTCGGAGGAGGACCCCGTCCAGATCGAAGAGCACACCCCGAATCATCCCCTGGAAGATGGCGCGCCTTCTCGGAGGATCAAGAAAATGCTACGGCTCCCCCCATGAAGAAGGACGCAGTGAAGACGACCGAGGCCCCGGCCGCCATCGGCCCCTACAGCCAGGCGGTGACGGTGGAGGCGAGCCGCCTGCACTTCCTCTCCGGCCAGATTCCCCTCGACCCGGCGACGGGGGAGGTCGTGCCGGGCGATGTGGAGGCTCAGACCCGGCAGGTCATGGAGAACCTTCGCGCGGTGCTCGAGGCCTGCGGCTGCACCTTTTCGAACGTGGTCAAGAGCACGATCTTCCTCGCCGATCTCGGCGACTTCGAGACGGTGAACCGGGTCTACGGCAGCTACTTCGAGGCGGATCCGCCAGCGAGGGCCACGGTGGAGGTCTCGGCGCTGCCCAAGGGGGTGCGGGTCGAAATCGAATGCGTGGCGGCGAGCTAGAGCGGAGCGCCCACGCCGGGGGCACCGCCGCTTCGGCGGGGGGACCGCCCGATGGGCTGCGGAGGGCCTCACAGCTCCCCTGGCCTGGGGCCACGGCGGCAGAGTGGGGCGACTGGCGCTGGCAGCTTCGCCATGCGCTTCGCACCCCCGAGGCGATCGCGGCGCGGCTGCCCCTGACGCCCGAGGAGCAGGAAGGACTGTGGGCCACCCGCGAGCGCTTTCGGGTCGCGATCCCCCCGTACTACTTCGCCCTCATCGATCCCGAGCGACCGGACTGCCCGGTGCGCCGCCAGATGATCCCCGTGGCGGCCGAGGCCCAGGACGACCCCGCCGAGCTTCGAGACCCCCTCGGCGAGGATCCCTGCCGTCCCGTCCCCGGCATCGTGCACAAGTACCCCGACCGCGTGCTCCTCCTGCTTCTCGACAGCTGTGCCGTCTACTGCCGCCACTGCACCCGCCGGCGCATCACCGCCGGGGGCGCAGAGCGCTTCGACCGCGAGGCGCTCGAGGCGGCGATCCGCTACGTGGAGGCCACGCCGGCGGTGCGCGACGTGCTCGTGAGCGGCGGCGACCCGCTCCTCTTCAGCGATGAGCGGCTGGACGCCCTTCTCGGGCGTCTCGCCGCCATCCGGCACGTGGAGATGGTCCGGATCGGCACGCGCATCCCCGTGGTGC
This sequence comes from uncultured Myxococcia bacterium, assembly GCA_964471535.1. Taxonomy (GTDB): domain Bacteria; phylum Myxococcota; class Myxococcia; order SLRQ01; family SLRQ01; genus CAYYHA01. The sequence goes on along the minus strand of CAYYHA010000280.1, from coordinate 1,950 downwards.
TGCCCATGCGCATCACCGAGGCCCTCTGCCGCATCCTCCGCGCCCATGCCCCGGTCTACGTGATCACCCACTTCAACCATCCGAAGGAACTGACGCCCGAGGCCGCCGCGGCCTGTGAGCGCCTGGTGGATCACGGCGTGCCCGTCGAGAACCAGACGGTGCTCCTGCGGGGCATCAACTCGGAGGCCCGGGTGATCCGTGCGCTCAACCACCGGCTGCTCCGGCACCGCGTACGCCCCTACTACCTGCACCAAGGGGATCTGGCCGAAGGCACCGCCCACCTGCGCACGCCCCTTGCCACGGGCATCGAGATCATCGAGTCCCTCCGTGGACACACCACCGGGCTGGCGGTGCCCCACCTCGCCGTCGATCTGCCCGGAGGCGGCGGGAAGGTGACCGTGCAGCCTGACTATGTCGTGGGACGCGAGGGGCACGAGACGATCCTCCGCAGCTACACGGGGAAGCTCTACCGCTACCCCGATCCCGAGGCGCGCGATTGCCGCTGCACCTATCCGGAGGAGCGATGGTAGTCGTCGTGGAGACGGCAGACCCCATCCGACAGAGGTCGGTGCTCGCGATCGTGGCCACCGAGGCGGCCCTCGGGCGGCCGGTGACGGTGCTCGCGGAGGGCGCGGCGCTCGTGGCGCTCGCCCGTGGCGGTTGGGCGGAAAGGGTGGGGCCGGTCGAGGGCCCCGCGGCGCTCCTCCGCGCCGCCCGCTCGACGGGGACGTGTCGCCTCGTCGCCTGTCCCACCGCTGTCGAGGCCGTGGGGCTCACCGTGGAGGCGGTGCGCCCCCACGTGGATGCGGTCCTCGGCCTGCCCGAACTCCTGGGTCCAGGTGGCGAGGCGCTCCTCTTTGCGTAGCGGGCGCCAGCGTGTGGGGGCTGCCGAGCGTGTGCCCCGCCGGCCGCGGGGCTGTGGGCGCTGCCGCCGCCTACTCGAGGTCCACCAAGAGGTCGCTGCCGTCGATGGTGACGCCGTCGATGCACCCCCGCCCCAGGCGCGTGCCCGCGCCTCCGGCCCCGTCGAAGACCGAGAGGACGACCGTCTGGTCGCTCCCTTCGGGGATCCCCTGCACCAGGGCCCGGTACACGTTGTTCCCTGCGCCGAAGCTAAAGTTGTAGGGACGAGAGATCACGGCGTCGAAGGCGGGATCCTTCGCGTCATGGGGACTCGGCGTCCCACCGAGCAGAACCGCGCAGGTGGCGGGGCGGCCGTCCGCGGCGGGGGAGCGGTAGACGGTGACCACCCCGCTGACCACCGCCTGCTGCGCACTGGGGGAAAGGGCCGTCGCATCGGCGAGGAGGTAGACGTCGTGGCGGGTCGCTGGCTCGGGCGTGCAGGCCCCGGCGAGGCAGTAGCCGCCGCGCACCACCGTCCGACACTCGGGGCAGGTAAAGGGGGTGGAGAGGGTGCCGCAGTCGCGGGGCAGGGCGCAGCAGGGCGGCACCTCGTCCTGGCAGGAGGCGACAGCAATGCACCCGTTTCCCCGGCACAGGGAGTCGTCGCCGCAGCGGGCGCTCGCGCTCCAGCTGACCCCGTCCGACTCACAGGTCTGGACGCGGGGACCGTCGCACCGCGTCTCGCCCGGGGTGCACGGATCCACGCACGCCCCCATGTGACACACCTGGGTGCCGGGGCAGAAGGTCCCGCCTTGCGCGCAGGGGAGGCAGGCGGGATCGCTGCAGCCGGCGTCGCTTCCCCCGTCGTCGCCGCCATCGGCAGTGCCTCCGTCGCCAGGGCCTCCGTCGCCTCCGCCATCGGGGAGCGCGCCCCCATCGCTGCCTGCGTCCCCGCCGCCCCCGGCAGGTGCGCAGGCCAAGGCGGCGAGGCCGGCGGAGAGGAGCAAGAGGCACAGCGTCGGGCGGGGCCCTCGCCGGGCGCGGGACGGGCGGACGCTTGGGTGCTCGGAGGGCATCGACCCCTTATACTGGCAGCGCGCCGCCTCG
>CAYYHA010000279.1:0-4676 GCA_964471535.1 uncultured Myxococcia bacterium | reverse complement strand
CCCCGTCTCCTGCCCCTTCCGATGCCGGCGGTCAGGTGTCTGGTACCGCTACGACGGACACGAGCAGCGGGGCGGTGGTGCAAGACGACCCGCTGTTGGCCCTGGAGGATGCGCCGGACGCCTACGACACGGCGCTGGCCGTTGCAGAGCCCTTGGGAGCGGGGAGAGGGGGGCGTGGTGACGAGGCGGAACAGGATTTGGCCGGCCGGATCGTGCCCCTGGGCGAAGATCTGTTCGCAGACCTCGGCCTGGAAGAGGGCCCAAGCGGTGACGCGGGCGATGTTGGGACCGGGCTCGCAGAAGAGCTCGACGATCCATTTGCGGATCTCGACCTCGAGGCGCCATCTGCCTCTCGAGCCGGTGCCTCGGCCATCCGGGCGCAGGATGGCCTGGGTGGGCCGGTGAGTTCGGCGACGGCGGCGCCCGTTCGGGGCAGCGGCTGGCTGCTTCGCACTCAAGGCGACGAGGTCCATCGCTTCGACGGCCTCGCTGCAGTGCGCGCCTGGCTGGCCGCGCACCCGGGCGTTGCGGCGGAACTCTCCTCCGACGGGGTCACCTGGCGCCGGCCCGAGGTGGTTCTGGGCCTCTCCCCTGAGGACTTGATGGACCTGCGGGGCACGGTACGCCCTCCTGTCTCCCCGCTGGTTCGGAAGACGACCACGGCGGTGCGAGGGGACGCGCTGAAGGTCGAAGCGACTGCTGGACCGCTCTGGACCGCCGCCTTCGTCCTCTCCACCCTCGTCCTCCTCGGCTCGGCGCTCCTGACCGTGCATGTCCTGGGCTGGGCCGACCTGTCGGGGGTGCTGCCCCTTCGTACTCTGGGCCTCGAGCCGCCCGCTGAAGCGTCCGCGGGCGCCGCCCCCGCAGGGAAGCGCGCTGGGCCGCGGGCAGCGCCGGCGCGGCCCGAAGAGGACTTCGCGGAGATCGTCGCCCAGGCGCGTCGCGCCCTGGCCGAGGACCGGCTGATCGATGCCGCGATGGCCTACGAGCGGGCACTCGCCCTTCGGCCCGCCCCGGAGGCCTTCGACGCGCTCGCCAAGACCTACGAGCGCCTCGGCGCGCCGGAGCGCGCCGAGGCGGTGCGCCAGCGCGCTGCCGCCAGTCGGGACAGCGGCGCGCAATCGGAGTAGAAGAAGCAAAGGATGGACGTCCGCTGCCCCAGCTGCGCCACGCAGTACGAGTTCGACGACGCGCGGATCTCGGAGGAGGGGGTCACCGTCCGCTGCACCGAGTGCGGCTATGTCTTCAAGGTCAAGCGCCGCGCCGTGGCGGTGACCGAGCCCCTCGAGGACGCAAGGCTTGGGCCCGATGGCACCACCCGCCCGTGGATGATCCGCAAGGCGAACGGGGACGTGTACACCTTCAAGGAACTGACGACCCTGCAGAAGTGGATCGTCGAGCGCAAGGTGACCCGAGACGACGAGATCTCGCGCACCGGGGAGACCTGGAAGCGCCTCGGGAACATCGCCGAGCTGGCCACCTTCTTCCAGGTGGTCGAGCAGGCGGATCGCGCGGCAGCGATGCAGGCGGGGACGCCAGGGGTCGGTGCGCAGGCTCCCGTCGCCCCCGGGCCGAGTGCACCGGTGGGTGGCGTGCCGGGGGGCCCTGCCCCAGGCGCCGTTCCACCCGGCGCCGTCCCACCCGGGGCGACGTCGGCCGCCGCGGCCCCGGGCGGTCCCTTCTCTACCGCGGCGGTCCCCGCGGCAGGGGTCGCGCCGCCCGCGACCGCACCCGCGGCCGTTCCCACCGGCGTCGCCCCGCCCGGCGCCATCGGAGCCGGCGTTGCACCCGCGGGGGCCCCTCCGGGAAACCTGCTCCAGGGCGCCCCTGCGCCGGCTGCCGTACCGCCCGCCGCCGCCGCGCCGGTCGTCCCGCCACCGGCGTCGCCGCCGGCTGCCGCGCCGGCGCCCGCGCCCGCGGCCTCCGCCCCGTCTCCGGAGCCTGCCTGGGCGAGGGGAGAGGACGCCTTCTTCGACGATCTCGAGGACGAGGATTTTGCCGAGTTCCGGCGGGGAGGCGCCGGCAAGTGGGTTCTCCTCCTGCTCCTCCTGGGGGTGGCCGGGGGGGCGGGCTACTACGTCTACGACCCAGCGGGTGCTCGGGCCCTCCTCGGCCTCGATGGCACCTCGCGAGCGGGCGGTGAAGCCGGCCCCGCCGAGGCCCCTGGGAGTCAGACACCACCGGCCCCGTCCGCCAAGACATCTCCCCCGGGCGATGGGTCGCCGGAAGGCGCCGAGCCGGGAGAGGCTGCCGGGGCGACGGGGCAGGCGCGGCCGGCGCCAGGCAAGGGGAGCACATCGGGTCGCAGCGGCGCCGCCGGCGGACAGCAGGCCGGGAACGGCACCGCGGGCGCGGAAGCCGGCGGGACGCCGGAGCCGCCGGCGCAGGGCGTCTCCGAGGGGCCAACGCAGGGCGCAACAGCGGCCACGGCGCCGCAGGGTGAAGCGGCCGCCGAGGGCGCGGGGGCGGCAGGGGCAGCCCCGTCCGAGTCGGTGGCCGCGAAGGCCTCTACGGCGGCCAAACCTCGCACCACGCATCCTGCCGGGAGCGCCGCCAAGCATCCCGCCAGCTTCGATGGGCTGATGCGCCGCGCCTACCGGCTGCGAAACCGCGGGCGGGTGGAAGCGGCGCTCGACCTGTACGGACAGGCCAAGGATCTCAAGCCCAGCCGGGCCGAGCCCTACGCGGGGCAGGGCTGGTGCTACATCGAGATGCGGCAGTGGGGGGCTGCGATTGGGGCCTTCGAGAAGGCACTCGAGCTGAATCCCAACTACGGGGAGGCGATCATCGGCCTGGCCGAGGCGTACAAGTTCAAGGGCGACCGGGCCAAGGCGAAGACCTATTATCAACGCTACCTGGACGTGCTACCCAACGGCCCCGAAGCCGCGGTGGCGGAGAACGCGCTCAAGAGCCTGTAGCTGTGCAGGTGGCCGTGGCAGGGCCGGCATGCCGCCCTGCAGCACGCGGCGACGACGCTCCCAAGAGTCCCAAGGAAGGTCCCGAGGAAGACAGCATGAGTTCGAACGAGGACGAGTACTTTGCCCGCGAGCAGGCGGAGAAGCTCCGCAAGCTGGCAGCCGAGAAGCGCAAGGAGCAGGCCGAAGAGGAGGCCCGCCGCCTGAAGGAGCTCCATTGGATGCACTGCCCGAAGTGCGGGCAGGAGATGAACACCATCGAGTTCCGAGGCGTGGAGGTGGATCGCTGTTTCCACTGCGGTTACACGGGCTTCGATCAGGGGGAGCTCGAGAAGGTGGTGGAGGCCGAGGGGGGCGCGGTCACCAAGGCCATCCTCAACTGGTTCCGGGACGTGTAGGCGAACACCTTCGGGCCACCCGCCGAACTCCCCCGGAGGCGACCCACCCACGAACCTGCCCGAGCCCCGTGAGAGGTGGCGTCCCGCCGGCCCCGGGGGCGTCGTGCCGGCCTCTGTCGGGTCCCGGCGGTGCGGAGGCGGAGTCCGCGCGCGCTCAAGGGCGCCTCGCATAGGCCACGCGTGGGTCGCCATCGCGGCGATCGGCTCCCATGCGCCCTGCAGCCCGGCGGAACGCGCTTGCCCACGCCCAGTGGGAAGCTGCCGGCTCGCGGTGCCGGCCGGGGCGGCCGACCCTGCGAGTCACGTGCCTGAAAGAAGCTGAAAGGACGAGGACAGTCCGTTGACCCGCATGTCAATGCCCCCTACCCATCGGCGCGACCTTCCCAACTCGACGCGAAAGGGGTCGTGCCATGCGCCAGAAGCCGCTGTCCAAGATGCCGCTTTGCCTGCTCTTCGTTGGGCTCACCTTGCCGGCCTGTGCCGGGCAGGGGTGGGTCGCCAAAGAGCGGCGGAACCCCGTCCCACTGGTGGAGCTGGAGGGGGAGGGGGAGGCCTTTTTCGTGCTCTCCTCGGACCTGCCGTGGGAGGTGCAGCCGGTGGACCCCGACGCCGCCTGGCTCCACGTCGAGGCGGAGGCCCAGCAGGGCGAGGCCGCGGAGGCGATGGTCGTCCACCTGAAGGCCCGTCCCGGTGCGCTGCCCGAGGGCACCTACTTCAGCGGGGTTCGAGTCGTGGTGCGGGATCCCGCAAGCGGCCGGAGCGACTTCATCGTCGTTCCGGTGCGGCTGAACGTAGGGGAGACAGGCGCGCCGGCACTCGCCCGGGATCGCCTCGAAGACGCGCTGCCGCCGGGTCTCGACCGCACGCAACCCGAAGACCCGCACTTCTTCGTGGCGATCTCCAAGACGCTGGGTGGAAACCACCTCATCCACCTGACGCTGCGCGAACGCGAGGAGGCGAGTAGCGCCGCCCTGGTGCGCTACCTCGGCAGCGGTAGCACAGCCTCGGCGGGGGCAGGCGGCCCCTATCCCCTGGTCTTTCCCTTCTTCGCCCTCGAGTTCCTGGGAAGCACGCTGGCGAAGGACACCGGCGACGTGGAACTCGATGCGGTCAACGCCGTCGCCTACGAGCGTTACCGGATCTCCCAAAGCGGCGCCTTCACCACCCTCTACAGCGGCGGGCGCCCCCTCTCCGATCCCATGCCGTGGGCCTCGCAAAACGGTCTTCCCGCCTATCCCATGATCGTCGGCTACTCCAACGCCAATGCCGTCTACCAGATGTGGCGAAACCGCAGTGCGATCGCCGCGGCGGCGGTCGCCGAGGCGAATGCGAAGGGCTACGCGGGCTACGTCTTGGACGTCGA
>CAYYHA010000278.1:0-4717 GCA_964471535.1 uncultured Myxococcia bacterium | reverse complement strand
GAGCAGGCCCTCGGTCGCGAGCTCCCGGTGGTTGAGACGGGTGGTCGCGAGGAGGACCTGGGGCACCGCATCGGGGCGCACCACCTGTCCCGTGTCGAGGTCGACCGCCAGGGCCTCCCCCGGATCGAGCTGCCCCACCTCCACCACCTCGCTGCCCCCCGTTGGGACCGCGCCCACCTCGCTGGCAAGAACGATGCGGCCGCCCTCCGTGCGCAGCCACCGCAAGGGTCGAAGGCCCATGCGGTCGAGGAGGCCCACCAGCCACCGCCCGTCGGTGGCCACCACCGCCGCCGGTCCCTCCCAGGCCGCGAGCGACCCCATGGCCCGGCGCACCGCCCGCTGCCAGGCGAGCATCTCCTTGGGCACGGTGCCGGCGGGCCGGTCGGCCCAGGCGGCGGGCAGAAGACGCACCAGCGCCTCGAGGAGGGGCACGCCGTGGGTGACGAGCAGCTCGACCATGCGGTCGAGGTCGGCGCTGTCGGAGCCCTGGTGCATCAGGAGCCCGGGCAGACCCAGCTCCGCCTCCAGGTTCCGCACCGCGCTGCGGGCCGCCTTGATCGTATTGATCTCCCCGTTGTGCCCGAGGACGCGAAAGGGCTGGGCGAGGTACCAGTTGCTGAAGGTGTTGGTGCTGTAGCGCCGGTGGAAGATGGCGAGGTCGGTGACGAAGCCTGGGTCCTCCAGGTCGGGATAGAAGCGTGCGAGCTGCGCGCCCGTGGCCATGGCCTTGTAGAGCACGGTGTCCGGCGCCAGCGAGGCCACGTAGAGGTCGCGGAAGTGGTGCTCGAGGCGGGACTTCACCCGGAACAGAGCGCGGCCGAGCTGCGCCCGCGCGACCATGCCGCTGCCCACCAGGATCTGCCAGATCTCCTTCCGGCTGCGCCGTGCCCCCTCGCCCAGGGCGGTCGGGTCCACCGGCACCTTGCGCCAGGCGAGCGGCTTGAGCCCCTCGCGCCGGAAGACGAAGTCGATCTCCTGCTGGGTGGGGGGCAGGTTGCCCTCCTCCCCCGGCGGGAAGAAGAGCATCCCCACGGAGAGGTGCTCCCCCTCGGCGAGGCTCCGGGCGGAGGGCACGAAGCGCTCGAAGAAGCGGCGCGGCGTGCGAAGGAGGAGACCAGCCCCGTCGCCGGTCGCCTCGAGGCAGCCCCCCCGGTGCTCCATGGCAGAGAGCCCGGCGAGGGCGTCGAGGACGACCTGGCGGCTGGGGCCTCCGAGATCGGCCACCGCCCCCACCCCGCAGCCGCCACGGCCGGGGTGGACGCGGAGCGCCTCGCTGAAGCACGGCCGTCCCATCGGACCGAAGAGGTTAAGACGCGGCGCGTCATGGGTGCAAGCGCACCGGCGCTCCTGCCGCCACGAGGCGTCTGCCGGGAGAGGCGACCTGCCGAGAGACGGCGGGCCCTGCGGCGTCGCCTGGCCCAGGCGGCAGCCCCGCGACGGCAGAGGCTTGACGGGGACACCCAGGCGACACTACTAAAGCGCGCGCACCTGCCCAGGTGGTGGAATTGGTAGACACGCTAGATTCAGGATCTAGTGAGCGCGAGCTCGTGGAGGTTCGAGTCCTCTCCTGGGCACACGCCTCACGCCTCGGCCCCGCGCCGGCGTAGGCCCGACGGTGCCGCCACGCACGGCGGCGGGGGCCCGCTGCGACCGGGCCGTGCCGCGCCGCCGGGGCGTGCGTCACGCTTGGCGCGCCTCGCTTCGGCGGCACCGGCGCCACCGGGCGCCGGAGGCTGCACAGGGACCTGCGCCGAGGCCCCCGGCAATCGGCCCGGGGGAGCGCGCCGGGCCCGGGGCCTGCGCCCGGGCTTTGGTCCGACGGCAGTTGGCACCAAGACCCCTGCCCTGCACCGCGCCTACCGGCGCCCGAGTCGCGCCGCCCCGCGGGCCCGGCCCGGCGCCGACGCGCCCGTGCGACCGCTGTCCACGGCCCCGCCCGGCCGATCCCCTGCTTGATCTCGCGCGGCAGGCGCATTAGGGATCGGAAGCGATGCGTGACCCTACATTGCATCACAGTGTCAGCAAGGGATGGTACCGTCGCGGGCGGGCCCTCCCTGCGGGCCCTGGCTTCGTTCCCACGCGCCGCCCCTCCCGGACCGGGTGGGGGGACGGCGTCCACCGCAGCTCACACCGATGAAGGAGTCGTCCCATGGGTTTCTCCCGTCCCGATTTCGATGATGAGGCCGAATGGCAGAAGGCGCGGCGCCGCTTCGAGGAGCGGGCCGAGGCCGAGCTGAGCGAAGAAGACCTCTACGGAGAGGAGGTCGACGAGGACGAAGAGGAGGCGCAGGAGGAGACGCTGGACTTGGAGAGCGAGCCTGCACCGCGCCGCCGCCCGGAGACGCGCCGCGCCCGCAGCCGCAGTCGCACGCCCGTTGCGCCCCTCGGCCGCGTCGCGAGCCCGGAAGTCGCGAGCGAGCGCCTGCCCCAGATCAAGAAGTCGGCCGAGCGCGTGCGCCGCATGAAGAAGGTGGCGATCGATCCGAGCAAGCACTACCGCGTGGGCAAGGTGGTCTTCGACCCCACCGTCCAGAAGTTCGGGGAGGTGGTCTACTCGGCCCCCGGTTACGTGCGCATCCGCATGCGCGACGGGACCGAGACCACCCACGGGAAGCCGCCCCTCGAAGATCGCAAGAACTTCGTCTTCGCCAACTTCGAGCGCATGGACAACAAGACGATGGCGGAGATCCTGGGGATCTCGGTGCACACGATGCGCCGCCTCTGCCACGAGTACGGCCTGAAGCGCCATCCCAAGGGTGGCAAGAAGGCCGCCGCGGGAGGCGAGTGAGCCCCTGCCTGGCCCTTGGGCCCCCTCGGATCGCCCTGGCGGGCCCGGACTCCGGCGGCGGGCGCTGCCTTGCTTTTTGCCGCCCGCCACACTAACCCCACCGCTCCATGTCCGAGTGGATCCTGGTCGCGGGGGGGCTGCTCGTTCTCTCGGCGGGCGCTGAGCTCTTCGTGCGCGGGGCGTCGGGCATCGCCACGCGCTTTGGCGTGAGCAAGCTCCTCGTCGGCCTCACCATCGCCGCCTACGGGACGAGTGCCCCCGAGCTGGCCGTCTCGAGCGTCGCCGCACTCAAGGGGAGTTCCGCGGTCTCCCTGGGAAACGTGGTGGGAAGCAACGTGGCCAACCTCGGTCTGGTTCTGGGGCTGGCAGCAGTGATCCGCCCTCTGGTGGTCCACGCCTCCCTGCTCAAACGCGAGGTGCCCTTCCTACTCGTCTCGGCGCTGCTGCTCCCTCTCCTGGCGTGGGACGGGCAGATCTCCCGCCTCGACGGCATGCTGCTGCTCTGCGGTGCCCTCCTCTTCACCGGCGTCTGCGCGGTGCAGGCGATCGTGCAGGAACGGCAGACCCGGCGCGCACGGCAGGAGGCGCGGGCCCGCCTGGAAGCGGGCGCGGCGAGCGAGGCGGACGCGGCCTTGCTCGAGGAACCCCGGCCGGCGGTGCTGAGCCTCTTCGCCTACCTCGGCGTGGGCTCGCTGGGGCTCGTCTATGGAGCGCAGTGGCTGGTGGATGGGGCGGTGCTCCTCGCGGCGGACCTTGGGGTTTCGGAGCGGGTCATCGGGCTGACCCTGGTGGCCGTCGGTACCTCGCTGCCCGAAATGGCGACCTCGCTGGTCAGCGCCTTCCACGGGGAGCTCGACATGGCGGTCGGCAACGTGGTGGGCAGCAACATCTTCAACGTCTTCTTCATCCTGGGCACGACCGGAGTCCTCGTGCCCATCAAGGTGCCCTCGCCGGTGCTCTCCGCGGACATGCTGACCATGGTGGGACTCTCGCTGGCGCTCGTACCCCTGATCCTCACCGGGCAGCGCATCTCGCGGATCGAGGGCGCACTCCTGGTGGGCATCTACGCTGTCTTCACCGGCCTGGTGGTGATCTGATAGGAACGCCGCTCCATGAACGACCCTGTCATCGCCTACGTCTTGGCGGTCGCCGCAGCGGCGGTCGCCGCGGTCTTCTGGCTCTCGGCCCGCAGCGCTGCAAGGGAGCGGGACAGCGCCCTCCGGAGGGCGGACGATCTCGAGAAGGACCTCGCGGCCGCCCGCGCCAAGGCCGAGGAACGGGGGAAACTCCTGGAGCGACGGACCGAGGAGGTCGAGACGCTGCGGCGAAAGCTGCAGAAGGCGAAGAAGCGCGCGGCGGGCTCACAGGAGGAGCGGAGCCGCGAGGCACGGCGGATCGAGGCCCTCGAGGAGGAGGTCGAGACGGCGCGGCAGGCGGCGGCCGAGCTCCGTTCCGCGCTCGAAGCGGCCCACGAGGAGATGGAGTCCCTGCGCCGGGAGAGTGGCCGGCGGGCCGCGCCGGGAGCCCCGGGGGAGGCCAGGCGACCACAGCGGCCCCGCGATCGCCTCCGTGAGCAGAGCATCGCCGAGCGCGAGCGGGAGAAGGCGACGCGCCTCAAGAAGGAGGTCGACGAACTCCGCCGGACGGTGGTGAAGCTGAAGGAGGAGGTGAAGAAGCACCGGGGGCGCGCAGAGACCAACCGGCGCATCTACCTGGTGGCGAAGGGCGAGTTGGAGGCAGCGAAGGACAAGATCGCCAGCCTGATGAAAGCAGGCGCCCGCCTCGACGGAGCGTCGAAGCCGAAGCGGCGGCGACGGCGGCGACGGAGTCGAGGCGAAGAGGCAGCCGCCGAGGCCACCGCATCCGAGGCCACCGCGTCCGAGGCCACCGCGTCCGAGGCCACCGCATCCGAGGCCACCGCATCCGAGG
>CAYYHA010000277.1:0-4719 GCA_964471535.1 uncultured Myxococcia bacterium | reverse complement strand
AGCCCCACCCGTGGGTGGGGGGTCTCCGACGGGCGCGCCGATTCCGAGGCCTCGACGAGGCCCCCCCCCCGCACCCCTGCGCCCATGACCCCCCTCGTCTACCTCCATGGCTTCGCCAGCGCGCCGTCCAGCGAAAAGGCGCGGTGCTACGGACCCCGCCTCGCCGCGCTGGGCTTCGATGTGCGCATCCCCGACCTCAACCAGCCGGACTTCTCCGGGCTCACGCTCTCCCGCAACCTCCGCCACACCGAGCGCGCGCTGGGCGAGGGTCCCGGCGTCCTCGTGGGCTCGAGCCTCGGTGGCTACACCGCCGCGCTTTTCGCCCACCTCCACCCCGAGCGCGTCCGTGCCCTGGTCCTGATGGCACCGGCGCTGAACATGGTCTCGCTTCTCCACCGCCGCTACGGCACCGAGGCGATCGAGTCCTGGCGCCAGCGTGGCTCGGTCCCCGTCGAGCACCCCTACCTCCCCGGCCCGGCGACGCTCTCCTACGCCTTCCTCGAGGATGCGCAGCGGTGGGCGCGACTTCGCCCCCGACCCCGCTGTCCGACGCTCGTGCTCCACGGCCGCCACGACGCGGAGGTGCCCATCGAGGGATCGCGCCGCCTTGCCGCCGAGTTGCCGCACATCGAACTCGTCACCTTCGAGGCGGGCCACGCGCTCACCGAGGTCCTCGAGCCGGTCTGGGAACGTATCGCCGCGTTCCTCGCGCCCTTCGCTTCCCCGCCGGCCGAGCGTGAGCGGCACTGACGTCCCCGGAGGCCGCCCTGTCTGGGTTTGCGGTGAAGCCGGCGCTGGCCCTCCGCTGGGTGATCCGCTGGGCACCCCGCCACGATGAGGCGCGCGTGCGGCAGGCCGGCTCCACAACCGAGGTGCGGTCCAGGCCCCTGCGTGCCGCCGCCTCGTGATCTCCCCCACGGCGCGCCCGCACGGTGTAGGCTTAAGCTTCCCGCCATGGCCGACGCATCCAAGGACCTAGAGCGCCTGCTCGAGGCGCGCGAGGCCATCGATCGCCGGATCAAGGCCGAGCACGCCCGCCACCTGGCGGTGCTCTTCACGGATCTCGTCGGCTCCACCGAGTACTTCGAGCGACACGGCGACATCGAAGGGGTCGCCCTCGTACGACGCGTCAACGAGGTGCTCATCCCGGAGGTCGAGCGCCACCAGGGTCGCGTGGTCAAGACCATCGGGGATGCGGTGATGGCCGTCTTCGAGGCGCCGGAGCAGGCCGTCGCCGCGGCGGTGGCGATGCAGCGCGCACTCGCCGCGCGGCGGGCCGAGGCGCCGGAGCCCCTGTTGCCGGTGCGCATTGGCATCCACTACGGCGAGGTCGTCGAGGACGGCGGCGACGTCTTCGGCGACGCGGTGAACACCGCCTCGCGGGTGGAGTCGGCCGCCCGCCCCCACGAGATCTGGATCTCACGGGCGGCCCGTCCCGAGGGCGAGCTGGCCGCCGCACTCGAGCCCCGGGGCTCCGTTCCTCTGAAGGGCAAGCAAGCGCCCCTCGAAGTCTACGCAGTCCGGTGGGAGGAGGGTGAGGCACGGGAGGCGCCGCAGGCGGCGGCGCCGGAGCCTGGGGCGGCTGCGGCCCCGCGGGCGGTGAGCGCCGAGGAGATCTTCGTCCTCGAGATCGGGCGGGGACCCACGGGCCTCCGCGTCGCGGCGCTCGACGGTCGAAAGGGGAAGGGCCCGGTCCGCTCCTACGACGAGGTTCCGCTGGCCGAGGGCGCCCTCGACGATCTGGCGAGCCGCTTCGACGCCTTCCTCCAGGGGGACGCCTCCACCTACGTGGATCGGCTGCGGGCGCTGGGCTCCACCCTCTTCGAGCAGGCCCTCTCCGATCGCGCTCGGCGCCTCCTCCGTTCCACCCACTGCTCCTTCCTAAGACTGCACCTCGACGACGCCGCCTCGCACGTGCCGTGGGAACTCCTCCACGACGGCGAGGCCTTCCTCGCCCTGCGCTTCGGGGTGGGCCGCGTCGTCTCCGCCCGCGGCGAGCCGGCCCATCGTCCACCGCCCGCACAGCCGCGGGCGGTGATCGTGGCCGACCCCTGCGGAGATCTTCCGGAGGCGCGCCGCGAGGGGGAGGCGGTGGCCGAGCTCCTGCAGGAGGCCTTCGCCGGCGAGGTGACCCTGCACACCGGTGAGGTCAGCGCCGAGGCGTTCCTCGGTGCGCTCGAGGGGGCCTCGCTCGTTCACTTTGCCGGCCACGCAGAGGCCGGCCATTCCGGACAGCCTGCTGGTTTTCGTCTCGCCGATCGCCGCGTGCTCCCCGACGAGGTGCCGGGGGCCCTGGGCCAAAGCGCCCCCGATCTCTTCTTCGTCAACGCCTGCCACGCCTCGAGCCGTGCCACCTGGACGGAAGAGGCGCGGGGCACCGCCGACGTTGCGGCCTCGCTCCTGATGGCGGGCATTCGCCACTACCTCGGCCCCCACGGCCGCATCCCCGACGTCGACGGCCTCGCCTTCGCGCTCCGCTTCTACGAGGCGCTCCTTGCCGGTGAGCCCATCGGGCAGAGCGTGACGCAGGCGCGGCGGCTGCTGCAGACCTCGGCGGCGATGCCCCTGTCGTTCACGCGCTACGTCCTCTACGGGGAGCCGCGCTCCATCCTTGCGGGCGGCCGGCGGGCGGCGGGGGCCACCCGCGCGGCCGCCGCAGCCACCGCGGGGACGGCCCCGGTGTCGGGCACCGGCCTCCTCGATGCGCTGGCGGGGCCCACCCAAGGCGCTGCGGCCGCGCGAGCCACCGCCGCCCTGCCTGCCGCCACGGGCAGCGCTCCGCCAGGCGCCGGCACGACGCCGGCTGGCCGGCGTGCCGCCTGGGCCCTGAAGATCGGCGCGGCGGTGCTCCTTGCTGCTCTGGCGGGGACGGTGCGCTTCTGGATCGATGCGGTGTGGCGGGCAGTGGTCCCCGAGGAGGACGCCCAAGCGATCGCCGCCACGCTGGTCGGCGACGACGCCTCCGCTGCTGGGGCCGGGGGGCTGCCCGCCGAGCCGGAGGCGGCGCGGCGGGCAGGGCCCCTTCGCATCACCGTGCTCCCGTTTACGGTGCTGAACGAGGGCGAGAGGCTGGGCTTCCTCGCCAAGGGCCTGCAGGAGTCGCTCATCACCGACTTCGGCACCGAGGACGGGGTGAAGTTCGTCGAGCGCGCGCAGCTAAAGCAGGCCCTCGGCGAAGCCGATCTGACCCGCAGCCACCTGTGGGACCAGCGCACCCGGGCGCGCATCGGGAAGATGATAGGCGGTGAGATGATCGTCATCGGCTCGGTGCAGTTCTTCGGTGGCAAGGCGCGCGCCGTGGCCCGCTTCGTGGACGTGGAGACGGGCGAGATCCTGGGCACCGCGAAGGTCGACGGGCCGGCCGACGATCCGTTCACCCTTCAGGATGCGCTCGCCGAGAAGGTGCGGGCGCTGCTTCCCGTCTTTCGGGAGCGCTTCGCTCGATGACCCGCGCCAGGTGGACGATCGCCGGCTGGCTCCTTGCGCTCGGCCTCGGGGCCGCGGGCCGCCCTGCCGCGGCGGCACGCGTCGAGGGCCCCGTGGCCGTGATGCCCTTCGAGAACCTCGACACGAAGGGTCAGCTGGGCTGGCTCTCCCGCGGCATCGCCGAGACCCTCATCTCCGACATCAAGACCACCGGTGAGATGAAGGTCGTCGAACGCGACCAGGTGAACGTGGCCCTCGCCGAGCTGAAGCTGCAGCTCGAGCGGGGGGTCGAGCCGTCGAGCGCCGCCCGCGTCGGCAAGCTCGTGGGCGCCCGCACCGTCGTCCTCGGCGCGATCCAACGCTACGCGGGCACCATTCGTATCACCGCGCGCTTCGTGGCCGTGGAGACGGGGGAGATCCTGGGCACCGCCAAGGTCACCGGCTCGGAGCAGGAGATCTTCCGCCTGCAGGACGAGATCGTCGCAAGGCTCCTCGGAAAGCCCGTCAAGGAGGTACAGCGCCTGCGCCGCAAGCGCACGAAGACCGCTTGGGCGCGCTGGAAACGGCGGAAGGGCAAGCGGCCGGGACGAAGCGCCGCCCAGCGCCGGGCCCACGAGGCCAAGCGCCTCGAGGCGTTCAAGCTCTACGCCATGAGCCTCGATACCGCTTCCGATGCGACCCGCGCCACCTTGCTTCGAAAGGCGATCGCCGTGGACCCGGACTTCGTCTACGCCGTCGAGGACCTCGACCGGATCGAGCGCCGCCTCGACGCGCTCCGGCTGCGCTCCGATCAGGCCCATGACGCCCGCATCGCCGCGCTGCGGAAGTCGCTGGAGGATCTCGATCCGGCGCGACCGGAGGATGCGCAGACGGTCATGGGCCTGCTCAGCAGGCACGTGGCCGGCCGCACCTGGGGGCTCCTGCTCGAGGACATCGATCTGCTCTTGAAGAAGGACTGGTCGCAGTGCGCCCTGGCAAACGTCGAGTGCCAGGCGCTGCTCGAGCACCATCGCATCCTGGCGCTCACCCAGCTTCGCCGCCTCGACGATGCCATCGCCGCCTCCGAGCGCTTTCTCGAGTCGTATCCCGGCTCGGTCTACTACGGTCCCGTCGAGATGCAGCTGACCCAGCTCATGGCGACGAAACGCCGGCGCATCGAGGGCCGGGCGAAGTACCTCGAGGAGATGAAGGCGCTCGACCAGAGGCTCGAGGAGATCGAGGCGCGCGCCCAGCGAACGGGACGACCCCCCGACGATGCCCGGCTCGCCTGGGAGAACCTGAATCGCTGCACCA
>CAYYHA010000276.1:0-4757 GCA_964471535.1 uncultured Myxococcia bacterium | reverse complement strand
CGCATCCGCTCGTGCGTCTCATCGGGTCCCACGATGATCACCGGGATCCGCGCAGTGCGAGGATTCGCGTGCAGGATCTGGCAGAAGGTCCGCGGATCGATGAGCGGGCAACCTACGTCGTAGAGCACCACGTCGGGCGCACGCATCACCGCCACCTCGAGCGCTCGGGACCCGTCGCGCACCGTGAGCACGGTGTGCCCGCGCGCCCGTAGGCCCGCAGCGATGCGGCGCGCCGCATGCGCGTCGGGGTCGGCGAGCAGGATGGTCCTCTTTTCGCTCACGTGGACAGGTGACGTTGAAGGTCGTAGGCCTCTTGCAAGCGCGCCACGAGTGCCTCTACCAAGGGGGAATCCGAGCTGTGGTAGGCCTGCTCGCTCTCCTCGTCGCGCAGCCACGCATAGGCGGCATGCTCGGTCAGATAGATGAGGAAGCTGTAGCGCTCGAGGCGCCGCTCGGCGGGGAGCTGCACCGCGGTCACGCTGGGATGATCGAGGCCCGCGCGGACTTCCTGACCGAGGAGATAGACCCGCGTCGCCCCTTCGCGGGCCGGGTTGAGTTCCCGTAGGAGTGTCAGGCTGGCATCGATCCGTCGGGTCCCGAAGTACAGCAAGCCCCGCGCCTCGGGACGGCGCTGCAGCTCGGAGGCGATCTCCCGCTGCACACTCTCCACGAGCCCAAGGGGCAGGTGGCCGCGACGCCCCGCCGGCCCGGTTCCAACCGCCTCCGCCGGGGTCGTGAGGAGGGTGTCGACCAGCTCCCAGAAGTCGTGCTCCTGCAGGTGCAAGCGCCGGTACGGTGAGGCCCGCACCTCCTCCTGCCGGGCACGGCAACACTCGAGCAGCTCGTCGAAGTCCTGACCATCCTTCGGATAGGAGGCCGCGCCTGCGACCACCGACGGAGGGACCGACAGGGAGCGGATGAGCTCACTGCGATCGAAGCCGGCCATCGCCCGGCGCATGAACATCAGGGCGCCGAAGTAGTCCGTCTCGGGCAGGAGCAGGTAGAAGGTGTCCTCGGTCACCTTCGCGAGGATGTCCGAGTCTCGGACCACCTTCTGAACCGCCGCGATGAGCGCACGATGGACCGTCCGGGTGGTCTCGGCCGGCAGTGCCCGCTTCATGACCGCCAGGTTCTCTACCTGAATGGCGACCAGCGAAAAGATGCGGCCATAGCGCCGCGCCTTGTAGATCTCCTTCCCCGCGTAATCGATGAAGTAGGTGATGTTGTAGGCGGCGGTCTCCCGGTCGCGCAGGCCCGCGCGTTGCAGCTGCCCCACCCGCAGCGCATTGCGCAGGGCCGTTCCGGCAAAGTCACCGACCGTCCGGGCCAGCGAGGTGTCCTGCTCGTCGAAGGCTCCGGAGAGCTTGTCGGCCACCATCACCACGCCGATGAGCCGACCTTCCGACACGAGCGGAACCCAGAGTGCGGCCCCGCCCTCGGTGTAGGTGGCGAGCTGCAGCAGGCGCCGGTCCCGGGGTGCATCGGAGGAGAGGTCGAGCACCTCGGGGACACTGCGCTCGTCGACCACCCCGCTGAAGCCCTGCAGCCGGAAGGGACGCCGCTCGTCGGCACCGCCGTGCCACAGCGCCCCACCCTGCCCTCCGGTGAGCCCCGCCAAGGCGCTGGGAATCTCGGTGCACAGGCGCTCGGTGTCCAGGATCGACAGGAGCTGCAAGCAGCCGAGGTACACCGCTTCGCTGCGGAGGTGCTCGAGATGTTCCGCCTCCAGCTTCCGGTGGGCACGGGCCAGGCCCGTCTGTTCGAAGGCCCGCTCCGCCGCGAGAATCAGCATCTCGCGATCCACCGGCTTCACCAGGTACTCGTTGACGCCCAGGCGCAGTGCCTCCACCGCCGAGCGCACGTCCTCTCGCTGTGTCACCACGACGATGGGGACGTCGGGGTCGCGATCGCGCAGCGCGGCGACGAGCGCCAAACCGTCGGTTCCCGGCATCACCAAATCCGTGACGACGAGATCGATTCCGCCTTGCTCGTACCGGGCGATGGCCTCTTCCGCGGTGGCGTAGGTCTCGACCGCCCACCCGGTGTCGGCGAGGTGGTCGGCATAGAGGTCGCGGAAGAACCGCTCGTCGTCGACGATCATCACGCGCACGGAAGCGCTTCCTCCAGTGCGGCGAGATCCACCGTCCCTTCGAAGACGAAGCGAGCCGGACCAGCCATCGAGACTAGAGACAAATCGGGACGCACATCGATCTGAAGCTCACCTCCGGGCAGATGCACCTTGATCGGACGCTCTGCATCCACCCGCCCCTCGAGCACGCCCGCGACGGCGGCGGCGCAGGCGCCACTACCACAGGCTCGGGTGAGCCCGGCGCCGCGCTCCCACACGGTAAGGTGGATCACCTGCCCGTCCTCGACCCGGGCGAACCCCACGTTGACGCCCTCGGGAAAGGCTGGGTGACGCTCGATGCTCGGCCCAAGGCGCGCCGCCTCCTCGGCTGAGGCGCCCTCGAAGATCACCGCGTGTGGGTTGCCGAAGGAGAGCGCAGTCAGCCGGAGGCGCCGCCCGTCCACCTCGAGAGGCTGGGAGACCACCGCTTCCGACCCGGGGAGAGGCGAGGCCACGGGGATTTTCGCTGCCTCGAGGTGGGGCCTGCCCATCGCGACCCGAACGGAGCCCTCGAAGTCCCCCCGCGCCAGGATCTCCGCCTCGACGGTGCCTGCATCGGTCTCCACCCGCAGCGTTCTTTGCTCGGCGAAGTCCGGCAAAGAGCGCACCGCGTGGAAGGCCACGCAGCGAATTCCGTTGCCGCAGGTCTCGGGCACCGAGCCGTCGGCGTTGTGGACGACCATCTTCAGGTGGGCGCCCGTGCACGAAGGGCGATGGATGGCCAGGATACCATCGGCGCCGATCCCCAGGTGGCGGTCGCAGAGCCGCCGAACGAGTTCGGCGCTCGGGGGCTCGGCTGCCTCGCGTAGGTCGAGGAGGAGGAAATCGTTCCCAAGACCGTGATACTTGGAGAAGCGAACTCGCAGGGAATCCCGCAAATCACCGCGAGCCTAGCCACGCCCCGGTAGCCGGTCAACAATGGGAAGAGACGCACTCGAATGGACGGTCCATCCCCTCCGCGCACACCCCTGGAAGGGGGTCTTCGTGCTCGCTGTCGTGCTGCTCGTCGAGTACACACTCGTCTTCGTCTGGTACTCCCCCTTCATGGCGCTCCTCTCGGCATTCCTGCTGGTCGCGGCTACCGGCCGTTTCCTCTTTCCCTCCCACTTCCGCCTGGACGCATCGGGCGCGGAGGTGCGCTTCCTGGGAACGACACAGCGGCGCCGGTGGAGTGAGCTGCGCCGGATGCGCGAGGCCCGCAGCGGGGTCCTGCTGACCCCCTTTCGGCGGCCCTCACGCCTCGACGAGGCCCGGGGCCTCTTCCTCGTCTTCGGCGAGGGGGACAGCGCGCGCGAGGAGGTGCTCACGTACGTGCGTACCCGGCTTGCGCAGGGCGCGCGCGGCCCTACCCCAGCGAGCGCCTCTGGGGCGGACGCTGTGGCCACCGGCGCCGCTGCCCCGGCCGACGGTGGGAAGCCGCACCGCGCGAACGCCGCCTCCGCACCGGCCCGGAACACCGCCGATGGATGAGCCCACCGCGTTCACCGAGGAAGAGGCACGCCTGCTCGATCGCATCGCCGAGGAGGTGGTGCGGCGCCGCCTGGAGGTTCCCGCCATCTTCCTGCTCGAGTCGATGAAGCCACTGTCCTTCGTGGGCGCCCAGGCGATGCACTTCTTTCAACCGATCGTCGCCGCGTTCCTGCCACCCGACGGCTGGGACCGCCTCGCGAGCCTCCTCGAGCGCCGGGAGACCCTCGAGGCGCTCATCCGACGCATCGAAGCGAAGGTCGAGTGAGCCCGAAGCGGTGCACCGGTGCCGGCTCCCGGCGCGCGCTCCCCCGTTGACGCGCACGCTGCGCGGTCCTCAGCGGGAGAGCGGGCGGTAGACGATCTCCACCTCCTCGGGCAGCGCCAATTGCCCCGGCGCCACCACCCCGAGGCAGAGCAGCTGGAAGCGGGGCAGCTCCACAGGCCGCCCTGGTTCGACCAGGCCGTGCCAGCGGTCGGCCCGTGAGGTGGCAGCAAAGCCCCGGTCGGCCGAGTCCGGTTCGCCAGTGAGGATCACGGGCGGGCCCCGCTTCAGGATGAAGCGAAAGCCGTGGCGCCGCCCAGTGATGCCAGGATCCGGCTCGGCGAAGCAGCGCCCACCGGCCCGTTTGAGGTCCACGGCGTTCGCCCTCGCATCGACCACCACGGCGATGGGGTCGGCCCCTGGCCGGGTGAACGACACGCCGATGCGGCCCTCGTTGTCGGTCACCCGCCCGGCATCGGTGAGAAAGAGCGCCATGCGCGCGAGCCCGCGCACTCGGCGCTTCTCGCCGCCGCGGAAGAGGCCCCAACGGGGTCCGCCGGGGCCCTCGCCGTACCAGCTCACCGTCGTCACACGGAGGGGCGCAAGGCTCCGGCGGTTGGCCTCGCCAGCGACCGCAACCTCGTAGGTGGCCTCCGGGTCCAGCTTCACCCACGCGGGGTGGAGCAGTTCCAGGGGCACCTGCAGGTCCGGGGTCTTCATCTGGATCTTTCCCCCGGAGACCCACAGTTCGCCCAGCGGTGCCGACTCCCCGAACTGGGTTTCCCGCGCCCTCTCGAGCTGCACGATCGCGTCGGCCGCGCTCGCGCCCGGCGCCACGGCGCCGGGTGACCCCGTGTCGGCGCTGGCTCCCCCGGCCGGCTCGCGCCGTGCGGCAGG
>CAYYHA010000275.1:0-4814 GCA_964471535.1 uncultured Myxococcia bacterium | reverse complement strand
CCCTTCGCCTCGACCCCCACCCCGATGTGGTCGTTCGCCTCTCCGCCGGCCTGGGATTTCGTGCCCCTAGCTTCCAGGAGCTGCTCATCCGCTTCGAGAACACCGGCGCGGGCTACGTGGTCGTCGGCAACCCCAATCTGCGTCCGGAGACGTCGCAGAACCTCACGGCCAGCGTCGAGTGGCGGCCCACGAGCCGCCTCTGGGTGAGTGGCAATGTCTTCTACAACCACATCGACGATCTCATCACCTTCGGCGAAACGGCGGACGCCACCGTCTTTACCTACGTGAACGTCGCCTCGGCCCGAACCTCCGGCGCGGAGCTCTCCATCGCCTTCAGTCCATTGCGGGGCCTCCATGCGGAGCTGGCCTACACTCTCCACGCCACACGGGACGAAGTGCTGGATCGCCCCCTCGAGGCGCGGCCGAGCGATCGGATCTCAGCCGGCCTGCGCTACCGGAGTGCCCGCCTCGGCCTACACGCGCAGCTGCGTGCCTCCTGGGTCGGCAAGCGCCCCTACTACGAGGACGGCGGCACCTACTTCGCCCGCCCCTACACCCTCGTCGATGCCCGCCTCGCCAAGCGCATCGGCTCCCACGTGGAACTCTTCGCCGGCGCCGACAACCTTCTGAACGCCGGCGAGCTCCGGTACAACCCCATCGCACCGCGATCCTTCTACCTGGGCGTCACGGCCCGGTACTGACCCAGCGCTCACGATCAAGGAGGCTCTCCCGTGGCCATCTCGTCTCGATCCTTGCCCTTCCTACGACTTCGCGCCCTCGCCTGCCTCGCCGGCCTCGCCTTGGCCGCCTGTGGCCCTAGCGGTACGGCTGCCCCCGACGGCGGCACCGGGGACGGCGGCGCTACCGAGGATGGTGGGGGCGGCCAGCTCACGCCGGTGTGCACCGATCCCACCCCGGTGGCCTGCGAGGACGAGGCAATCCAGCTCCTCGATCTGAAGGAGACGGTCTCGAGCGGACTCATCGGCAACATGCAGCAGGCCGACGGGAGCTTCATCTCCATCGTCGAGGCGATGGCGGGCGGCGCCTTCAACGTGCAGGAGAGCTATACCTATTTCACCTTCACCGACGATGGCCTGGTGAAGGTGGAGATCGACGACTGGACGGCGCTCGGCAGCATGGATTGGGACATGGGCCTGCGGCGCTACATCGCGCGGCTCAACGGCGGCGACTCGGGGCCGAGCTGCACCGGAGCCCGGCGCATGCCGCCGGGGACCACCTTCGACTCGGTCACCGAAGCCCAGGAGACCACCTTTCTCTACGACGACCACCTCACCGACACCTGCGAGCTGGTGCCCGACGGGAGTGGCCTCCCCAGCTCACCCGCGACGGTGCTCGCCAGCTACTACACCTACGACGGCTGCGTGCAGATGAGTGGCAACGTCTACGTGATCCAGCTCAAGAGCGGCCGCCAGGTGAAGCTCGAGGTCCTTGGCTACTACTTCCCCTTGGACGAGCAGGAGGCGTGCAACGCCGGCGGCGGCATGGCCGGCGGCACCAGCGCCAAGTGGACGCTGCACTGGGCCTTCCTGAACTAACTGGACCGGCCACCGTGCCCGTGTGAGCGGCGGCGCCGGAGCACCGCCAGGATCCCCAGCGCGAGTGCGGGCACGCGGCCGCCCCCGTGCGGCCCGGTGCAGCCGCAGCCCGGCGCGGCACCGTCGCCACCGCCGGCAGGTCCCGCATCGGCGGCCTCCCCCGCATCCGGCCGTCCCCCATCCGCCCCCGGCTCGGGCAGGCCGAGGGCGGCTCGGAGGGCGTGCGGCGGATCCACGATCCCGTAGCCGTAGACGGGGTCGTGACCGCCGGGCACGGTGGCGTACGGCGCCGGCCGCGTCGTGTCCATCAGCAGTTGGTGCACCTCGGCCCCCGTGAGATCCGGGTTCGCGCTGACAACGAGCCCGGCCACCCCGGCGACGATGGGACAGGCCGACGAGGTCCCCCCGAAGGTGCTCGTGTAGTCGCCCGCGTCCTGCCCATCGGGACCCGAGATGTCGGTCGACAGCGTGCCGGCCGGGGCCACGAGATCGACGTAGTCACCAAAGTTCGTGAAGCTGGTGGCCTCGTCGTACTGCGTGGTCGCGCCGACGCCGAGGATGCCTGGCACCGCGAGGAGCTCGTAGTCTTGCACCTCATGGTTGTCGTTGCCCGCAGCGAAGACCACCACCGCGCCCTTGCCGCCTCGGCCCTTCTCGTGGACCTCATTGATGGCATCGGCCAGCGACTTGGGAACGGCCACCCCCTCGGCGAAGCCCCAGCTGTTGGAGACGACGTCCGCCTCGGTGTTCAGGGCGAACTGGAAGGCGTCGATGTCGGCACTGGGGCGCACCGTCGCCGTTCCGGTCTCCAGCATGCGCACGCAGCGCAGGCGGCACCCGGGACAGGTCCCGGCGATGCCCTCGCCGTTGTCGGTCACGGCAGCGATGAGCCCCGCCACCGCGGTGCCGTGGGCGTTGCCCTGCGTGTTGGGCACGTAGCTGGGGTCGTCGTCGCCCGCTGCGACGTCGATTCCCGGATCGAACTTCTCCGCAAGATCCGGATGGGCCAGATCACAGCCCGTGTCCACTACCTCGATCGAAACCGTCTCGGACCCCGTCTCGAGGGCCCAGGCGTCGAGGATGTCGATGCGTTCGAGGTACCACTGTCCCCCGAAGCGGGGATCGTTGGGCGGCTGTTCGGGCCCGAGATGGATCTGCGCCGGATAGGCGAGATCGGGGTGCGCATAGAGGATGGGCCAGCCCGCCGCGCTGGCTCGCGCCGCCGCATCCAAACCGTCGCCCCCGGCCGCATCGCGGACCAGCCACAACCCAACCGACGGCATCAACGCTCGAACGGGCAAGAGCCCCAGGGCCTCGAGGGTCGCCTCCGGCGCCTCCACCTCGGCGAGGCGCACCACCGCCTCGGCACTTCCGCCCGCGCGGTTCGTGATCCCCAGGGATGGGAAGTACAGCTCCACCGCGTCCCCGTCGCGGCGGGCGATCACCTCCCGGAAACCGTCGAAGTAGCGCAGCGCCTCGGAGTGCTGCGGGGCCTCGGTGCCCGGTGCTGGGCGGCCGGGCAGCGCGGCGGCGCTAGGCGCCGGCCGCGAGGCGGCGGCGAGGGCCGCCGGCACCGCACCGGCACCGGTGAGGAGGACGAGGAACAGCACCCTTGGAGCATGCATGCCGCCCGTTATAGCGTGCCCGTCCATGAGCCGTCCCACCCGCGCCTTCGCACCCTGCGTTTCCTCACCCTCGCGCAGGCGGGCCGCCGCAGCGTGGCTCCACGGCCTCGTGCTGTCCGCCGTGGTCCTCACGGCCGGCCCCGCCTGCGGGCCCCAGCCCGAGCCGAGCAATCGGCTGGGCACCACCACCCAGGCGGTGCGACCCGACACCCCCGGCGGGGATGCCCTGTGGCGCTACGACCCCAGCGACACGGTCGAGTCCTACGACTCGCCGGAGGGGCACTTCCGCATCCACTACACCACGGAGGGGCGTCACCGCGTCTCACCCATCGACCAGGACGGAAACGGCGTCCCCGACCGCGTGGAGTTCGTCGCCGCCACCTATGAAGCGGTGCTGGCCACCTACGTGGGCGACGGCTTTCGCCCCCCGCTCTCCGACGCCGACTTGAGCCTCCCGAACGGGGGCGATGGCCGCTTCGACGTGTACCTGGTCGACTTTGGCGGTGCCGCCGACGGCGCCTTCCAGGTCGACGCCTGCCTCGACGACGGCACCGACCGCTGCATCGGCTACATGGTGCAGGAGAACGACTTCGCTGGTTACCGCTATCCCAGCTTCGAGGTCGCGACGCGCATCCTCGCCAGCCACGAGTTCTTCCACGCGGTGCAGGCGGCGTACGACGCCGACCAGGGGCCGGTCTTCGGAGAGGGCACCGCGGTGTGGGCGACCGAGTTCTTCGACCCGAGCCTCGACGACTTCGAAGGGTTCATCTCGGGATACCTCGACCACATCGATCGCTCCCTCGACGTGCCGCCACCGGGACCGGTACAGCCCTTCACCTACGGAGCCTCGATCTTCTTCTGGTACCTCCACGAGCGCTACGGGCCCACCGCCGTGCGGGAGCTGTGGGAGGCGGTGGAGAACGGCCACGGCCGGCCGGGGGGCGACGACGACCCGGCCGATCCCGACTGGTACTCGCAGCTGGATCTGTGGCTCGCCGACGTCCACGGATCGAGCTTCGCCGAGGCCTGGAGCGAGTTCACCGAGTGGCTGCTGCTCACCGGTCCCGCAGACGACCCCAGCCGAGCCTGGGCCGACGCGCGCGCCTACCCGCGGCCCCCCTTCGAGTCCCCGGAGCTGCCCTACGAAGGAACGGGGCTTCGCATCTTCCACGCCTCGGCCCACTATTACGCCTTCACGCCCGGAGCACCCGAGACACTTCGGGTCGTGCTCGTCGACCCCACGGACGACGGAGACGACGATCTGGCAGGCCTCGTCCTCCACACCGCCGTGGAACGCGACGGAGCGGTGGGACCCATCTCCACTCGGGCTGCAGCCGATGGTCCCGTCGACGTGGAGGTCGGCAGCGGTGAGACCTTCCTCCTTGTCGTTGCGAATACGCAGCGCACCGGCCAGAGCCGCAAGCCGGTCCTCTGTGTCGGCGCGCCGGACGCCGCCGATGCCTGTGCCACAGCCCACGCCGCCGGGAGTGCAGGAGACGCGGGAACGCCGGACGGGGGCCGCAGCGATGGGGGCGCAGACGCGGGGAGCGGAGGCGGTGGCGATGGCACGACTGGCGGCTGCGGCTGCGCCGCCACGTCGCGTGGCCGCCCGCCGCCCTGGGCTCTGCTCCTC
>CAYYHA010000274.1:1393-4925 GCA_964471535.1 uncultured Myxococcia bacterium | reverse complement strand
CATGACACGTCTTCAGTGTATGTGTCAATACTCGCATCACGCGTGCGCTGGGGCGCCGGCAGGGTGCCTTCGCCTCAGCTTTCCGTCGGCCGAGACCGGCCTGAGAACCTCCACGCGCTGTCCGAGCGGCTCTCGTTGGCAAGTTCGGTTGCGCCACCCCCCTCTAGACCTCGCCTGGCCTTCGCGCGAAAACACCCCGGGCGCGGCCGAGTGCAGCTGGAGATGCCCTGCAGCAAGGATGGTGTGACCGTGGCCTGCTCCGATACCCGCCGCGAAGCAAGCGGACCCTGGTGGCGCTTCCCCCCTCTGCGCAATGCGCTGCTGGCGGGCGCCATCGCCCTGCCGGCCTATCTCCTAGGCCGTGCAGGCGGTCTCCCCGAGAGGGTCGAGACCGCCCTGTACCTCCTCGCCATGCCGATCGCCGCCTGGCGCTGGATCCGTGAAGGCTTCGAGGCGCTCCTCGAGGCGCGGGAGATCGGCATCGAGATCCTCATGCTGGCGGCGGCGGTGGGCTCGGCGGTTCTCGGCATGTGGGAGGAGGCGGCCGCCCTGTGCATCCTCTACGGCCTGGCGGAGGGCATCGAGGAGCACACCTTCGCCCGGACGCGCAGCGCGATCCGCGGGCTCCTCGATCTGGCGCCGAAGGAAGCGCGGGTCTTGCGTGACGGAGTGGAGGTGGTCGTTCCTGCGACCGAAGTGCGGCCCGGTGATCGCTTCGTCGTCCGTCCCGGCGAGGGGGTGCCCACCGACGGCCGGATCGTCGAAGGGGAGAGCAGCCTCGACGAGTCCCCCGTCACGGGCGAGTCGGTTCCCGTGGACCGCGGCCCCGGGGACCCCGTCTTCGCGGGGAGCATCAACGGCCAGGGCGCGCTGCTGGTCGAGGCCACCGCCTCCTTCGAGGACAACACGCTCGCGCGCATCGTGCAGATGGTGGAGGAGGCGCAGGAGCGCAAGGGCCGCGCCCAAGCCTGGATGGAGCGCTTCGGGCGGCGCTACAGCCCGGCGGTGCTCGCCGCGGCCGTGGGCATGCTCCTGTGGCCGTGGATCTCCGGAGGGGAGGTCACCGTCTGGGCGGCGCGCGCGGTGACCCTCCTGGTGGCGGCCGCGCCCTGTGCGCTGGTGATCTCCTTGCCCATTGCCATGGCTGCCGGGATCAGTGGTGCCGGTCGTCGTGGCATCCTCATCAAGGGGGGCGTTCACCTCGAGCACCTCGGCCGCATCCGCATCGTGGCCTTCGACAAGACGGGGACGCTGACGGTGGGGCAGCCTCGGGTGGTCGACGTCGTGCCGCTTCGCGGCGACCTCGACGAGACACTCGCTGCCGCGGCCGCCCTCGAGCACTTCTCCGAACACCCCCTGGCTCGGGCCATCGTGGCCTATGTGCGCGAACGTGGACTCGATCTGCCTCCCGCCGAAGACTTCCAGGCGCTGACCGGGGCCGGGGCGCGTGCTCGCATCGGCGGATCGGTCTGGCGCGTGGGGCAGGTCGGGCTCTTCGTCGAGAGGGGCTTCGATCCAGAGTCCATCGCCGAGCGCGTCGGTGCGCTCGAGCGCGAAGGGAAAACGGTGGTGCTCGTCGGCGATGCCGAAGGACCCCGGGCCCTCATCGCGCTTCGCGACGAGCTCCGTCCCGAGTCGCAGCGCGTCGTCGCGGCGCTCCATCGGATGGGGATCCGGACGGTGATGCTCACCGGTGATCAGGAGGCGACTGCTCGGGCCCTGGCTGCGCAAGCGGGCATCGATGAGGTGTATGCCGGGCTGCGGCCCGAGGAGAAGGTGGCCCATGTGGAGGCGCTCCTCGAGCAGGGTCCGACCCTGATGGTCGGAGATGGGGTCAACGACGCCCCGGCGCTCGCCGCGGCGACCTGCGGGGTGGCGATGGGTGCGGCGGGTACCGATGCGGCCATCGAGGCCGCCGATATCGCGCTGATGGCGGACGATCTCTGGAAGCTCGAGGAGGCCCTCCGGCTGGGGCGCAAGGCGCGCGTGGTCAGCCTGCAGAACGTCGTCTTCGGCATCACGGTGCTGCTGGTTCTCGTCCCAGCCGGGGTCCTAGGCGCCATCAGCATCGCCACCGCCGTCGTCGCCCACGAGGGCAGCGAGCTCGCCGCCGTCGCCAACGGGCTTCGCGCCGCCCGTCCTTGAGTGCCTGCCGCACCGCCGGCGGCCGAAGCTGTGGGTTCACCCCTGCGGGGTGCGCGGGCCGGGCGCGGGCCCGGCCAGGCAGGCGCGCCGGAACTCCGAAGGGGCGCACCCGGCCCAGCGCTTGAACGCCCGGGCGAAGGTCGCCGGCTCCGCATAGCCGAGGAGAAAGGCGATCTCAGCGATGCGAAGCGGCCGTGCCCGAAGGGGGTGGCGTGCGAGTTGGTAGCGGGTGTCCTCGACCAGCACCCGCAGTGAGAGCCCTTGCTCCGAGAGGCGACGCTGCAGCGTGCGGGTGCTCATGCCCAGTCGGCGAGCCACGGCGGTGAGACTGGGGGCGCCAGAGGGCAGCGCACGCGCGACGGCGCGCCGCACGGCGGCAGCCACCTCTTCTCGGCCGGCTTCGTTGACGAGCCGCGACACCTCCCGCTCCAGGATGGGGGCGAGCCCGGGCAAGGCGCCCTCGCCGAGGGGGGCATCGAGGAGTTCCGCGCCGATCTCGATGGCCCCTTCCTCCGCATGGAAGAGCGGTTGGAGGCCGAGACATCGCTCGTACGCCGCCGGCTTCGCAAGCGGAGGGCCCACCATCGCGATGGCGCGCGGCGCGGCGCCGAAGCGCCGCAGGCGCCGGACGAGCGCTGCGGTGCTGAAATCGCGCACCTCGAGGGGATAGGGCCCGACATGCCGCAAATACCCCTGCCCCGATCCGTCACGCTCGAAATCGAGCCGCGTCGCGCCGGCGCTCAACAGCATCGAGGCGCGCGCCGCCGCGGAGAGCCCCTCCCCAAGGGTGGATGCGCAGGCGACCACGTAGTCGAGGACGCCCATCTCACCGAAGCGCAACTCGACGCCGCAGTGCAGACCCAGACCTCCCCGGCCCCACTGCCGCTGGGCCGCCGGCGTCGCGCCCGCCTCCCCCTTCTCGGCGAGGGCGTGCATCGCTTCTGCCAGCATCGCCTCGAAGCCGCCGGGTGAGTAGATGCACAGCATGCGAAGCGGCGCCGCCTCGTCGCCGTTTCGCCAGACGAAGTTCTCGTGGGGCTCGACATGGGCCACCCGTCCGGCCTCGACACGTTGCGTCTCACCTTCGATCTCCAGCTCGAGCGTGCCGTCGAGCACCACCCAGGTACAGGACTCGCGGGTGTGGTGGTGGGGGACCGGCGGTCCCCGGAAGCCACCGGGGACCTCCATCTCCACGATCGACTGCGCGGCGCCAGCCGAGGCAGGAAGCAGGATGCGGCTCGTCGTCGCACCCACCCGAAATGTCTCCATCGCCGTATGCTGGGGAGCGTGCTCGCGCTCGTCGCCGCGTGTGCAGAGCGCAGCGATCTCCCTCGAGCCGGGATGGTGGAGGCGGTGGTGGCACCGCGGACGGTGGCGAGGTCGGGGA
>CAYYHA010000274.1:0-1293 GCA_964471535.1 uncultured Myxococcia bacterium | reverse complement strand
CCTCTTGCACCCCCACCGCAAGGGTGTAGTTCAACCAGGGGGAGTGCCATTCATGCCGGACCTCACCCCCCGCGAGCGTCCAGCCCTCGGGCAACTCCAGAACCAGCGCCTGCCACGCTCGGCGGCGGTTGCCCAACCTTGAGCCCCGAAGCTCGCTCACCGGCGGCGACGAAGGCGGCGTTGGCGAGATGGATCCAGGGGAGGCGCACGATCCGGTCATGCCCTGCCTTCCGAGCCCATCGGGGAAGGACCTCGATCCGTGTGTGCCGCACCGGCCGGTCCAGGGCCCCTCCGCCCTGCGCCGACGGGGCGCCTCACCTTGCTGCTCGGGTCTCGACCGGGCAGGCTCGGTGCAGGCACCGCAGCGCACAGGGGCAAGGGCGGAGCCGACGAAGAGGAGACGCGACGATGCAGGTTCATACGCACATCATGTTCCAGGGACAGGCCGAGGAGGCCCTCGCGCTCTATTCCAAGGTCTTCGACGACTTTCGGATCCTCGAAGTCGAGCGCTATGGCCCTGGCGAGGCGTGCTCCGAGGGCGCGCTGAAGTTGGCGCGCGTATCCTTTTGCGGGCACTCGCTCTTGATCTTCGACAGCCCGCCCATCCACGACTTCAGCTTCACACCGGCGATGTCGCTCTTCGTGGACTTCGAGTCCGTATCGGCGCTCGACGCGGCGTTCGAGGCACTCTCCGAGGGTGGGCAGGTCCTCATGCCGCTGGGCGACTATGGCTTCAGCCGGCGTTTCGGCTGGATCACCGACCGCTTCGGTGTGTCCTGGCAGTTGAATCGACCCAGGTGACCCAACGGTCGGGCAGGGGGCCTGCGCCATCCGTCACGTTGGGACGCGCGGCCCCACGGCCCGGTGAGGATCCATCTCGCGGTGGCCGGCGTTAGGGGACGATCTCGACCAGCGTCAGCTCGAAGGTGAGGTCCTTTCCCGCGAGCGGATGGTTCGCGTCCAGGGTGGCACTCTCCTCCCCGATCGCGGTGACCTCGACCTCGAAGACGCCCTGCTCGTTGCTGGCTTCGAGGCGCATTCCCACCGAGACGCCCTCGGGCAGACTGCCCCGAGGCACCTCGACGACGAGCTCCGGACGGTGGGCGCCGTAGGCCTCGGCGGCGGGGATCGTGATCGTCTTCGACTCGCCCGGTTGCATCCCGAGCACCGCCCGCTCGAAGCCCGGAATCACGAGACCCTCTCCCAGCGTGAACTCGATGGGATCGAGCCCCGATGAGGAGT
Organism: uncultured Myxococcia bacterium; assembly: GCA_964471535.1. Taxonomy (GTDB): domain Bacteria; phylum Myxococcota; class Myxococcia; order SLRQ01; family SLRQ01; genus CAYYHA01. The sequence continues at coordinate 51 of CAYYHA010000274.1, read as the reverse complement.
CGAAGATCGTGCCGTCGTCGAGGCGGCCCTCGTAGTGGACGCGAACCGTAT
>CAYYHA010000273.1:0-4948 GCA_964471535.1 uncultured Myxococcia bacterium | reverse complement strand
CTCGGGTGCAGGCGCCCCGCGTCGCCGGCCGTCCCCATTGGCGGCCTCGGAGACACGCCGGGGCGGCGGCGGGGAGCCGAGGGCACGGCTTCAGCGGGCAATGAGCCCCTTGCGCGCGAGCGCGGCCTCGAGGGCCTCGGGCGACCACCCGAGAACGAGTTCGCCGGCCACGTCGATCACCGGGACCCCTCGAGGAAGCACCCCCGCAGCGCGCGCCTTTCGCGCCAGCTCCTGCACCGCCTCCGGGTCCCGCTCCACGTCCCGGTCGACGAAGGGGATCCCCCGCCGCTTCAGCCAACGCCGCGCCTTCTTGCAGTAGCCACACCAGGCCGTGCCGTAGAGCACCACCTCCTCCGCGGGCGCCGGCCCGACCTGCGCCCCATCCCCCGCCGTGCCAAGCGGCACCCGCGCCCCGGCCTGGATCTCGCGGCGGAGCTTCGCCGCGAGCGAGGCCAACTCCGAGAGCGCGGCAGCGCGCGCCGCCTGCTCTGCCCGCGCCGCCTCGGCGATCTGCTGCGCCTCGGCCACCGCGTCCTTCGGGGCAGCTCCCGGATCGACGCGCAGGGCGGCGGCCTCTGCCCGGGCCCACTCGCCCTGCGCCTGTGCGAGGCGCGCCGCCCACAGGTGTCCCCGCCAGTCACCGGGGTGGGCATGCAGAAGCTCCTTCGTGTACCGCTCGGCCGCGCCGAACTGCTGCAGGCGCCGCGCGGCCGCCACGCAGACGAGGAGCAGTTCCGCGTCCCCGGGAAGCAGACGGCGGCCCATCTGGCAGGCCTGCAGCGCGAGCACACTGTCGCCCCCTTCGAGCGCGCGCCGCCCGGCCCGGAGCAGCAGCCGGCCCGCTTCCAACGCCTCGGCACCCGCGAGGTCACCGGCGCCCGCGAGCGCGAAGACGACTCCGTCGAGATCCCCCGCCGCGAGCGCGCGTCGCGCCTCGGCCACCCCCTCGGCCTGCCCCACGGCTGCGGCCGCCAGGCAGGGGGTGAACACGAGGCAGACAGCGGCGGTGCGCGGCACGAAGCGAAGCATCGCGCCCCAGCTTAGCACCCCGCGGCCGGGCGACCGGCCGCCCTCCCCGATGCGAGGGGGCCCAGCGGACAGGGCCCGGGCGGCCGCCCTCCCGGCAGTCGATGGGCCCGGGCCCTGCGGGCTGCCTCCGGTGACACGGACCCTCCGCACCACACCCGCCGGGGCTATGATGCACGCTCCGTGGACCTCGGCCGCAAATCCAGGCGCCTCTCACGGGGCGTGCGGGCGCTGCTCGCCCTCGCCCTGATCGAGCTGCTCTGGCTCCTTCCCTCGCAGGCCCTCCCCGGCGCCGCCGGTGCGGCGGCGCTCGGCGGCACCTGGGGGTGGCGGGGCCTCTTCGCCCGCGCCTGGATCTCCGCGGATCTTCTCGCCCTCGCCACCTGGGTCGTGCTCCGCCCCACCCGCCGCGTGGCACGCATCGCCGCGGGACTCACCGCCTTCCTCCTGCTCTGGGAGACCTACGAGGTGGTGGTACTCCGCCTCTTCCACCGGGCGCCCGTGATCTACAACGACCTGCTCTTGGCCGAGGACGCACTCAACCTGGCCCTCGATCTCGGTCCCGGCGTGTGGGTCGCCTCCCTCGCCGGAGTCGTGCTCTGGGCCGCCGCCGCCCTCCTCCTCCTGCCTCGCCTCTACACGTGGATCGGTGCCGCCGCGGAACCGCTGACCCCACGTGGCAAGGCCGCCGGCGCAGTCCTGGTCGCGATCTTCCTCCTCGGGGTGCACCTCGAGCACGGGCTGCACCGGCGCGACAGCCTCGCCCAGTCGACGGCGCTGCGTCTCGTCGCAAACCTCTGGGAGTCGGTGGAGATGGCGCGGGCGCTCGAGACCCCCGTCACCGCGCCGGGCACCCCCACCAACGCACAGGCCTTCTCCCACGCCGTACTCCCCGAGACCCCGGACATCTACCTCGTGGTGCTCGAAAGCTACGGGATGGTGCTCGCCGAGGACCCCGGGCTCGCACCGCGCTGGCATGCCTACCTCGAGGCGTGGGAGAGACGCCTCCGTGCCGCCGGCTTCCTCCTCTCGAGCGGCCAGAGCGTCTCCCCCTGCGTCGGCGGGGAGAGCTGGCTCGCCTCGACCTCCATCCTCGAGGGGATCCGGACCACGTCTCAGCACCGGTACCGGCAGGTGGTCGCCACCCGGCCCTACGGGATGCCGCGCTTCTTCGCCGAGCGGGGCTACGCCACCGTGGGCATTCAGCCGGCAAACCGCGCCCGACCCGGCATTCCCCTCGTCGATCCCTACGGCTGGCAGCACCCCGTCTTCTTCGAGCAGCTCGCCTACCATGGCCCGAGCTTCGGCTGGGGCGTCGTCCCCGACGAGTACAGCCTGCGCTACGCCTACGACCAGGTCATCCGCCCGCTGCCCGCCCCGCGCTTCGTCTACTTCGCCACCGTCTCCACCCACGCGCCCTGGACCGCGATCCCCCAGATCACCGGAGACTGGCGCGTGCTCCCCCCGGCGCCCGAGGTGGGGGCGCGCGCCGACGCTCCCTTCCTCGACCGGCTCCTCTACAAGCTGCGCCGGCGCCTGCGCCGCCCTGGCGACTTCCGCTTCGATGCCGAGGCCTACTTCGCGGCCATCCGCTACGACCTCGAAGTGCTCTTTCGCTTCCTCCTCGAACGCGCCGGCGAGGACGTGGTGCTCCTCATCGTCGGCGACCACCAGCCTCCCTTCCTCCCCGTGACCCCGTCCCATGCGACCCCGGTGCACGTGCTCTCACGGCGTCCCGCCTTCCAGGCCGCGTGGGAGCAGGAGGGCTTCGTCCCCGGAGTCGCCGCGGAGCGCGCCGTCCCCACCGCCCACTGGGCGCTCTACAGCCTCCTCGTCCGGGCACTCCTCGCGGGCACCGACCCCGGCGCCCTGCCCCCCCGCCTCGACGGCGGCGCCGCCCTCGTCGCCCGATGACCACCGCCCTGCGTTTCCTCTTGGGCGCCACGGCGTGCCTCGCCCTCCTGGCCCTCGGCTTCCTCGAGAGCCATCGGGGTTCCATCAGAGCGGGCCCCTGGGCGCCCGCCGGCGGCGCCACCCGCAGAAAGCCCACGGCGGCCACCTACGTCACCCTCCTCCGCGGCGTCCTCGTCGCGCTGCTGGGCGGTTTCGCCCTCGCCCCGCCCGCCCGCGCCCCCTGGCTGTGGGCGCCTGGCCTCCTGTGGACCGCGGCCGCGCTCCTCGACCGCGCCGACGGGTGGGTGGCGCGCACCCGGGGCGAGGTCTCGGCGGCGGGCGCCTGGTTGGACACCTGGGTGGATGCTCTGGGCCTCCTGGTCGCCCCCCTGTGTGCCGTCGCCCTCGGGCGCTTGCCGCTGGCCTACCTCGCGGTGGGCGCCGCCTTCTACGTGCACCGCCTGGCCCTCGCACTGCGCCAACTCAGCGGGCGGCCCGTGGGGACGGCGCCGCCGAGCGACCATGGGCGCATCTTCGCCGGACTCAACATGGGACTCGTCGCCGCCGCCCTGCTCCCCGGGGTGCCGTGCCACCTCCTCGATCCCGTCGCCGCCGTCTTCGCCACGGCCCTCCTCGGCGGCTTCGTCTGGCAGTGGCTCTGCGAGACCGGGCGCCTGTCGGGACGGGTTGCGGCCCTGCGGCGCCTCGTCTTCGTAGGCCTGCCTTGGGTGGCTCGCGGGGGCCTCGTCGTCGCAGCCTTCCTCTATCCCCTGCCCTGGCTGTGGCCCTGGGCCGCCGCCGCCGCGCTGGGGGTCCTACCCCGCCTGAGCGCCCTTGGCTTCCTGGCCGCGGCCGCCTCCGGCGGATTGCCGCCAGAGCCCGGGCTCGGCCTCGCGGCCGCCGCCGCTGCGACCGTGCTCGCCCTGGGCGGCGGGGTTCCGGTGCTCCTGGCACCGGACGAGGGCTGGATCCGCCGCCGGGAGGGCGCCCGGTGAGGCACCTCTGGCGCCTGCTCCTCGCCGCCGCGGGCGTGGGTCTCGCCGCCCTCGCCCTGCGCGGCGCCGACCTGGGCACGACCGCCCGGGCACTCGCCCGGCTCCCCGCCCTTGGGCTGGCCGCCTTCGTCGGAGGCACGCTCCTCGCGCAGGCCGGCGAGGGCCTGCGCCTCCTGGCCCTCGCCGGCGCTCCCCTCCGCCGCCTCCCCGCCTTCACCCTCCACCGGTGGGCGGGGCACGGCGTCTCCTTCCTCACCCCCGGGCCCCAGTTCGGAGGCGAGCCGGTCACCGCCGCCGCCCTGCGCCGCGCCGGCCTCTCCGGTGCCGAGGCCGGTGCCGTGGTGGCCCTCGAACGGCTCCTCACCGTGGGGGTCAACGCCGCGGTGGTCGCCGCCCTGGTCCTCCTCACCCTGGCGGCGGGCACCCTGGGACCCTCTGGCCTCGCACCGCCGCTGGTCTTCGCCCTGGGGATCGCCGCCGCGGCCCTGGGCCTCCTCTTCCTTCTCCGCCTCCGCCGGGGCCCGGGGGGCAAGGCGCCCCGCGGAGACTCCACCCACCAGGCGGGGCGCTCCCTGCCCCGGCGCCTCGCTGGCCTGCTGCAGGGCGTGGCCACCGAGTCACGGCGGATCGTCCGGAGCCATCCCGGGCGGTTCGCCGCCGCAGCCGCCACCCTGGCCCTCACCTGGGCCATCACCCTGCTCGAGTACGCGCTCCTCCTCGCCTGGCTGGGCACTCCGCTCTCCGCCGGGGGGGTCCTCGCCGGCGTCGCCGCCGCCCGTCTCGCCCTCTACACCCCCCTGCCGGGGGGCCTCGGCGCGTGGGAGCTGGGCCAGATCTGGGTGCTCGGACGCCTCGGCGTCCCCGACGGAACCGCGCTCGCCTTCATTGCGCTCCTCCGGGGCCGAGATCTCGCCGTGGCGCTGGCCGGGGGCACCTTCGCGCTGCGCCTCCTCGTTCCCCTCCGGCAGGGACGTCGCGCCGCCGAAGGGCCACGGGACGCGGCGCCGTGAGGCCGCTTCGCCTCCTCGTCCCCG
>CAYYHA010000272.1:3644-4983 GCA_964471535.1 uncultured Myxococcia bacterium | reverse complement strand
CCATGGGGCGGCGGAGGGGACAATCGGGTGGCACCTGCACCCAGGCGATCTCCTCCTCGAGGCACGGGAGCCCGCATGCCGGGGCCTGCTCGCGCGCCTCGAAGCCCTCCGCGCCCGCCACGCCGCGCCGAAGGAGGCGCCGCCGCCCACCGCCCCGCCCGAGGAGGGGTGACCTCCGGCGCCGCACCCGCCCCTCGAGATCGTGCCCCGAGTTGACACACCCCTATGGCAGCATCGGGGGCATGAAGAGATCAGGGAGGCGAGCTGAGGAGAGTCTGCACCTGCCCGATCCCGACCCCGTGCGACACCGGTCGGGGGAGCCCGCGGGGGACGGCGGTGCCCGGACTGCCGCCGCGCTCCGGGGAGGCAGCGCGTGCAGGCAAGACCGCTCCCGGCCCTCCCCGACCCTCGCGGCCGCTCTCGTCGCCGCCCTCTCGACGGGGCTCGCCTGCGCGCCGCTCGTCGAGCAGCGCGTCGTGAGGAAGACCCTGGTGGGCGAGCCCAGGCAGCTACGAAGGCCCATCGAGGGCACGGCCTCGCTGCACGCCGAGGCGCGGGTGGATGGGACGGCCCTCGTCGTCACGCTCGAGCGCCGCGGCCGGTGCGAGGATCTCCGCGAGCAGAGGGTGGAGCGGGAGGAGGTGGTCACCCGTAGCCACTCGAGGGAGAGCCCGCTCCGGGACCCCTCGAAGTACGGCCTGGCGAGCTGCGCGGCCCTCGCCATCGGCGTCCTCGTGCTCGTGAACGCACCCAAGATCGCCGAGGAGCAAGAGGAGCGCGTGGAGACGGTGCGCAACACCGGGCTTATCATGGGGGGGATCGGTCTCGCCGGCCTGGGCATCGCCGTCCTCGACCACCTGCGAGCGGGGCAGAGCCGGCGTCCGCTTCCCCCCGAGGTCGAGCGCGAGCGCCTGGGCGAGAGCCCGTGCGTCCACCCACTGCCGCAGGCGCCGGTGCGCCTCGTACTTGGGGCGGAGACGGCCGTACAGGCCGCGCCCGATCCCGAGGGCCGGGTGCGATTCGAGCTGGCCGGCGTGCCGCCGGAGGCCCTCCCACCGAGCAGCCGGCCAGTGCGCCTGGTGATCCAGCAGGGGGACGCGCGCGGGCGGGTCGCGCTGGGGGCGAGGGCGGTCGATGCCCTCTACGCGGCGCTCCGGGCCGACCCGGAGTCGGCGCTTGCCCGGGCCGAGGCCCGGAGGCAGACACATCGAGCGTGCGAGGCGGAGGCGGCGCAGATCCTCGAGGCGGCCCGGTCGATCGACCCCGAGGACGAGGCGGCGGAGTCGGCGCTGTCGGAGGCGCGCGGGGCGCTGCGCGCCTGGCTCGAGCGGTGCCGCAC
>CAYYHA010000272.1:0-3634 GCA_964471535.1 uncultured Myxococcia bacterium | reverse complement strand
GCCGCACCCTGGGGCGGGAGGAGGTGGCGGCCCTCGAGGCAGCGGTCGACCGGCAGCTCTCCGAGCGCGCGCAGGCGATCGAGGCCGTCCGGGCCCGGGAGGGCGAGCGCCGGATCGCCCGGTGCCGGAGCCGGCTGGAGGTGGCGATCGAGACGCTGGGTGCGCTCGATCCGGCGTCTCCCGAGGTGGAGGCGACGCTCGCAGCAGGGACGGAGGACGCCCAAAGCGCCCTTCGGGCGTGCGCCGGCCACGGGCTGCCGCCGGCCGAGGTCGCCGCCTTTCGGCAGCGGATCGATGCGGCCGCCCGGGCGGTGCGGCAGGCGCTGCCCTACCACGCCCTGCATCGCCGGGTCGTCGCCGGCGACCTCGAGGGTGCGGCCGCCGAGCTGGCGCGGCTCGAGGCGAAGAGGGCGAGCAAGCGGCTCGAGCGGCTCCGCTCCGATCTTCGCCTGATGCTCCTCATCGCCACGGCCCTGGACGCAGCGGCCGAGCCCGCCAGGGGAGAGGAGGGGCTGGGCACCCTCCCACCCGCTGCCGCGAACCAGCTCTGCCGGGGCCGGCGGCTGTGGATCGCCCTCTACGGCGCCCGCGCCTGGCGCGACATGGTCGAGCGGGTGCGCCGGCGGACCGGCCCCGACTCCGGCCGGCAGTGGGCACGGCTGCTCGACACGGCGCCGTGCCAGTGAGGGACACGCAATGTGCGCACTCCGACATCCGCGATCTCCCATACGCTCTGGCCCCGTGGCGGCGCTCGCCGTTGCGCTGACCGCCTCCGTCTCGCTTCCCGCCCGGTCCTTCCCCGTGCGTGAGGCGGTGGAGGGGATGGTTGCCGCCCGGCAGGTGGCCCGCGGACAGGCCGGCGGAGCCGGCGCGAGAGGGGCGGGGCCAGTCTGTCCCGGCTGCCTGGAGGTCGAGCTCGGCGACCCGCTCCTCGACCCGGTGGGGTGGCGTCCCGACCTCGCGCCGCTCCGCGCGCTGCTCCGGCAGATCCCGGCGCGCGCCGAGGGCTTTCGCTGCCCCGCCACCGTACCCCGGCTCGTCGCGTCCGAGGGGAAGCGCTTTCGCTGCGGCAACGAGGAGGGGATGGGGCGCTATGCGTGGGTGGAGGTGGACTACCGGCCGTTCGACGACTCGCAGGAGGCGGTCGAGGTGCGCACCGAGAGCTGGGACGGCACTCGGGCCTCGGCCCTGGTCATCGACGGGCTGGTGGCCGAGTACCGGCTCCAGCGCCCGGGGGCGGGCCGCGCCGAGACCTACGTTCCCGCCGCGCCACCCCGGGTGGTGCGTGGGCGCGTGGAAGCGTGTGAGTGGGGCGACGTCAATGTCTACTGCACGCTCGTCCAGGCGGACGGCGGTCGTATCAGGGTGCCCACCGGAGAGGACCTGCTGCCCGCCGGGGTCCACGTCGAGGTCGTGCTGCGGGCGCAGTGGTTGTTTTTGAAGGACTACGACGCCTGGTACCGCGATGAGCGCGTCGAGGCGAGCCGGCGCCTCGCTGGCCCGCCGCGGAAGAAGAGGAGGCGGCGCTCCGCGCCCACCGAGGCGAAGGGGAAGCGGGGCCGTGCGGAGGAACGCGTGCGCCCACAGGGCGGGCACGAAGGGGGCATGCGCGATGAGTGAGACGAACGGTCGGGAGGGCGGCGCCCCCGAGGTGCCGGAGCCGTCGGGACCCTCGGCGGACAAAGCCAGACCGGCAGAGCAGGCCAGACCGGCAGAGGAGGCTGGCCCGGTGCAGCAGGCCAGGCCGGCGACCGCCCCGGCCCCACCGGAGGCCGGCGGGCCGCCGGGGCGCGGCGCGCTGCCCGGTGCGCTCCGCGAGTGGCTCGATCGACTCGGGTGGGGCGTGCGACCCGAACAGGTGCGGCAATGGCTCGGTGCGCTCGCCCACCGCGTGGGCGCGGCGAGAATCTGGAGGCGGCTCGGCAGGCTCGCCGTCGTCGTGGGCGTCTCCCTGCTCTGCGCTTTCTTCACGACCGTGGTGATCGTCGTGGCGGTATGGAGCTTCTCGCGCCAGATCGACGAGGCGCGGGACGCATGGCGCGAGCGCACGCAGTGGGGCTGGTCCAGACCGCCCTACGACCCCACGCCCGAGAAGGTGAAGGCGCTCGCCGAGCGCCTGGGGACGTTCGAGACGCGGGCCCGCGCGCTCGGGTGGATCGAGAAGGCCCTCGGTGCATCCTCCGAGCTGCGGCGCCGGTGGCTCGAGCACTGGGTGGGGGAGCAGCGGGGAGCCATCCTCGGTACTGCCGGACCGCAGGCCTACTGCGAGGCGCTCCGGCGCCTGGCCTCCGATGCGCCGGTGGACCCGTTCGTCGGCCGGATTCGGCGTGCCTGCCACGCGCTGCGCCAAGCCAAGGCCGTCCTGCACCAGCGGGTGGACGCGGCCAGTAGCGCGTCGAGCTTCGTCCGGAGGAAGAAGGGCGAACTCGAAGACGCCCGTTCACGCCAAAGGGAGCTGGTCGAGGCCCTTTCGGCCCTCCAGAGAGGAGAGGTCATTCCTTTCAGGGGCTGCCTGATAGGACCGCTCGCAGGTGCGGACCCTGGCTGGTACGAGGTGTCGCCAGCCACAGCGCTGGGCCCTTGCGATCCGTGGAGACGTGTGGTGCTCATCAGCCCCGTCCCACTGACCATCGAGGTACCCGGCCAGCCCATTTACGATCTCTACGTCCGGCACGTGGGCCCCTGGCCCGTCATCCTGCGGAATGGGGTCGCGACCACCTGGGAGAGGTACGAGATCGTTGGAACGGGGAACACCTTCGCCGAGAAGATCCTGGCTCGAGACCGCACCGAGGCGAAGGTGGCTCGGCTGGAGCGGGAGCTCGAGGTGGCGCAGGGGCGACTGAAGCAGGCCCAGACGGTTCGAGACACGGCGAAGCGTCGGGTCGACCTCCTCGCGCAGCGCGTGAAGCAGATCGTGAAGGACCCGGGGAGCCGGCCGGAGGCGAGCCTCTTTGCCGTGGCGCTTCCGGAGCCTGCCGCGGTGCCCGCTGACCTTCGGAGGGCCGTCGAGCGGGCGCGCTTCCTCGCCCAGCTCGCGGCCCGCGATCCCCTCGACTTCCTCTGTCCCGAGGGCTCGCTCGAGGCATCCGGTGAGGCGGACGGGGGGCAGGCCGAGGCCGGAGCGGAGGAGGCCGATGCGGCGGAGGCCCTCGTGCAATGCCTGCTCCCCGCCGATGGCGACGCTCCTCAGGTCCTGACGGCGCACTACGAGGGACGCGGCGGCCTCCAGCACCTCACCGTCGAGGAGGGGACGGGCGAGCAGTGGGTGGGCCTCTACCTCGTGGCCGGCCACCTCCGTGCCATCGGCCACTCCCAGGGCGGCCGCAAGCGCTATTTCCGGCCCCCCGGGCCGCCCAGAACCCTCCGGGCCCAGCTCATCGGCTGCGAGGGCGAGGGCCCCTCGCTCCGCTGCGAGGTCTACGCCGAGGACGACCGCTTCCTCACCCTCGACCTGAGCAGCATCGCCTCGAAGGACGCCGCCTTCCGCCACCCCGAGCGCCTCATCGACCGCTGGCTCCGCCTCACGGTGCAGGAGGTCCCCGTTCTCCTGGGCCCCTACGCCACCCCCCGCCCCGAACTCCGCATCCAAGAGGCACGCCTCCTCCCGGCCAAAGGGCGATGACCGCTCCATCCC
>CAYYHA010000271.1:0-5045 GCA_964471535.1 uncultured Myxococcia bacterium | reverse complement strand
CGTACGTGCCCTTCGCCGTGCAGATGGCGGCCCAAGCCTGGGGGATCTCGCGGGGGCGGCTCGGCTACCTGGGCCCCGAGGGCCGGCTGCGTCTCGGCGAGCGCGCCGTGCCTTTGGGGCCCGACGGCCGGTGGTGGATCGACTTCCTCGGGCCGGGCGGGACGATGCCCGCCGTCTCGGCCGTGGACCTCCTCGAGGGGCGGGGGGCAGCGCGGCTCCGGGACAAGGTGGTGCTCCTCGGAATCTCCCACCTCGCCCACGACTCGGTGTCCACACCGTTCGGGCGCATGCCCGGGGTGGAGCTGCATGCGCAGGCCGTCGAAGGCCTGTTGAACGGGCGCCGGCTCCGCCGCAGTCCGCCGATGGTCGATGCCCTGGCGACGCTCCTCGCCGGCCTCCTCGTGACCGTGTGGGTGGGATGGAAGCGTCTGTCCCTGGCGCCCCGCATCGCGGGTCTGTTGCTGCTGGTGGCGCTCTGGGGGGGCGGGGCGGTGGCGGCGCTCGCCTGGGCCTGGTGGGTGCCGGTGGTGGGGCCCTACGCCGCGGCCGGGCTGGTTTTGCCGGTGACACTGGCGGCGTGGTGGCGCCGCGAGGGGCGGCAGCGGGCCCGCTTGCGCGAGACCTTCTCCCACTACCTCAACGACGCGCTCATCGAGGTCTTGGTGCGTGAGCCCGAGCGGGTTCGCTTGGGCGGCGAGCGGCGGGTGCTCACGGTGCTCTTCTCGGACATCCGCGACTTCACACACCTGTCCGAGCGTCTCGAACCGGAGGTCCTGGTCGAGCGGCTCAACACCTATCTCACCCCCATGACCCGTGCGGTTCTCGACCACGGGGGCTACCTCGACAAGTACATCGGCGATGCGGTGATGGCCGTGTACGGCGCGCCGGTGGAGACCGAAGCCCATGCCGACCGTGCCCTCGAGACCGCCCTAGCGATGCTCCGGGCCCTGGAGTCGGTGCGCCGGACCCCGGCGTGGGCGGGGGCCGCGCTCCGGATCGGCATCGGGATCAACACCGGCCCGATGGCGGTGGGCAACATGGGCTCCGAGGAGCGCTTCGACTACACGGTGGTGGGCGACGCGGTGAACCTCGCCTCCCGCCTCGAGGGGCTGTGCAAGACCTACCGGTGCCAGGTGCTGGTGGGGGAGGCGACGGTGGCGGCGGCCCAAGGGTCCTTCGTCTTCCGCGAGATCGACCGGGTGCAGGTGAAGGGGAAGGAGGCCCCGGTGGCGGTCTACGAGCTGCGCACGGCTCCGGCGGCCGCCATGGAGCGCTGGGACGCCGGGCTTTCGGCGCTGCGGGCCGGCGCCTTCGCTCAGGCGCGGGCCGAGTTCGAGGCCTTCCTCACGGCGAACCCCGACGACGGGCCGGCGGCGGTGCACCTCGAGCGGCTCGAGGCCTTGGGTGGCGTGGTGCCTCCGGGCTGGACCGGGGTGTACACGCAGCTGAGCAAGTGAGCCAGGCGCCGGCCGCTGGCCGCAGTCGGCGGCATCGGTGGCCCCCGGGCTGCGGGGCAGGTCGTACCCGGGGCAGGTCGCACCCGAATACCCCCACCCGATTCCCGGTTCGGAGCGGATCCCCGCGGGGGGCGCAACCAGGACCGGAGCGCTCGGGTGGGCCCCACCGCCCCGTATCAGCTCTGGGCGGCCCGCCGGTCCACCTCTGCCAGGATCAGGTCCAACGCCGCCTGCTGGGCCCGGTCGAGCTTGTTGATCACCGCCAGGCACTCGCCGAGGTCGAAGCGCGCATGCAGATCCTCAGCGGTGTGGCTGCTGTGGATGACGATCCGCGAGCGCGGGACCCCGGCGGCGACCGCGGCCTCGAGGAATTCGGCCCCGTCGAGTTCGGGCATGTCCAGATCGACGAGGAGGAGCGCATAGTCCTCACTCAACACCTCGAGGGCATCGGTGGGCGAGCTGCACACCTGGCAGCGAAGGTTCCGATGACGCGCCTCGATGCGCCGGGCGAGGAGGCGCCCGAACTCCGCATCGTCGTCGACGATGAGCACCCACGGATTCATGGCCTCACCATCGCCTCACCCTAGCATGGCTGCCGCGCCCGCTGGGGACGATCTGCCTTCTGCCGGAGGCCTGGCTCGCCTACGAGGCAGCAGCGAGGCCGGCGCGCTCCGCCGGCTGTACCCACAGGGGCAGGGTCTCCGACCACTCGGTGCCGTCGTCGAGGGCGGCCAGTACTTCCAGCGACCAGGTGAAGCCGAAACGTCCTCCGCGGGAGGGCCAACGGATCCCCCGCGGCAGGTTGATGGGGAGGTCCGTGTCGAAGATGAGCATCCCCGCCTCACGCCGGACCGCCCGGCGCCTCTGGCCAGCCAGCAGGTCATAGCGTTGCTCGAAGATGGTCTTTTCGTGCCACACGTCCTCAGCCGGCCGGGTGGTTTCGTTCTTCTGGCGCGCGCGGAAGAATGCCTTGCCGATGAGCTTCGCCTCACACCGCGCCAGCTGCGCGTCCCGCAGGCTGCGCACGTGGATCGACAGGTAGGTGGTCTCGCCCGGACGCACGATCTTTGGATCGACCGTGGCGCGGGTGCCGCGCATGCGCACTCGATGGACGAAGGTCACGGCGGAAACGAGTGCGGCCAGCAGGCAGATGACCCCGAGCAGACCCATGCCGAGGTACAGCGGTGCACGCATCAGCGAGTGGAAGAAGGAGTCCGCCGGCTTGCCAGTCCACATCACCCAGATCCCGACGAAGCAGATGATTGCGAAGGCAAGGCCGATGAAGCCCTTCATCGCCTCGCCCCAGGTGCCATGCAGGACCTCCCTGGGTGCGTCCCATCCGGCGGGCGGTGGCCGAAGGGGGGGATGGGGGTTGGGGTCGACGTGCAGCGTCTCCACCGCGGTGATGTCGCGCCGCCCCTTGATGTAGATCCGCGCATGGATCTCCCACACGACGTCGAAGAGCGGACCGGTGTAGGTCGGGATCTCGCCGTCGGGAAGGGCGAGGCGAAAGGGCGCCTGCAGCGGCGGCTGCCCCGGGGCATGCCGCAAGCCGGGCAGGGTCTCTTTTGCCACGGTCGCGACCTCGGCCACCGGGAGCCCCTCGCTTAGCCTCTTCAGCTTCGCGCGGCGCACCAACGAGACTTCCACTCGCGACAGCTCGAGGGGGCGGTAGGCCTCGACCTCCACTCGGCCCGCCACCTCACCCCCAAGGTGTACTCGCTGCCCCTCCTCCGGGTAGATGCCCACGAACGCATCCATCCGATGTCTCCTCGTCGTAGCTCACAGCCGCCGGCAGGCTGCGAGGGAGCCACCGGACCGGTGACCCCATGACCGGTGTCCGTAGACTACCCCGCCCCCGGTGGATCTGACGACCGGCGCCGCTGCGCCGGCCGCACGCCGCATCTCTGTCGCGGTGCCGGTGCCGGGATGCCTTGGCGCTGTGCCGTTACCGCTGTGCCGCACTGGAGCCGCCCGCCACACCCTGGGGTAGCGGGTTCCGTGCCGGCGGGTCCTGTGACGCGGCACCCGTCGGCTCCGCCGGCTGCACCCACAGGGGCAGGGTCTCCGACCACTCGGTGCCATCGTCGAGCCGCGCGATCACCTCCACCGACCACGCAAAGCCGAAGGGACCACTCCGCGACGGAAAAGGGATCTCGTCGGGAATGGGGAGGGGGAAGCGAATGTCGACCCATGCGCTCATGCCCTGACGCCGCGCGGGCGGTGGAGGATGCGCCTCCAAGAGATCGAAGCGTTCGATGAGCGCGGTGACCTCGTCCGTGATCTCGCGGTCGATATCCGTATCACTCGGACCCTCGTCCTCGTAGACGAAGAACTCCTTCGCCCGGAGGACGGCGCGGCACGCCTCGAGCTTTGCCTCGCGGTCGAGACAGAGCTGCACCCGCAGCGCCACCGTCTCTCCTGCGCGGACCACCTGCGAGTCCACGGTGATCCGGCTCCCGCGAAAGCGAAGCCGGTGGACGAACGTGATCGCCGCGGCCGCGCCGGCAGCGAGCATCAGCAGACCGACGGGGACGAGCACCACGGTCCACACCAGAGCCGGGAGGACGCCAACGGTCGAGTCCGCCCAGACCTTCCACACGCCGCCGAAGCAGGCGGCGACGAAGACCAGGCTCAAGAGTACCTTCACCGCCTCGCCCCAGGGGCCCTGCAGTGCCTCGCGGGGAAGATCCCATCCGGCCGGGGGAGCGGTGGGCTCGGGCGCCTGCTCGGGGTGCACCTGTACAGGCTGCCCCGCGACCACCTCGCCGCCTTCGTCGCCGACCAGTCGCGCCTGAACCTCCCACTCCACGTCGAAGAGGCGTCCGCCGTGGCTCGGCACCTCGCCGCGGGGGATGCCAAGCGTAAACGGGATCGCCTCGGGCGGTGCACCGGGGGCCAGGCGAAGCCCCGGCAGCACCTTCTGGGCGACGCGGCGCACGTGCAACTGACCCTTTCCGGCTCCGCGCCGCTTCACGGCCCGGCGAAGAAGCTGCAGCTGCACCCGGTGGACGCGCACTTCCTCCGCCGGCGCAGCGATGGCAAGGCGACCGGTGAGCGTCTCGCCCACCCGGACCGCTCCGGGCGCGTCCAATTCGATGCGAAGCTCCGCCTCCATGGCCTCCTCGGTCGCCTGCGGCGACGCGGTCGACTTGGGGCGCCGGGCGCCAGCGGCCCCCCGGAGCCGGCCGGTACCGGACGGAGCCTAGCAGCCTCCCGCCCTCGGAAACAGACCGCGTCGGCCCGCTGCCGTGGGGGACCGGTGCCGCCGCCCCCCGCCGGCCCCTGCGTTGACACCGAAGGGACGGGGGAGGGAGAACCGCCGCGTGGCGCCGCCGCCGGTCACCCCCGATCTCGCAGCGTTCCGCGCCCTGGCCACGCCGGGTGCGGTCGTCCCCGTGTGGACCGAGGTCCTCGCCGATCTCGAGACCCCCGTGAGCGCCTTCCTCAAGCTCGCCCCCACCGGTCCCGCCTTCCTCCTCGAGTCGGTGCAAGGGGGCGAGCGCTGGGCGGCCTACTCCTTCCTCGGCTGGGATCCGTTGCTCACCCTCGTGGGGGGGCGGGACGGTCTCTCGGTGCGGTGGGCCT
>CAYYHA010000270.1:0-5057 GCA_964471535.1 uncultured Myxococcia bacterium | reverse complement strand
CATCGTCCGCGGCGGTGCGCACCACCGCGTAGCCCCGCCCCAAGACCTTGAGCGGAGAGAGGGCATCGAGCTTCCCCGCCAGGCCGGCCAGGGTGCTCCGCGCCTCGCTGCTTCGCTGCAAGGTGGCCTGGATGGCGCGGGTCTCGAGGCGCTCGAGGCGTCGCCGCTCCCGCTGGATGGCCTCGCCGGGGTGGGCGCGGAGGAGGCGCCGGCGCAGCGCCTCGAGCCCACGCCGCCTGGTGTGCTCCCGGGCGCGCACCACACTGGCGAGCCGGGCCGCGGCGCGCTCGAGCCGGGCCCGCGCGCGGCTCAAGCGCTCGGCGGGATGGGCCGCGCGGAGGCGTTCCCGGAGGCCGGCGAGGGTGCGTACCCGGCGGTTCAGTGGGCCCAGCGTGCCCGCTTCCAGGCGCTCGCGCAGGGCCTCGAGCCCGAGGCGCCGGTCGGCGAGCGTCCGCCTCGGATCGCCGAGCCGCCGCCTCGTCTCCCCGAGGCGTGCGCGGCGCAGCTGAAGTGCCCGCTCCACGCTGCGATGCATCCGCACCGTGTAGCGCTCGAGTTCCTTCACCAGCGCGCCCCGCTCCGGCGCCACCAGCTCGGCGGCCGCCGAGGGTGTGGGGGCACGCAGGTCGGCGACGAAGTCGGCGATGGTCGTGTCCACCTCGTGGCCCACCGCCGAGACGGTGGGCGTGCGACACTCGAAGAGGGCCCGCGCCACCACCTCCTCGTTGAAGGCCCACAGGTCCTCGAGGGAGCCGCCGCCGCGCGTGACCACGATGACGTCGCTCGTGCCCAGGCGGTCCAGGACGCGGATCTGGCGCGCGACCTCTTCTGCCGCGCCCTCACCCTGCACGCGGGCGGGGGCAACGAGCACGGAGACCGTCGGGTTTCGGCGACCGAGCACATCCAGGAAGTCCCGAATCGCCGCGCCGCTGGGGCTGGTGACCACTCCGACACATCGGGGCAGACGAGGGAGCGGCTGCTTGTGGGCCGCATCGAAGAGGCCTTCCTTGCGCAGGCGCTCCCGGAGCTGCTCGAAGGCGGCCTGCAGCGCGCCCAGGCCCTGGGGCTCGAGCGCTTCGACGATGAGCTGATACTGCCCACGGGGCTCGTACACGTTCACCCGCCCGCGGGCGAGCACCGCCATGCCCTCCTCGGGCGCAAAGCGCACCCGCTTCGCCTGGCCCCGGAAGAGCACCGCCGGCAGCACCGCATCGTCGTCTTTCAGCGAGAAGTAGAGGTGGCCGCTGCGAGGGCGGCTCACCCGTGAGATCTCGCCCTCCACCCACACCGACTCGAAGGTCCCCTCGAGGAGGCGCTTGATGGCGCGGGTGAGCTCGCCGACCGTGTAGACGCGCCGCGGCGGCGGCTTGCGCGTCCACGTGAAGAGGTCGGGCTGGGGGATCTCGGGCACCTCCCCCGTATACGACGGGTGATCAGGGGGAACAACCGCACACCCGGCAGGCGTCGGGGCCCCATGGCGGGCTGGCCGGCCTCCACCTCGGTGCGCCCGCAGGCTACGCGGCGGCCGCCCTTTTGGCTAGGCTCACCCCATGCGTCCCTCCCTCGCCCTTGCCTCGTTCGCCGCCCTCTTCCTCCTGCTCCCCGGCTGCCCCGCGGTGCCATCCACGCCCGACGGAGGCAGCGATGGCGGGAGCGGCCCCACACCGCCCGCGTTCTACTGCCCCGGCAGCGAGGGGTGCCCCTCCGCCGACGGGCCCCTCGTCGCCGGTGCCGCGGCGATCCCCATCACCCCGTCGGGCTTCGAGGTGCCGCGGCTCGAGTACCTCGAGCGGGAGGGGGACCGCTGCGACGTGGGGATGCGCTGCGGGGAGCTCTCCGAGAAGGCCTTCGACGACTGCGGCGCCGACGGCCTCTGCAGCGGCGATCCCGGTTACCCCGGCCCCGACGCCGACGGCACCGAGGGCGACGGCATTTATGACTTCTTCGACGACTGCGGCCGTGACCGGATCTGTCCCGATGATCCGGCCTACACGGGCCCGGACGCCGACGGCACCGAGGGCAACGGGCTCTTCGATGGCCTCTGGCTCGCGGGTTTCGGCAACAACCGCCCTGCCGTGGGCGTGCACGATGACATCTGGGCGCGGGCGGTGGTGATCGGCCGGGGGGAGACGCTGGTGGCGATCGCCTACCTGGACCTCGTGGGCTTCTTCTACGACGACGTGCTGCGGGTGCGCGAGCGCATCGCCCAGCGCGCCCCCGAGATCGCATCGCGCCTCGACTACGTGTTCATCGGAAGCACCCACACCCACGAGGCGCCCGACGCACTGGGCCAATGGGGCATGGCGCTGCCCCCCAACTACGTGCCCACGGTCGGGCTCCCCGAGGCCTACCGTAGCGGCGTGAACGCGCTGTGGTGGGACGAGGTCCTCGACAAGACGGCCGAGGCGATCGTGCAGGCGGCGGAGTCGACCCGTCCCGCACGGGCGCGGGTGGCCCAGGGGCGGACGGGCGCCGAGGGCCTGGTGCGCGACTCGCGCGACCCCCGCATCATCGACGACACCTTGAGCGTCCTGGAGCTCCTCGATGCCGAAGATGGCAGCGTCATCACCACGATGATCAACTGGGGCAACCACCCGGAGGTGCTCTCGGACATCAACAACCTCATCACGAGTGACTTCGTTCACTATGTCCGCAAGGGCGTAGAGGAGGGGCTCGAGGCAGAGGGCGAGGCGCCGGCCGTCCCCGGTCGCGGTGGCATCGCGCTCTACCTTCAGGGGCCCGTCGGCGGCCTGCTCACCCCGCTGGGCTCCATCGGCGCACGCACCCGCGATGGTGTGCCGCGGGACGACAGACGCGACTACGAGAAGGCCCGCGCGGTGGGGGAGCGGCTCGCCGAGAAGGTCCTCGCGCTGCTCGAGACCGCCGAGGAGATCGACGACCCGGTGCTCTCGTTCAGCAGCGAGCCACTGCTCCTCCCCATGGAGAACGTCTTCTTCCAGGTCGTCTTCGGCCTTGGTGTCTTCAACCGAGCGGCGTGGGAAGCGGACGGAAGCCCGTGGAACGGGGAGCCCATCGTCCCCGAGGAGCACTTCCCCTACGTGAAGAGCGAGGTCTTCGCGATGAAGCTAGGCCCGGCCCGCTTCCTCTCGGTCCCCGGGGAGCTGTTCAGCGAGCTGGCGGTGGGATTCGGGGAGGAGTGGACCCCGCCCGGGGTGGACCGCATCGCGCCGGACAACCCCAATCCTCCGGACCTGTCGAAGGCCCCCAAAGATGCCGCCTACCGGCCGCGGATGGGCGGGCGCTACACCTTCGTCCTGGGTCTCGGGAACGACGAAATCGGCTACCTCGTGCCACCCTACGACTTCGTCCTCGACGAACAGAGCCCCTATTACAACGAGGCGCCGGGCGACCACTACGAGGAGACCAACTCACTCGGCCCGCAGACGGTCCCGGTCATGGAAACGGCACTGGACGTACTCATCGAGTGGGAGCGGTAGGCAGGGGCGAGCCGTCGGGGCGGTGCCGCCGCAGGGGACGGCGCCCAAAGCCGCGCGCCCCCGCCGTCGCGGCGCGACGGGAGGAGCCCGGTGCGGGACGGACGGGGACCTGCGCCGCCTTCAGGGGGCGATGGCCACGGCGAAGCCTTGGCGGCAGCCAACCCAGAGCCGCCGGCCTCGACTCGGGTCATCGACGTCGACCGCGAGTGCGATGGGGTCGTTGCAGGGTCGAAGCCCCCTCGGCGCCATGAGCACGATGGCATCGAAATCGCGCTTGTAGCGGAAGAGGTAGTCGTCGTCGGCAAAGAAGAGATCCGTGCTCACCGGATCGTAGGCGGCGCCATCGATGCCCGAAAAGGCCTTGCCGTCGATCGTCAGCGAATACAGAGACTCGAAGGGCATGGGCGCCGTGGTGTCGAGCAGACGCAGGATCGCACCAGCCGGCTCGCCGGACGGCAGCCAGATCTCGGACAAGCGCGCCAAGGGATCGACCAGGCCCGGTACGATCACCTGCACCCGATCGTAGGCCCCCCCGAAATTGACCTGCGAGACGGGGGCGGCGGGATCCACGGGCAGGCCGGTGCGCACCCATCCATCCAGACGGCCGCTGACGAAGAGCTGCCCCGACGCGTCGATCCCGACGGCGCCGAGAGACTCTCCGAGGGCGTCGAAGGTATAGTGCTCCCAGGACTGCAGTTCCCCGGGAGCGAGGTGCCACAGGCCCCGATCCGTGGTGACCCACACGCTGCCGTCGGCTGCCTGCGCCGCACCGGTTGCCTGGGTGGGCTTCTTGAGCGTGGTGGAATCCTCGAGCTGCACCAAGGCGGCGCTGCACTGCCCATCGCCGCCGAGGCCCGGCTGCACGGCGACGAGGTAGCCTCGATCTCGCTCGAAGCCAAGTAGGAAGCGCTGGGCCTGGGCATCGTAGAGGCCGAGGGCGGTGGCCCGGGGCGGATCGGGGACCGCATCGCAGGTCTCCACCTGCGCCGCGCCCGTCGCGGGGTCGTAGGCCAGGAGAAGAGGCCCTGCGCGGGTGGCGGCCCCCACCCACCCGGTCGCCGGATCGACGGCGAGGGAGGCCACCTTCTGGTAGTCCGCATCGAGTGCGAGGGGGAGCGGCACCGTCTCGAAGCCGGCGACGGCAATCTCCACCTCGGCCATCCCCGTCACATCGTCCTTGGTCACGGTCACCTGGATGCGATGGGTGCCCGGCTCGAGGGGGTAGTAGAGGGTATCCGGTCCCGAGGCGGTGGTGCTCCCGGCGACGAGGGGATCGAAACGACCTTCGAGGGGACCGAGGGCCTCCCAGTGGATCGCCCCCACATCTGCGCCGCTCAAGGCACCGGAGAGTTCCACCTGAAGCTGCACCGTGTCCCAGATGAGCGCGCTCGCCGGCGTCGCGGTGACCTGCAGGTCCGAGCTCTGCCCACCGTCGGGCGCACCGGCGTCCGCGACCCCGCCGTCACGCCCGCCATCGGCACCACCTCCATCGGAGCCCCCATCGGTGCCCCCATCCCACGGGCCTCCGTCGCCGCCGCTGGCATCGAGGCGCCCGCCGTCGGAGTCGCCCCCGTCCGGCCACCCGCCCCCGTCGTGGGG
>CAYYHA010000269.1:0-5058 GCA_964471535.1 uncultured Myxococcia bacterium | reverse complement strand
AAAGCCCCACCGAGCCGTAGGTAAAGACGAAGATCACCGCGATGGCCACCGCGGCCGCGGTGATGACGAAGCCCATGTCCAAGTTCATACCTCTTCCTCCTTGAGAGACTCCGGGAGCGGGCGAACCCACTTCTTGCGTTCCTTCTCTTCGACGACCAGGACCTCCTCGCCAGCCGGCACGAAGCCCGCCGCGGAGACCACCTCAACGACCACGTCCCCAAAGCGAGCGTGGCCAGCAGGCTTCAGCGCCGAGACGGCGACGCCCCGCGCGCCGAGCATCGACTCGTCAGGGCCGCCCCGCTGCCACCGCCGATACCCGTCGCCTCCGCTCACCTGCCCCGGCCCGCCCCCAGCGCTCCGATCGAGCTCTGCGTCGAGCACCAGGCCCCGCGCCCTCCGGGAGTGAGGCAGGTAACGGAAGAGCGCCACCACCCCGCCCACCATCAGCAGCACGGCAATGGAGACGTTGCGGCCTGCCGCCCAGAGGGCCTTCGAATCGGCAAAGGCGAGGTCACCCACCGAGGCGAGGAAGAGGCCCCCGAGGAAGGCGATGGATCCGAGGATGCCCGTCAGGCCGAAGCCGGGGATCACCAAGAGTTCCAGGGCGAGGAGCAGTGCGCCGGCGAAGACGAGCGCCGCAGGCAGCCACGTCCCGCCCATCAGCCACTGCGCGCCGCCAAAGAGACCGAGACAGACGAGCGCCACCGTGCCGCCCAGGCCCCAGCCAGCCGTCTTGAACTCGAGCACCAGCCCGAGGAAGCCCAGGCCGAGGAGCAGGGTCACCATCAGGCCCGAGTTCAGGAAGGCGGCCACGTGGAGGAGCCAGCCAGGTGCCCGGGCGATCACCGCCGCCTCTTCGATCCCTTTGACTTGAAGGAGATGGGGCACGTCGGGAACGGTGCCGCGGGCCAAGCCCTCGGACACCGCTTCGGCCGAGGAGAGGACGAGACCGCCACCGGGCGTGAGCAAGCGGTCGATGCGATCGCCTTGCCAGCCCGGTGCCTGCACCGCCTCTTTGAACTCCCTTCGCAGCCGCGTCACCAATCGCTGCGGCGCGCTTGCGGGAAGCGCCGCACCGATCTCCGCCGCCGGTCCCACCCACAGCTCGTCGGCGGAGAGGGCGAGGAGAGAGGCGGGCCCCACGGCCTTGCCGGAGACCCACGCCCAGACGGGCAGCTCGGCGGTGTCGAGCACCGCGCGGGCACGCGCCGCCGCCGCCCAGGACCCCCCCTCCGAATCGATGCGCAAGAGGAGCGCCGGCGCCCCTCTTGCCTTCGCCTGCTCCGCGGCGGTGTCCAGCCACACGGGCGTCTCGGCATCCAGTGCACCCTCGATCCGCACCACGTGGACGGCGCCCTCCCGTGCCAGCGCCGGACCCGCAGGGAGGGCCAGGTGAAGCAACACGGCGAAAACGGCAAGTCCTGTGCGCATCCCACACCCCCGTTTCGGGCGACGATACCCCCGCCGGTCGGTCCTTACCATGGCCGGCGGGCGACGCGGAGCGCGCCGCGCTTCTGACGCGTCCTGGAGATGCCCGTGTGAATCCCGTATCATCGAGGCTGGGAGGTCGCGTGGGAGCCACAGCCGTGCCCGAGGGGAAGACGACGAGCGAAGTCACCGAACCCATCGCGACCGCTGGCCCACCCGACCGGCCGCTCTCTGCGCCTTCGTCCCGCTCGCCTCTAGGCGGGCTCGTGGGGCTTTGCACCCTGCTCCTCGTCCCCAGGCTGTTTGGGCCCGCTGCTGCCGCGGCGCAAACCGTGTACTTCCAAGACGACTTCGAGTGCCTCGATGTCCGTCCCGTGGCGCAGGGACCCGGCCGCTACGGGTGGGGGGCCGGATGGCGCGGTGACGGTTGGCGTGCCGACGTGAACACCGGCGTCTCGCCGAACACGGACGCCAACGGCACCGACGTGGGGGGCTCGGGCTTTGGCGGCATCGACGATCCCTATGAGAACTTCCTGCTGACCGGCCATCCCGCCTGGACCGACGTGACCATCGCCGCCGATATGAACAGCGCGGACAACGACGCGATGGGCCTGGTCGTTCGCGTCTCCAGTCGAGACCAGTACTACGCCTGCTGGGTCACCCGGGACAACGCACCCACCTGCAACGTGGCCCAGCCGGCTGCTGCGGCCACCTTCGCGCTCGTCCGGGTGGACACGACGCAGACGTGCACCAACGACTACATCGTGGCCAGTGGAACCTTCGCCTACCAGAGCAACCAGAGCTACCGCATGGAGCTGTCGGCCATCGGCGGCGAGATCCGCTGCTCCATCGGAGGACAGACCCTCACCTTCACCGACCCCAGTCCTCTACCAGGCGGCTTCGCGGGTCTTTTCTCCTACGACAACGGAAACGGGAACGGCGGCGTCGTCTTCGACAACGTGGTGGTCACCGGACAGGACCCGGACCGCGACGGAGACGGGGTGCCCGACCTCGCCGAGTCCGACGCCACCGTCG
Organism: uncultured Myxococcia bacterium; assembly: GCA_964471535.1. Taxonomy (GTDB): domain Bacteria; phylum Myxococcota; class Myxococcia; order SLRQ01; family SLRQ01; genus CAYYHA01. The sequence goes on along the minus strand of CAYYHA010000269.1, from coordinate 2,595 downwards.
GCACCGACCCCGATGCTCCGGACACCGACGGCGATGGGATCTCCGACCGCGACGAGCTGCTCTTCGTCGCCTACCCTTCGGATCGGGATGGCGACGGCACCATCGACGCCCTGTCACCGGACAGCGACGGCGACGGCGTCCCCGACTCAGTAGAGGCCGGTGACGCAGATCTCGCCACGCCGCCGGTCGACACCGACTGCGATGGGGATCCCGACTTCCGCGACCCAGACAGCGACGGGGACGGGGTCGCCGACGCCACCGACAACTGCCGCGTTGTCGCCAACCCGCAGCAGGAGGACACCAACGGCAACGGCATCGGGGACGCCTGCGACTTCGATCAGGATGCGGACGGGCTCCGCGACGACGTAGAGGCCTTGCTTGGGACGGACCCGAACGACCCCGACTCGGACGACGACGGTCTCTCCGATGGAGAGGAACTCGCCGCCGGTGACCCGGCGGCCTACGACCCGGGTGTCGACACCGACCCCATGGACGCCGACACCGACGACGACGGGGTAGGCGACGGAGAAGAGCGGGTGGCGGGGGCCGATGGCTACGTCACCGATCCCCTCGACCCCGACACCGACGGCGACGGACTCCCCGACGGTGTGGAGGTGGGCCTAGGTCCGGTGTCTGGAGGAACAAGTGACAGCGCGGGTCTTCCCTACGAAGGCACCGATCCCAGCTTCCTGCCGGACGCCGATCCGACGACGAAGACCGATCCCACCGAGGCCGACACCGACGTCGGAGGCGTCGACGACGGCAACGAAGATGCGAACCACGACGGCGCAGTGGACCCCGGCGAGACCGACCCCACCGACCCCACCGACGACGCCGCGCCCCTGTGTGGCAATGGGCGAATCGAGGGGACGGAAACCTGTGACGATGGAGACGTACGCGCGGGTGACGGCTGCAGTCCTGTCTGCGACGTGGAGGCGGGGTGGACGTGCATGGGCGAGCCGAGCAGCTGCACCCCAATCGAAGGCGATGGCGGCATGCCGGATGGCGGTACGGACGGAGGTCCGACGGAGGGGGACCGGGACGGAGACGGCGTCCTCAACGGCGCGGACAACTGCCCTGCCGTCGCCAACCCGGCGCAGGAGGACACGGATGGGGATGGGCTGGGCGACGCCTGCGATCCCAGCCCCAACGACCCCAAGGCCACCGATTCGGTCGATGCGGTGGGGGGATGCGGCTGCAGCTCCGCCGCGCCGTCGGCCGGACTCTTCACCCTCCTCCTCGCAGGGGCCGTGCTGCTCCGGCGCCGGACGTCCCACCCGCGCTGACCCGTTCGGGCGCAGGCCGCACGGGCCGTAGAGAGCACGGCACGCAGTGCGGGTCACGGATCGGCTCGGGTCACTGGTAGACTCGGAGCGATGGGGGAAGAGCGTCTCGGACGATACCGGATGGGTCGCCGCATCGCCGTCGGCGGGATGGCGGAGATCTTCTTGGGTCGCATGGAGGGGGCAGCCGGCTTCCAGAAGGAGGTCGTGCTCAAGCGCATCCTCCCCCACTTGGCCGAGGATCGAGAGTTCGTGGAGATGTTCCGCGACGAGGCGCGTCTCGCCGCCCGCCTCTCCCATGTGAACATCGCGCAGGTCTTCGACTTCGACGAGGAAGATGGCGTGCTCTTCCTGGCGATGGAGTACGTGCACGGGAAGGACCTGCGGCGCGTGCAGGTCGCCGCACGGGACGCGGGCCTTCGGATCACACCGATGCGTGCCACCCACATCGCGCGCGAGGTGGCGCGCGGTCTCGCACACGCACACGGACTCCGGGCGGACGATGGCACACCGCTGGGCATCGTACACCGGGACATCTCACCCCAGAACATCCTCGTGAGCTTCGCCGGCGAGGTGAAAATCACCGACTTCGGCATCGCGAAGGCGGCGCAGCGCAGCAGCGTGACCGCCGAAGGAATCATCAAGGGCAAGAGCGGCTACATGAGCCCCGAGCAGGCTGCGGGGCGCACGGTGGATGCGCGCACCGACGTCTTCGCTTTGGGCATCGTCCTGTGGGAGCTGCTCACCGGGCGGGCCCTGTTCACCGGCGCGACGGATATCGAGATCCTGCACGCGGTGCAGTCCCGCGCGGTGCCCCCTCCGTCCTCCATCCATCCCGACGTACCCGCCGAACTCGACGCGGTGGTGCTCCGGGCCCTCGAGCGGGACCCCGCAGCCCGCTTTCCCACTGCGGCAGAGATGGAGTCGGCCCTGGCGGACGTTCTCCTCAGCCATGCCGCCACCTCCAAGGAGCTCGACCTCGCGAGCATGATGCGGGCGCTCTTTCCCGAGGAGGCGAACGGCCTGCGCCGCCGGACGCAGCGCCTCGACGCCGCGCCTCTCCCCTCGGTGCCAGGCTCATCTCTGCCCGAAGCGGGAGACGGGCACACTGCGGCGACGCGCGCGGAGCGGGGGCGTAGCGCCGGGGCTGGCGTCGCCCATGGGCCCGCCGGTGCTGCTGTTGTCTGGAAAGACAGCTCGGGAAACCCGCCATCCGAGGACCCTCGTGCCCGCGCCACTGCACCCCTTCCGGGTCCCAGGCGGCCGGAGCGTGTCCTTCGTCACTGGGGCTTGGGGGCCGCCGTGGTGGGCG
>CAYYHA010000268.1:0-5075 GCA_964471535.1 uncultured Myxococcia bacterium | reverse complement strand
CCCCAGAGGGGCAGGAGGTGGCTGCCTGGGCCTTTCGGGGGGATCTCGTGGCTCTCTCCGCGGGGCCAGGTGCCGCCGGGCGCGTTGCGCTCTCGGTGGCGACGAAGCGAGACGTCGAGGAGCTACCGCCCTTTCAGCGGGCACGGGCGCGCTTCGGGAACGGGGTGCAGCTCGTGGCGTTTGCCACCCAGAAGGGCGCAGGCCAGGTGGATCCCGAATGGGCCGAGCGCTTCCCGGCCAGTGCCCTGGGGCTCTCGGTGGGGGCCTCGGGCGTGACGCTGGACGCCTACCTGGGTCTCGATGCCACGGCAACGACGGCGCTGCAGCCCTTCAGGCTCGAGCCCGACGCTGGCGAGGCGATGGGGTGGATCGCCCCCGACGCACTCCTTGCCGGGCGCCTCACGGCCGACCTCGCCCGTGCCTGGGCGTTGTGGAAGGAGGCCGGCCGACCGGGGCCCCTCGAAGCCCTGGACGCGCAGCTGGTGGCCCGGGGCCTCGATGGGGGCGCGCTGCTGCGCCTCCTCGGGACCGACTACGTCTTCTACCTCGAGCTGGCAAAGAGCCCCAATCTCGCCCGCATGCCGAGCCTCGATCCGAGGCGCACCAACCCCTTCGAGTATGTGCGGCTGACGGTGCTGTGCCGGCTCCGCGACGCGGAGGCGCTGCGGGCCCATCTGCCGGCGGTCGCCGCGGCGCTCGCCCCGGTGCTGCGGGCGCGCATCGAGGCGGGTGAGATCGAGGGTACGCCGGTGTGGACGGTGCACTACCGGCTGGGTGAAGGGATGACCTTCGGCGTGGTCGGGGACACCCTGGTGGTGACCGGTGGCGCCGGCGCCTTTGCCGATGCCCGCCGGCGCGTCCTTCATCCGGAGACGGCGTTCGCCGCTTCGCTCGACGATAGGACCCGCCGCCGCCTTGCGGAGGAGGGCTCCCTCGCGGTGGTCCTCCACGTCCCCAATGCACGTCGGATCCTCGCCGGGCTCGATGCCTCGGCCTTCGGCGGTGGACCGGGGGGGATCATGATCAAGTCTGCCGTCGACCGACTGGTGGCTCCGCTCGAGAAGGTTCGGGTGGTCACCGGGGTGGCGGAAGCAGAGACGGGTGGGGTCGGGCTTCGGGTCGACCTGGCGTTCACAGCCGCGGCGCCGAGCACGCCATGATCCGGCTAAGCCAAGTCTACAAGCACTACCAGGACGGTGAGGCGGTGGTGGAGGTGCTCTCGGGGGTCGACCTCGAGGTCGGTCCGGGCGAGTTCGTGTGCATCCTGGGCCCGAGCGGGAGCGGTAAGAGCACGCTGCTCAACCTGGTCGGCGGCCTCGATACCGAGTATCGGGGCACGGTCTCTGTCGATGGGCGCGACCTCTCCACCCTCGACGATGCAGGCTACTCGCAGCTTCGCAGTACGACGGTCGCCTTCGTCTTCCAGGCCTTCCATCTCCTCCCCATCACCGCTCTGGAGAACGTTCTCGTTCCGACCTGGTTCGTCCGAGGTCGAGAGCCGTCGGATCGGGACACACGTGCCAGGTGGCTCCTCGAACGAGTGGGGCTCGGAGACAAGATGCGGCGCACGCCCGATCGGCTCTCCGGAGGAGAGCGGCAGCGGGTCGCCATCGCCCGTGCCTTGGTCAATGCCCCCAAGGTGCTGCTCGCCGACGAGCCGACCGGGAATCTCGACCAGCGCACGGGAGACGAGATCGCTGCGCTCTTTGCCGAACTCGCCGAGGGAGGGCTGTCCATCCTCATGGTGACCCACGAGACCCGGCTGTGCCGCCACGCCCACCGTACCGTGCGCCTCGAGGGGGGGGCGCTGCGGGAGGTCACGGAGGCCTTTGCATGAAGGCGGTCCGGCTCGCCGCACTCGTCGCGCTCGAGATCCGTCGCGATCGGAGGGGGTTCGCCGTCTCGACTGCGGGGGTGGCTCTCGGGATTGCTGCCTTCGTCTTCCTGGTCGGCCTGGGCGAAGGCGTCGGGGCGGTGGTGCGTCGCATTTTCCCCGTGGATGCCGCACTGCTCGAGGTCGTGCCACCCCGGATCGCGCTAGGTGAGTTCCTGGGGGGCGGACGCCTCGACGCGCCGGCGCTTCGGCGCCTCGCCGAGCTACCGGGCGTCCGCCACGCCTACCCAAAGCTGCGCCTGTCCGTACCAGCCGTCTCCCGCTACGACGGGGACTTCTTTGGCCGGCGGCTCCGCATGGGCGTGGAACTCCTGATCGAGGGCGTGCCCGCGAGCTTTCTCGCACGGGACGTAGGCGCCCGCTTCAGCGATCCCGGTCCGGGCGCCCCGGTGTACCCCGCGGTGGTCTCGCGGCGGCTCCTCGAGCTGTACAACCACGGCTTCGCGCCGTCGCGGGGGCTGCCCACCCTGGGTGAGGAGATGATCCGAGGCTTTCGCTTCCCCGTGACGCTCGGTGCGTCCTTCGTGGGAAGGGCGGCAGGCACGCAGCGCACCGTCCTCCTCGAGATCGTCGGGGTGAGCGAGCGGGCACCGCTGGCGGGCGTGCTCGTCCCCATCGAAGCCGTGGAGCGGTGGAATGCTCTGTTTGGGGCCGAGCCTGGCGCCTACTCGGCGGTGATCCTCGAGGCAGCGGATGCGGCGGCAGTGCCCGCGGTGGCCGCCGCGGTGCGGCGCATGGGCTTCGAGGTGGACGAGACGGAGCGGAAGCTCGCACTGCGGATCGGCGGTGCCGTTCGGCTGGTCACCGCGGCGCTGACGGCTCTTTCCGGGGTGATCCTCCTCCTCGCCGCCGTCAACATCTCCCGCGGCGCCTATGCGCAGGTTGCCGCGCGGCGCCACGAACTCGGGCTCTATCGGGCGGTGGGAGCCCGCCGCGGAGACGTGGCTGCGGTGGTCCTCTCCGGTGCGGCGCTCGCCGGCCTGACGGGCACCGGAGTGGGGGTGGCCCTGGCGCTCGGGGGGGCGCTGGGGGCCAATTTCCTGGCTCGGGCCGTCCTCCCCCCCTTCCCCTTTCAGCCCGAGAGCTTCTTCCTTTGGCCGCCATGGCTCTTCGCTGCGGCCCTCGCCGGCGGTGTGGGCAGCGCCGTGCTCGGCGCAGTGGGGCCGGCTCTGGCGGCCGCGCGGGTGGACCCGGTGCGGGTCTTGAGGGCGGCCCCGTGACGCGCCGTGCGCAGCGCTGGGAACTCCTCCCCACGCTCGCCCTGGGCGGCATCGTCGGCTGGCTCACCTACTCGCGCCTGACCCTCTGGCACTCGGCGCGCACCGGGGTCTCCGGGGTGCTCTCGGTTCCCCCGGGGTGGTTCTGGCTCTTGGTGGGCATCGTGGGCGTTCCCCTCTTCCTCCTCGCGCTGGCCGGGGCGCTGCGGTGCCTGGTCGCCTGGACCGTTCGCCTCTTCTATGTCTTCGCCGCGCTCGTCTTGAGCATTCAGGTCTTCGTGCTCCCTCCCGTCTACCTGCCGCCCCCGGTCACCGCGGATCTCACCGCCGCCGCCGCCCTGGAGACGGTCGCCACGCGGGTCCATGCCCGCGCCGATGCGGAGGGCCTGCCGGTGGACGAGAAGGCGTTGCGGGGCCTCCTCGATGGCTTGCCGCCGCCACCGTACCGGCATCGAAGCGCGCAGGTGTCGAGGTGGAGGCTCGTCGTGCGGAGGGGATGTACCGGCCCGGTGCTCGATCCGGAGGGCGCACCGCCGGGCACCCTTTTCTACTGTGTGGCGGGCGATCGACAGCGGGCCTGGATCAGCTTCGTGGGAACGGGTGGCCGGGCGGCCGGGGAGGCAGACATCGGACGGGATCTGGCCGGCGAGCCACTGGTCCTTCGCGTGGAGGCACCGGGGGCGAGCGCACACCGGTCGGGCGCGAAGGCGTCGTCTGGGGAGCGAACGCCCCGCGGCGTGCCGGCGGCCGAGCCTACGGGCGCGCCGCCAAGCCCACGGCGAACCGGGGCGAGCGGCGATTGACGGCGCTTCCGGGTTGACGTTACCGTCGACACGTCCCCGGAAGCGAACTGTTCTGCGTGCTCTAGCCCCGTCCGGTGGAGGCGCGAGACGGGCCCCGCCACGATCCAGTGAAACAGCCCACGCCGTTCGGCAAATACCTCCTCCTCGAGCGCGTCAATGTCGGCGGCATGGCCGAGGTGCACAAGGCCAAGACCGTCGGAGTCGAGGGCTTCGAGAAACTCGTCGCGGTGAAGAAGATCCTCCCGAACATCGCGGAGGACGACGAGTTCATCACGATGTTCATCGACGAGGCGAAGATCAGCGTACAGCTGACGCACTCGAACATCGCGCAGATCTACGACCTGGGGAAGATCGGCGACTCGTACTTCATCGCCATGGAGTACATCTCGGGGAAGGATCTCCGAGCGATCTTCGATCGCATGCGCAAGCGCGGCGAGGTGCTCCCCATCCCCATGTCCTGCTACATCATGAGCAAGGTCTGCGAGGGGCTCGACTACGCGCACCGTAAGAAGGACGCAGCGGGTCGCGATCTGAACATCGTCCACCGCGACATCTCCCCGCAGAACATCCTGGTGAGCTTCGAAGGGGAGGTGAAGCTCATCGACTTCGGGATTGCGAAGGCGGCCAACAAGGCGAGCCGGACGCAGGCGGGGATACTCAAGGGGAAGTTCGGCTACATGTCGCCGGAGCAGGTGCGTGGCCTTCCCCTCGATCGCCGAAGCGACGTCTTCGCCTGTGGGGTGGTCCTCTACGAGCTGCTGACCGGAGAGCGCCTCTTCGTCGGGGAGAGTGACTTCTCGACCCTCGAAAAGGTGCGCAACGTCGATGTCGTTCCACCGAGCACCTACAACCGGCGCATCCCGGAACGGCTCGAGCAGATCGTCATGAAGGCGCTCGCCAAGGACGTCGACGACCGCTACCAGTGGTGCAGCGAGCTGCAGGAGGACCTGCAGCGCTTCCTGATCACCAACGACGCCATCTTCTCGCGCAAGGACCTCGCCAACTTCATGAAGTCGGCCTTCACCGAAGACGTGGAGCGCGAGAAGCTCAAGAACCAGCAGGCGATGGGGCTGGGCACGCCGCAGACCGCGGCGCAGCTGGCGCAGCTGCCCGAGATCGAGGAACAGCCGGTGGAGGCGGATGCCACCGAGATCTTCGATC
>CAYYHA010000267.1:0-5175 GCA_964471535.1 uncultured Myxococcia bacterium | reverse complement strand
CACCGAGGCGGTGCGGCGCCGGCCCTACAGCGTCGTGCTCCTCGACGAGATCGAGAAGGCGCACCCGGAGGTCTTCAACGTCCTCCTGCAGGTGATGGACGACGGGCGACTGACCGACGGGCTCGGTCGCACGGTGGACTTCCGGAACGTGGTCCTCATCATGACCTCGAACATCGGGTCGCAGTACCTCCTCGAGCTCGAGGATGAACAGGAGATGGAGGAGAAGGCCATGGAGGCGCTGAAGGCGCACTTCCGGCCAGAGTTCCTCAACCGGATCGACTCCATCCTATTCTTCCACCGCCTGCGGCCAGAGCAGATCCGCGACATCGTGGACATCCAGATCCGGCGCCTCGAGCCGGTGCTCAAGCAGCGCGATCTGAAGCTGGTTCTCACCGATGCGGCCAAGGACTTCCTCGCCCGCGAGGGCTACGATCCGGCCTTCGGTGCACGGCCGCTGAAGCGAAAGATCCGGGAACTCATCCTCGAGCCGCTCTCCGAGCAGCTCATCGCCGGAAAGATCTTCTCCGGTACCACCGTGCGGGTGGATCTGTCCCCCGATGGCAAGGGTCTGACGCTGAAGGCCGTCGCCGAGCCCGGGGCCGAGCCCACTCAGCCGGCGGCCGAGGCGTAGCACCAAGGCCCGTGGGGCCGGGCACCGCTCGCAGGCGGCAGCTCGGCCACGCGCGGCACGCCCGCGCAGGCGGCCCGGTACGCCGCAGCGCAGCGGGCACGTGCCCCTGTGCGCCCGGCACCGAGTGGTTGACGGGGGCGGGGCGCCTCCCATATTAAAGCGTACCGCTGCGGTCCTCATTGGGGCGCTCTGCCGGTTTCTCCCATCAAAACAGGGGCTTATGCTTCGAGTCACCAAGCTGTGCGACTACGCCATCGTCGTCCTCACCGAAATGGCGCGCCAGGCGGCCCCCGCCTCGATCGAGGGGCCCGCGTTTGCGGCGCGGGACATCGCCGAGATGACGGGCGTGCCCCAGCCCACGGTGAGCAAGGTGCTCAAGCAGCTCGTCCGGGCCCGTCTCCTCGAGAGTCGCAGGGGCGTCAACGGTGGGTACCGGCTCGCGCGCGCCCCGGAGACGATCACCATCGCCGACGTGATCTCGGCCATCGAGGGGCCCATCGCCCTGACCGAGTGCGCCTTCGAGAGTCCGAACACCTGCGAGCGCGAGGAGTGCTGCCGGGTGGCGGTCAACTGGCAGCGGATCAGCGATGCGGTTCGTCGGGCGCTCGCCGGGATCACCATCGCCGACATGACGCGCCCATTGCCGGTGCCGCCGCTCGAAGGGCTCGAGGAGAGGGACCCTTCCCTGGTGGTGATCGGGGACCACGGCGCCACCGTTCCGTGAGAGCGAGAGGAGCACCTCCACCATGTCCACGCAGATCGACGAGCTCGTCTCCCGCCGTTACGAAGCGGGCTTCTACACCGACATCGAATCGGACACGGTCCCCCCGGGCCTGAACGAAGACATCATTCGCTTCATCTCCAACAAGAAGAAGGAGCCCGACTGGCTCCTCGCCTGGCGCCTGAAGGCCTACCGGGCGTGGAAGGAGATGAAGGAGCCGCACTGGGCGAAGGTGGACTATCCCCCCATCGACTACCAGGCCATCAGCTACTACTCGGCGCCCAAGCGGCCCGAGGAGATGCCGAAGAGCCTCGACGAGGTCGACCCGAAGCTCCTCGAGACCTATGAGAAGCTGGGCATCCCGCTCCACGAGCGGGCAGCACTTGCCGGCGTGGCGGTGGACGCGGTCTTCGACAGCGTCTCGGTGGCCACCACCTTCAAGGAGACCCTGGCGAAGGCCGGCGTGATCTTCTGCTCCTTCTCCGAAGCGGTCGAGAAGCACCCCGAGCTGGTGCGTAGGTACCTGGGCTCGGTGGTCCCCATGACCGACAACTTCTTTGCCGCCCTCAACTCGGCGGTGTTCACCGACGGGTCCTTCGTCTACGTGCCCAAGGGCGTGCGCTGCCCCATGGAACTCTCCACCTACTTCCGCATCAACGCGGCGAAGACGGGGCAGTTCGAGCGCACCCTCATCATCGCCGACGAGGGCTCCTACGTGAGCTACCTCGAGGGATGCACCGCGCCGATGCGGGACGAGAACCAGCTCCACGCCGCCGTGGTCGAACTCGTCGCCCTCGACGAGGCGGAGATCAAGTACTCCACCGTGCAGAACTGGTACCCGGGCGACGAAGAGGGGCGCGGGGGCATCTACAACTTCGTGACGAAGCGCGGCGCCTGCCGGGGTCGCCGCTCCAAGATCTCCTGGACCCAGGTGGAAACGGGCAGCGCGATCACCTGGAAGTACCCGAGCTGCATCCTGCAGGGCGATGGAAGCGTGGGCGAGTTCTACTCGGTCGCGGTGTCCAACCACTACCAGCAGGCGGACACGGGTACGAAGATGATCCACATCGGGAAGGACACCCGTTCCACGATCATCTCCAAGGGCATCAGCGCCGGCCACGGGCAGCAGACCTACCGGGGCGGCGTGAAGATCCTGAAGGGGGCCGATCGGGCGCGAAACTACACGCAGTGTGATTCGCTGCTGCTCGGCAGCGAGTGCGGCGCCCACACCATCCCCTACGTGGAGGTGCACAACAAGACGGCGCGCCTCGAGCACGAGGCGACCACCTCCCGCATCGGAGAGGAGCAGCTCTTCTACTGCCAACAGCGCGGTCTGACGGAAGAGGACGCGGTCAACCTCATCGTGAACGGGTTCTGCAAAGAGGTGTTCAGAGAGCTGCCCATGGAGTTCGCCGTCGAGGCACAGAAGCTGCTCGAGGTTTCCCTCGAGGGGGCGGTCGGATAGAAGGCCGGGCTCCGGCGCAGCGAAAGGACGGAAGGATGAAGATGCTCGAGATCGAGAACCTCCATGTGTCCGTGGACGGCCAGGAGATCCTCAAGGGGATCGACCTCGTGGTGGATGCCGGTGAAGTGCACGCCATCATGGGGCCCAACGGCTCGGGGAAGAGCACGCTCTCCAAGGTGCTCGCAGGTCACCCGGGGTACGAGATCACCGAGGGGCGGATTCGCTTCGAGGGACGCGACCTGACCGAGATGTCGCCCGACGAGCGGGCACGTGCGGGGATCTTCCTGGCCTTCCAATACCCCGTGGAACTCCCTGGGGTGAGCAACCTCTACTTCCTGAAGGCGGCGCTCAACGCGCGGCGGAAGGCAGAGGGGCTCCCCGAGGTGGATGCGATGGAGTTCCTGAAGCTCGCGCGCGAGAAGATGAAGCTCGTCAACCTCGACGAGTCCTTGGCGCAGCGCGCGGTGAACCATGGCTTCTCCGGCGGAGAGAAGAAGCGCAACGAGATCTTTCAGATGGCGGTGCTCGAGCCGAAGTTGGCAATCCTCGACGAGACCGACTCGGGCCTCGACATCGACGCGCTTCGGGAGGTGAGTGCCGGCGTCAATGCACTGCGCAGTCCCGAGCGAGCGATGATCGTCATCACCCACTACCAGCGCCTCCTCGAGTACATCGTGCCCGACTTCGTCCATGTGCTCTTGGGCGGCCGGATCGTGGAGAGCGGCGACAAGCGCCTCGCCGAGCGCTTGGAGAAGGAAGGCTATGCCGCCTTCGAGAAGGAGGCCGCCTGATGGAGGCGCCGGCATCCGAGGCCCAGCCGACCCTGCAGGCGGCCCTCGAGGGATGGCTCGACAGAGCCGTGCCGGGCCGCGGTGCCCCCTGGCTTCAGCGGCTGCGCCAAGCGGCGGCGCGCTTCCTGCGCGAGTCCGGGCTTCCCAAGCCCAAGGACGAAGCGTGGCGCTTCACGCCGGTGCGCCGGATCACAGAGGCGGTCTGGCACCTGCCCCGCACGGCCGCGCCCGTCGCCCCGCCGGTGCCGCCGCACCTCGACGGGCTGGGTGTGCTGCGGGTGGACCTCGTCGACGGCCGCTTCGCCGGCCTCGACGGCGCCTGCCCAGAGGGCGTCGAGGTCGAATCCCTCGCTACCATGCTCGAGCGTGCCCCCGCCCGGCTCGAGAGCCTCCTCGGTGCCGTGGCCGAGCGAAGCCCCTTCGAAGCACTGAACACCGCACTCTTCGAGGATGGAGTCTTCATCGAGGTGGCCGCCGGCGCGCGCATCGAGGCGCCCATCGTCGTGCGGCACGTCTCCACCGGCGGCGATCGCCTGCTCCTGCCGCGGGTCCTGCTGCACCTCGGACGGGGTGCCGAGGCGACCGTCGCCGAAGCCTGGCACGGACAGGGGCGGTCCCTCGTCTGCGGGGTCAGCGAGGTCTGTCTCGACGGTGATGCCCACCTCCTGCACGTGCGCCTGCAGGAGGAGGACCCCAGGGAGGGGCATGAGGTCTGTACGCTCGCGCTGCGCCCCGGCCGGGACAGTCGCATCGAGAGCACGGTGGTGAGCCTCGGCGGCGCGCTCACCCGGCTGGATGTGCAGGGCCGGCTCCTCGAGGAGGGGGCGGAGCTGACGCTCGACGGCCTGTACTACGTGAAGGGTGCGCAGGTGGTGGACCACCACGTGGTCGCCGACCATGTGGCGCCGCGGTGCACGAGCCGGCAGCGCTACAAGGGCATCGTCGACGAGGCGGCGCACGCCGTCTTCGATGGGGTCACCTACGTGCGCAGGGGCGCGCAGCAGAGCAGCGGTCACCAGGAGAACCGCAACCTCCTCCTCTCCAGCGAGGCGGTCGTGCACACCAAGCCACACCTCGAGATCGACGCCGACGACGTCTCGGCGAGTCACGGGGCGACGGTGGGCCAGCTCGAGGAGGCGCAGCTCTTCTACCTCTTGTCGCGGGGCATCGAGCAGCCCACCGCCGAGGCGATCCTTCTCTTTGCGTTCGCGCGCGAGGTGCTCGATGGACTGCCGGTCGAGGCCCTACGCCGGCGGCTGGAGGAAGAGGTGCTGCTGCGGCTGCCCGAGCGCCGGGCCCTGGAGGAACTCGTCCAATGAGCCTGCCCGAACCGACCCGGAGGGAGGCGGCGTTTCCCATCGAGGCCGTCCGTGCCGAGTTCCCCGCCCTCGAGCAAGCGGTCCACGGCCGCCCGCTGGTCTACCTGGACAGCGCTGCCAGCGCCCTGAAGCCCAAGGCCGTGATCGACGCTGTCACGCACTTCTATGCGCGGGATGCGTCGAACGTCCACCGGGGCGTGCACGAGCTCTCGCGCCGGGCGACGGAGCACTACGAGGCGGCCCGGGAG
>CAYYHA010000266.1:0-5195 GCA_964471535.1 uncultured Myxococcia bacterium | reverse complement strand
CCGCCGAAGAGGTCCTCGAGGTCGAGCTCGAAGCCTTCGGCACCAAAGGGGGCTCCGGCGCGGGCGCGCCGGCTCTGCCACGATCGATAGGCGCGCGCCTTCTCGGGGTCGAAGCCGCTGGCGAGCCCTTCGTGACCGAACTCGTCGTAGAGCTTCCGCTTCTCTGGATCCGAGAGCACGTCGTAGGCGTGGGAGATCTTCTTGAATCGCTCCTCCGCCTCCTTGTCGCCGGGATTGACGTCGGGGTGGTACTTCCTCGCCAGCCGCCGGTAGGCCTTCTTGATCTCCTCGTCGGTGGCGCCCTTCGAAACTCCGAGAACTTCGTAGAGGTCTTCCATCGGGGCCGGCGACTATAGGAGCGGACTGGCCAGGTGGAAAGCGGCATCCACCAGGCGAACCCGCCAGGGAAGCGCCTCGTAGCGCCGCGGATCCACCTCCACGGCGGGCGCCATCAGGTCCTCCCACACCGCCTCCACCTCTCGGTTGAGATCGGTCGAGGCGACGAGCGCCGCCACCTCGAAGTTGAGGCGGAAGCTGCGCTGATCGAGGTTGGCGCTGCCGATCCCGACCCGGTCTGTGTCCACCAGCGCCATCTTCGCGTGCACCATGCCCGGGTGCTCGAAGATGCGGATGCCCACTTGGAAGAGCTCGGGGTAGTAGGTGCGAGAGGCACGCCGGACCACGTAGACGTCGCTCTTGGCGGGGAGCAGCACCCGCACGTCCACGCCGCGGTAGCGGGCGATCCGCAGCACCGCCAGGAGCCCCGCATCGGGGATGAAGTAGGGGGTGACCAGCCACAGGCGCTGCCGGGCCGAGGCGAGGAAGGCCAGCGTCGCCTCCCGGATCGCATTGAGCTCTTGGTGCGGCCCTCCCGGAACGATGGCGCACGAGGCCGCGGGCTCTCCCGGCCCTGCCGAGGCCGGTTCGAAGGGCAGCGGCCCCTCGCGCCACCCGCCGAAGAAGGCCGCGTCGCCGACGTCGGCCTCGGTGGCGAAGTACCAGTCATCGAGGAAGACCTCCTGCACCGCGTCCACCGCAGGCCCGTGCATCTCGACCGCCGTGTCCACCCACTCGAGGTACTCGTCGCCCACGTTGATGCCGCCGAGGAAGGCCCGTTTTGCGTCCACGACCACGATTTTTCGGTGGTTGCGAAAGTTCAAGGTGCGCGCACCGCGAATCCCCCACGGGGGCAGAAACCAATGCACCATCGCCCCGGCGCGCTTCAGCGGTTCGAAGAAGCGCCGGTGCGGCGTGCCCACCCCGTCTAGGAGCAGGCGCACCTCGACCCCCCGCTCTCTGGCACGGACGAGGGCGTCGCGCAGCCTCGTCCCCGTCTCGTCGGGCTCCCAGATGTAGAAGAGGAGGTGCACGTGGCGTTCGGCAGCATCGATGGCCGCTTCCCACGCCGCGTACGCCGTCGCAGCGTCGGGGAGCAGGTGCACCCGGTTGCCGGGGGCCGGGTCGGGGACCCAGGGCTTCAGCGCCGGCGGGAGGGCGCAGAGGCCCAGCACCTGACCGGTGCCGCAGTCGGGCATCCTCCGCCGCCGTCCCGCCGCCTCGAGGTGACGCAGCGCCTCGGCCTCCGCCCGCAGGCGCCGCCGCGTCTTCATCCGCAGGTGGAGGCGGCCGAAGAGCCACCAGGCGAGTACCCCCACGCCGGGGAACACGAAGAGCACCAGGATCCAGCTCAAGGCGGCCATGGGCCGCGCCGCCCGCTGCACCAGGACGCTGGGCACGGTGAGGAGGGAGAGGACCCACACCACAGGCCACAGGCTCGTGAGATCTCCAGCGTCCATCGGGGCAGCGAGCATAGCCCCGGGCGCCCTGGCGGTCTCCCTCTGTGGCGGGCGCCCGGCCGCGGGCGGGCCCCGCCCGGTGCATGCCCACTTAGGCAGGGACCACGTGGAGGAAGGGCGCGCGCTCTGCCGCCTCGAGGATCGCCTGCGCCACGGGACTCTCGGTGCAGCGAAGGTAACGGCGGAGGACGGCTTCGAGGCGCGCGCGCGCCGCACCATCGCCGAGGGGCACTCCTCTGGCCCCGGGGTTGAGAGAGGCGGCGGCCTCACCCCGCGGGTCGTAGAGGAAGACCTCGCCGCCGGTCATACCGGAGCAGGCCTGGGCGCTCACCGGCCCGAGCACCACCCCGACCCCGCCGGTCATGTACTCGAAGGCGTACTTCCCCGCGCCCTCGCACACCAGCACACCGCCGCTCATGCGCACGCCCAGGCGCTGGCCGCAACGACCCTCCACGAAGAGCGCTCCGCCGGTCATGCCGTAGCCCACCGCGTTGCCCGCGACCGAGTCCGCCGCGGTGCGTCCGTCCCGCGCGCGGCGGAGCCACGGGGGACGCCGCACGACCACCTGGCCGCCGCTCATCGCTTCCCCCACCGTGTCGTTGGCCAGCCCCTCGAGCACCACGGAGAGCCCTTCCACCAGCGCGAAGCCCAGCGCCTGTCCCGCCACCCCGCAAAGCTCGATTCGCAGGCCCCCCGGCGGCAGCGCGAGGCGTCCCGAGGCCACCTCGCCGGCAAGCGCGGCCAAGGCCGCCCGGTCGGTGGAGGCGATGCGCCGCCGCAGGACGACGGGCGCCTGTGCCTCGCCCTCCTTACCCTCCTGACCTTCGTCGTCCGCCTCATCCGCCTCACCCTCCTCGGCGGCGAGGCGGGCCCGGACCTCCTCGAGGAGGCCCCGGTCGAAGGCGGACGGCGCCTCGCGCTCACCGGGTGGGCGAGAGAGCGCCTCGGCCGCCGGGGCCTGCGGGCGCACGTCGACGATGAGATCCGAGAGGTCCACCTTGTCGATGCGCGGATCGCCGGTCGGCACCTGCCCCAGCAGATCCACGCGGCCCACCAGCTCGCCCGGGGTCCGAACACCCAGACGCGCCAGGTGGCGGCGTACGTCGGTGGCGAGCGCCAAGAGATAGCGCTCGACGGCCCGCCGTGCATCCTCGTAGCGCCGCGCCTCGTCCCCGTCGGGATCCTCGACGGGCGCAAGCGCCAGCACCGGCCCCTTCGCCTTGGGGCGCATCAGCCGCCGCGCCACCTCCTCGTCCTGCGTGGTGATGCCCGCCGGGCAGCGCCCCTTGGCACAGCCGTGGCAGTAGACGCACTGCTCGGCGATCATCAAGGCCGTGCCCAGGGCGACCTCGTCCGCCCCCAAGGCGAGCAGCTTCACCACGTCGGAACCCGTCTTGATGCCGCCGTCGCAGCGCAGGACCACCGCCCCGCGCACGCCGCTCAAGACCAGCGCCTGGTGGGTCTCGGCGAGGCCGCGCTCGACGGGAAGGCCGGCGTGCTCGATGGAACTGGCCGCCGCGGCACCGGTGCCCCCCTCCGCACCGCTGATGGTGAGGATGTCTGCCCCCGCCTTCACCACCCCGACGGCGATGGTCCCGATGTCCGTCACAGCGGGACACTTCACCCCGATGAGGGCCCGAGGGTTGACCTGGCGCAGGTCGTAGATGAGCTGTGCGAGGTCCTCGATCGAATAGATGTCGTGGTGCGGCGGCGGCGAGATGAGCGCCACCCCGGGCTGGGTCCGACGGATGCGGGCGATCTCCACCGTCACCTTGTGGGCGGGCAGGTGTCCCCCCTCCCCCGGCTTCGCTCCCTGGCCGATCTTGATCTCCAGCTCGTCGGCGTGGACCAGGTAGCGCGCCTCCACCCCGAAGCGTCCGCTGGCCACCTGCCGGATGCGGGAGCGGTCCGCGGCCCAGGGACCGCCGCGATCCCGCCTGGGATCCTCTCCCCCCTCTCCCGAGTTGCTCCGGGATCCGAAGCGGTTGAAGGCGGCCGCGATGGCGCGGTGCGCGGTGCGGTGGAGCGCACCGTGGCTCATCGCCGCGCCCCGGAAGGTCGTGGCGATGATCCATTCCGGGGGCGCGACCTCCTCCTCGCCGAGCGCCACCGCCGCGGGAAAGTCCTCGGGCGGAGGGCGAAGCTCGAGCAGATCCCGCAGGTAGACCGGAGGTCCCTCCTCGACGCAGGCGACGAAGCGGGCATAGGCCTCGGCATCCCCTCCGTGCGCGGCGAGCTGAAGCGCGTGGTAGACCTCCTTCCGGTAGACGGGGGTATCGGGGGAGCCGGGCAGGTGGGAGAGCGCCGGGTCCGCCGCCCGCTCCGCCCGCTCGAGCGCGTCCTGGTGGAGGTCCTCTAGGTCGATCCCTCCCAGGCGGGAGGTGATGCCCGGCAGGTAGTAGTCGACCACCGCCGCCGAGACGCCGACCGCCTCGAAGAGTTTGCTCCCTCGGTATCCGTCGAGGGTCGTGATGCCCATCTTCGAGAGGATGCGGGCCAGACCCGCGTCGAGGGCCGCGAGGCCCTGCCGCTCACCCTCCTCGGGGTCGAGGCGCGGTGTCGCCCGGCAGGCGCGAAGGAAGAGCCAGGGGTGCACCGCATCGGCGCCGCAGGCGATGTACACCGCCGCGTCGTGTGCCTCCTGCACCTCTCCACTCTCGACGACCAGCGAGGTGTGGCGGCGAAGGCCCGCCTCGACCAAGGCCTCGTCGATGGCGCCCAAAAGGAGCAAGATCGGGATGGGCAGCCGTCGCTCCGGCCCTCCTCTGCGCAGGGCGGCCCGGCGGTCGGAGAGCACGAGGATGTCTGCCCGTTCCTGTCGTACGACCCGAAGTGCCTCGCGCTTCAGCTCGGCGATGCGCCCGGCGAGCCCGCGGGGGCCCCCAGCGGGATCGTAGGTGGCATCCATGTGCTCGGCACGAGGCACACCCGCGCCCCCTTCGAGGAGCCTCGTCCAGGCCCGGGTGCCGAAAAGCGGGCTCTTCGCCCGATACTGCGGGGCGATGGCGTACTCCGGCAGGCTCTCGTCGATGCGGGGCGGCCGCCCGAGGTGGACCGAGAGATCCATCGCACCGCCCTCGCGGATGGGATCGATGGGCGGGTTGGTCACCACCGCGATGATCTGCCGGAAGTACTTCGTCAGCGGCGGGTGTGCAGCGGAGAAGACGGGCAGGGGCCGGTCGTAGCCCATGGACGACAGCGGCTCCTTGCCCTCCCGAGCCATCGCTTGGGCGGCACGGAGACGCCCCGCATCCCAGCCGTAGAGGACGAAGGTCGCCGGGTCGAGGGCGTCGCGGGGCGGCGCCGTCTCCGCCTCGTCCGCGGCCACCCGGCCGGCTCCCAGGCTCGGCGAGCGCTGTCGTTCCGCCCCCGTTTCCGTGCGGCCCGCCCCCCCTGCGC
>CAYYHA010000265.1:0-5282 GCA_964471535.1 uncultured Myxococcia bacterium | reverse complement strand
ACCCTGGTGGCCCCCGCGAACAAGGCGGTCTTCCGGACCCTCGACTCGCCACCGGAGATCGAGTTTCGGTGGTCCCGGCTGCCGATCGCCGATCGCTACCGCATCGTCATCGCAGCCGACCCCGACCTCTCGGAGATCGCCTACACGGGGCTGACACGTGATCCGCGCCTGGTGCACAACGCGCTGCGTACGGGGACCTACTACTGGACGGTGCACACGGTAGACGCCGCCGGTCTCGAGAGTCCGCCCGCCCCGCCGTGGCGCCTCACCGTCGCGCAGGATCGGAAGCCCCCACGCCTCGTGATCCGCGCCCCCGAGGAGGGGGCCGTCGTGCAGGCGGACCGGGTGGTGGTCGAGGGGGTGACCGAAGCAGGAGCGAAGGTGAAGGTGAACGGCAAGCCGGTGACGCTCGGTGAGGGCGGGACCTTCGGCGCCGAGGTGAAGCTGGCCCCGGGGCTCAACCAGATCGTGGTGGAGGCGGTGGACGCGGCCAACAACGTCACCTTCAAGAACGTCCGCGTCCGCAAGGAGTGAGGCCATCGGACTGCGTACGCAACTTCTCCTGCTGTCCCTCCTGGGCACGGCGGTGCCCGTCGGGGTCGTCTCCTACTTCGGCATCCAGTACCTGGAGCAGGACAAGGAGGGCTTCACCCTCCTCCTGGGCACCGAGATCGTGCCCGCCTACGCGGAGGCCCTCTCGGCGCGGGTCGAGGCACGCGCTGCCGAGCTGCGCAGCGCCGCCGAGCTGGCACAGGCCGGCCATGCAGCCGCGGCCCGCACCCTCCTCGCCTCCCTGCCCGCACTGCGCGCCGCCGAGGTGGTCCACGAGGGGCGCACGACCGTCCGCTACGGAACGGTGGATGCGCCGCCACAGTCCCCCCCGCCCGGCGAGGGAGTGCGGGTCTCTGCGCTTCCCGGGACCGGGCTCGCGCGCCTCGAGGTGGTCGCCGGCAAGGGCTGGGCGAGCGCGGTGGTGGAGCGGTCGGCACTGCGGCCCCGCTTCGAATCCCCGACCTTCGAGACCTACGTGGTGGATCACGCCGGCCGCGTGCTCCTCCATCCAGACGTCGCCGTCGAGCAGCGCTCTCCCGACCGGTCGGCGCTCGAACCGGTGCAGCGGCTGCGGCAGGGACAGGTGGGGTCGGCGCGTTACACCGCTGAGGACGGCTCCGAGCGCATCGCGGCCTACGCCCCCGCCGCAGGCGGGACGGGCGTGGTGCAGGTGCTGCCCGCCACGGCGGTAGGAGGCGCGGTCCGCGCCTTCGTCCTCAAGGCAGGCGGATTCGCCGCGGTCGTGGTTCTGCTGGCCTTGCTCGCCTCCTTGGCCTTGGCCCAGGCGGCGACCCGACCCCTCGGCCTCCTCGCCGATGCAGCGCGACGGATCGGACAGGGGCACTTCGACACCGAGGTGCCCCGTGCCCGAGGCGCCGAGATGAGAGCCTTGGCCGAGGCCTTCCGGGCGATGCAGCAGGGCCTGAAGGCGCGTGAGGCACGGATCCGCGAAGCCCAGGAGGCACTCATCCAGACCGAGAAGATGAGTGCCCTCGGGCAGCTCGCTGCGGGCATCACGCACGAGGTGAAGAACCCGTTGGCAGGAATCATCGGCTTCGCCCAGCTCTGCCAGCGCATCAGCGAGGCGCCGCCGGAGACGCCCCTGGGGAAGAACCTGCGCCTCATCGAACAGGAGGGAAAGCGGGCCAAGGGCATCCTGGACAACCTCCTCGCCTTCGCCCGGCCGGAAGCGGCGGAGCGGGAGCGCCTCGACCCCGGGCGGCTCCTCGAGGAGGCCACCGCCCTGGTGGCGCACCAGCTCCGCCTGGGGAAGGTGGAGGTGGCCACGGAGATCGAGCCCCACCTGCCCCCTATCCTGGGCAACGCCAACCAGCTCAAGCAGGTCCTCATGAACCTCATGCTCAACGCGCGCGACGCCATGCAGCCGAAGGGCGGACGCCTCGAGCTACGCGCGGTCCGAGGCGACGACGGACGGGTGGTCTGGGAGGTGAAGGACGAGGGGCATGGCATCCGGGAGGAAGACCAGCCAAAGCTCTTCACCCCCTTCTTCTCCACCAAGGAGAAGGGCAAGGGCACCGGCCTGGGGCTCTCGGTGAGCTACGGGATCGTGGAGGCCCACGGGGGGGAGATGCGCGTGTGGAGCCAGGTCGGGGTGGGTACGGTCTTCTTCGTGTACCTCCCCGCCGCTGCCTCGTCGCCGGGCCAGGACGCGACGTCGGCCGCCCGCCAGGGCGCCTGAAGCCTACCGCTCCGCCGTGCGGCGACCCGCCCGAGGACCCCCACCCAGCGCCCGGTCCACCGCACCCCCCGTGCGGAAGGCCGTTGACGCCGCGGAGGAAGTCGCGGAACGTGCTGTAGAGGCGACGTCACGGCTGAGGGCAGCCGTCGGTGCACCTGAGAGAGGCCGTGGTTCTCGCGGGCTGCTTTTCCGCCACATCGACCGCAGCGAAGGGAACAGCCCCGGGGGGTTGAGGTGTCCGAGCGGCGGCACGGCGTCCGGCGCCTCGAGGGTCAAAGCGTGGCGCGCGACTACCACGAAGAAGCACGGGAGATCGCAAGGCGCCTCCTGCGGGACGGCCTGGCGGAGGAGGCGGCGACCCTGGTGGAGGCCATCGAGGGCGGCGCCACCGGTACGGAGATCCTCATGGCCCTGCGGTGGCACCTGGGTCGCATCCTGGAGGCACACCCCACCCTGGCCCCGGAGACGCGCCGCCGCATGCGCGATTTGAGGCGCGCTATCGACGCAGCACTGGGGTGAGCGAAACCCGGCGCCCCCTTCCACGGCGGGAGGATCACAGCGGGCTCGCGGCGATCGTTCCCGGGACCCATCGGCCGACAGGCAAGCGTCGACCGGCGGCGAAAGAAGCGCCGACGGCGGCGATTGACCGCTCCGACGCTTCCCGATAAGCCACCAAGCGATGAAATCGCTCGTCAAGACGCTGCTCCTCCTGCTGGTGCTCCTCGCGGTCGGAGGCGCCGGCCTCTGGTACTACAACAAGACGCAGGCCGAGCAGGCCCGCGAGGAAGCGCTGGCGAAGCTGCAGCAGCAGTGGACCGAGCGCCTGGGCCAGCTCCGCGGCATCTCCGATCCGGAGCGGTACAAGGATGAACTCCGCGCACAGCTGAAGTGGTACTTCGGCGAGCTTCAGGCGCTGAACAACCGCTTCCCGGAGCTGGCCGATCTCGACCGCGCCTGGAAGGAGATCGAGGAGAACGTGCGCACCGGCCGCATCCCAGCGAACAAGGTTCCCGAGTACGAAGAGTTCTTCAAGTACGTGAAGGATGTGTACCAGCGCATGGAGCGAGGGGAGTTCACCCCGCTCATCACCGCCACCTCGGAGAACCTCCATCTCGATTTCTACCGCATCGAGCGCGTCAACGAGGGCGGCAAACAGCGGCTGCGCATGGACTTCGTGCTGTGGGGTGCCCCAAGACGCCTCATCGAGAAGCGGCAGGGCGCCGTCACCACCAAGCGCGTCACCGTGCCGCTGAACTTCCAGCGCATGTTCTTCCAGTTCCTCACGGAAGAGGGGAAGGTGCACGGCGAGATGAGCGCCACCGGCCCCGCCGCGGCTCCCTACATGAAGATCGACTACCCCGAGCGGTGGATCGCCGAGTTCCCCCCGCAGGCTCTCCTGGGCACCTGGTACGTCGACCTCTTCCCGGAGGAGGCCGCACGGGTGATCTGGGAGATCTCCATCTCCGGCCGGACGGACGCGGGGAACGACTACACGGCGAACTACCACTGGGAGTTCGACGTCCCCGAGGCGTGGAAGACGAGCGGCGACTGGGGCGGCACCGAGCAGATCGTGCCCGAGGAGTACATCAACCGCACCGACGCGCAGGCGGCGAACTAGATCGCACCTGGCGCCGTTCGGCCGCCGGTGCCCGGCGGGAGGGCGTCGAGGGCACGGGTGAGGTGGCGGAGGCCGCACTCCACCTCTTCGCGTGGCCCGAAGAACGCCACGCGCAGGCCGTTGGGATCGCCGAAGTGGACCCCTGGTACGGTGAGGGTCCCCGTGGTGGCGAGCAGGGTCTCGGCGAAGGAGGTCGCCGGCCGTCCCAGATCCAGAAACGCATGGCAGCGCACGCCCGTCGCCGCAACGCCCGGGCGCCCGGCGAGGGTTGCGGCGACCATCGGCCACACCGCATCGAGATGCTCCCGCGCTGCGGTGAGCAGCGTCTCGCCCAGTCGGGAGCCGACGACCGCCGCGGCCACGGTGGCCGAGGGCTCGATGCCCCCAGGCCACAGCGCATCACCGGCGGCGGCCAGGCGGCGGCGAAGGGGCGGCTCGGCGAGGATCCAGCCCGCCCGCAGCGAACCCAGGCCCCAGGCCTTCGTGAGGCTGCTCACCGCCACGATGGGCCCTCCGGCCACGAAGGCGCTCTGCGCCACCTGTGAGGACAGCTCGCGGTACACCTCGTCGACGACGAGCGTGGCGCCGTGCGCCGCCGCCACCTCACGGAGCGCGACCCACCGGTCCTCCGGCAGGCACACCCCACTGGGGTTGTGGGGATCGGTGAGGAGCGCCAGGCGAGCGCCGTTGGCGAAATGGCGTGCGAGCTCGTCGGGGTCAGGAAGGAAACCGTCGCGGCGCCGCCGGGGAAGGTCGACGATGCGGGCGCCCAGACCTCGGGCGGCCTGCCGGAGCGGCCCGTAGGTCGGAGTCTCGATGACCACCGGGGTGCCCGCCTCCACGTGCGCCGCCAGCACCTGGAAGACGCCGCCGGTGGTCCCCGCCGTGGCCAGGACGCACGGCTCCGGGACCTGGTATCGGCGCGCCACGGCCGCCTCGAGCCGCGCCGGCCCCACGGCCGGCCGGGCGGCCATCGCCTCGATGGGGTCGGGCAAGAGCTCGGTGAGGAGCTCGGCCGGCGGGGGCGGCGCACCGCTCGAGGCCAGCGAGTAGCGCGCCCGATGGAAGGCCTCGCGGAGCCAACGGAGGTAGGTGATCTCGCCCAGCACCGGGGCTCACCGGGCGACGCGAAGCACGAGGCCGCCGCCCGGGGTAGCGCCCGCCCCGCGCACGAGGGCCACCTCGGGCCCCGCGTCCTCGGCACCGTCGAGGGCGTCGAAGATCAGCATTGCAGCGCCTGCGGCGATGAGTCCCCCGCCCACCGCGAGCGCCACGTTCGCCTGCGTGGCCTGCGTCTGCAGCAGTCGATACTGGGCGACGTCTCGCTCGCTGGGCGCACCGCGGGCCTCGATGTCATCGATCAGGCGCTGGCGACTCTGCTCGGTCGCGTAGCCGAGCCCCGCACCCAGAGAG
>CAYYHA010000264.1:4403-5326 GCA_964471535.1 uncultured Myxococcia bacterium | reverse complement strand
GGGTGGTCGCGGTGGGGGAGGTGGGGCTCGCAAAGGGCGGGGAGCGGGAGGAGGCGCTGCTCCGCCGGCAGGCGGCCCTGGCCGCGGAGCTGCGCCTGCCGCTGGTGGTGCACCTCCCCGAAGCGGACCGTGAGCGCCTGCTCCGCCGCACGGTCACCCTGCTCCGCGAGGTGGGTCTGCCGGCGGCGCAGGTGCTCTTCACCCGGGCCGACGCGGCGAGCATCCCTGTCCTGCGCCGCCTCGGCTACGCGGTGACCTTGGGGCACCTCTCTGCCGAGGAGGTGGCGGCGCTGGTGGCGCGGCAGGGTCCCGAGGGGCTCCTCCTCGCCAGCGACCTGGGCGCGGCGCCGCCCGACCCGGTGTTGATGCGCCGGACCCTCCTGGAGGTGCAGCGGCAGGGGATGCGTCCCGCCGTGCTGCGCCGCCTCGCCTGGGAGAACGCGCAGGCGCTGCTCTTCGGCTGAGGGACACCGCGGGCGCGACGCGCCCCGGCGGCTGCCTTGCTACGAGGCCGGCGTGAAGTAGAGGCGCGCACGAAGGCGCTCGATCTTCCGCCCCTTCCGCACGACCCGCTCCTCCTCGAGGACGATGCCCCCCGTCGCATCGTTGAGGAGGCGGAAGGTCTGTCCGCTGGGGGAGAGTAGGAGCACCTCTCCCTTGGGTCCCGTCTTGAGGCCCACCTCGAAGTGCAGGCGTGCGGTCGCGCCTCCGGGGGCTTCGATGCCCAGCCCCCGCCGGGCCAGGCGCATCACCGCGCCGGGCCTTGCCGCCTTGGCCAGCGTAGGCGACGGACGCCCCTCCACCCGGACGAGGCGCCAGGTGCCCACGAAGCCGCCGATGAGGTCTCGGCCTCCGGCGGCTGCCGTGGGTCGATGTCGCTCATAGGAGTCGAGCCCCACCCGGCGCAGGCGGCGGATCTCCTC
>CAYYHA010000264.1:0-4393 GCA_964471535.1 uncultured Myxococcia bacterium | reverse complement strand
GCGTGGGCGTGGGCTCGGCAGCCGGGGGCGTGGGCTGGGCGGCCGGTCTCGTCTCGGTCGAGGCCTCCGCCTTCGCCGCCGGCCGGTGACCGTCGGGCGGGCGCAGGGGCCGCATCTCGTGGCGGGGAGGCGCCTCGCAGCCCAGGGCGGCGCCGGCCAGGAGGAGCAGCGGGGCGAGTCGCCAGCGGGGCCACATGGGGCCGAGTGTGCCAGCACCCCGGTGCGGCAGCCAGAGGGTCCGTGCGTTGACTTCCCGCGGGCACGGGCGTACAACGCGCCCGCCGGCGGCATGGGCCTGCCGGCACAGTGCAACACGAGCGCCCCATGGCGGCCCGGGGTGAGCCAAGCCCCGAGCGCTGCGATGTGGGTGAGGGAGAACGAAGATGGCACTCCATCCCACGCAGAAGGCAGAGATCATCCAAGAATTCCAGCAGCACGAGGGCGACACCGGCTCTCCCGAGGTGCAGGTGGCCCTCCTGACCCGCCGGATCGAGTACCTGACCGAGCACTTCAAGACCCACAAGCACGACCATCACTCGCGCCGGGGCCTCTTGAAGCTGGTCGGCCAGCGGCGGCGCCTCCTGCAGTACCTGAAGAAGACGGACCTCGAGCGCTATCGCGCCCTGGTCCAGAAGCTGGGCCTGCGCCGTTAGGCGCCGCCCGGCCCCCCACGGCCCGCGCCGGGTGCATCCCGCGCGGGCCTCGACGTTCGATCCATAGCACGCGACCGGGCCTTGGAGGTTCGCTTTGGTTTCCGTTCCCAGTCGCCCGATTCTTCGAATCGGACGCCTGTGAAGAGGAACTGAACTTGCCGCCGGGGTCCCGGGCGCCCTGACCCAAGGAGACCCGTCCATGCCAGGACCCGAAGGCAAGACCTTTCGCTGTGAAGTCGGTGGCCGCGAGCTGTCGTTCAACACCGGCCGCTACGCCAAGCAGAGCGCCGGCTCGGTGTGGGTGCGCTACGGCGACAACATCATGGTCGTCAACGCCAACGCCACGCCCGACGCCCGCGACCTGCCCTTCCTCCCCCTCACCGTCGTCTACGAGGAGCGCCTCTCCTCCGGAGGCCGCATCCCGGGCTCCTTCTTCCGCCGGGAGGGGAAGCCCACCGAGCGGGAGACCCTCCTCGCGCGCATCACCGACCGAACCATCCGGCCGCTCTTTCCCGAGGGCTGGCGCTTCGAGACGCAGGTCATCGCGCAGGTCTTCTCGTACGACAACGAGAACGACCCCGATCAGATGGCGCTCAACGGTGCCTCGGCGGCGCTGTGCATCAGCGACATCCCCTTCGATGGCCCCGTGGCCGGCGTGCGGGTGGGCCGCTTGAACGGCGAGCTCATCGCCAACCCCACCATGGCACAGCGCGACGAGCTGGACATCGACATCTTCGTCGGCTGCTCGAAGGATGCCATCGTCATGGTGGAGGGAGGCGCCAAGGAGGCGAGCGAGGCCGACATGGTGAAGGCGCTGGAGTTCGCCTTCCAGAGCGCGCAGCCGATTCTCGCCACCCAAGAGGAGATGATCCGCGAGGTGGGCCGGGAGAAGCGGCCCTTCGTGGGGCTGCAGATCCCCGACGAGATCTACGAGAAGGTCTTCGAACGGGCGAAGGACCGCCTCGCCGAGGCCTTCGCCGTCAACGAGAAGCACGCCCGCTACGCCGCCCTCGATGCGGTGAAGGAGGAGGTGCTCGCCGCCTTCGCCCTCGAGGTGGGTGCGGACGATTGGGACGAACAGCACCTCTTCTACAAGGAGGCGCTCGCCCGCGCGAAGTACCAGTGGCAGCGGCAGAACATCCTCAAGACCAAGCGGCGCATCGGCGGCCGGGGTCCCAAGGACATCCGCGAGATCTGGTGCGAGGTCGGCGTCCTGCCGCGCAACCACGGCTCGGCGGTCTTCACCCGCGGTGAGACGCAGGCGCTGGTGAGCTGCACCCTGGGCACCGAGCGGGACGACCAACGCATCGAGACCTTGAGCGGGATGGAGTTCCGCAAGTTCATGCTGCACTACAACTTCCCTCCCTACTCCGTGGGGGAGGTGCGGCGCATGGGTCCGCCGGGACGCCGAGAGATCGGCCACGGGGCGCTCGCCCATCGGGCCCTCGAGCAGATGGTGCCGGTCGACGGCGACGACTTCCCCTACACCATCCGGGTCACCTCCGACATCCTCGAGTCCAACGGCTCGAGTTCCATGGCGACCGTATGCGGTGCGACCCTGGCACTGATGGATGCCGGCGTGCCGCTGCGCAAGCCCGTCGCCGGCATCGCCATGGGTCTCATCATGGAGGGGGACGAGTGGGTCGTCCTCTCGGACATCCTCGGCGACGAGGATCACCTCGGTGACATGGACTTCAAGATCTGTGGCACCCGGGACGGGATCACCGCCATTCAGATGGACATCAAGTGCCCCGGGCTCACCTTCGAGATCATGCGGCAGGCGCTCGATCAGGCACGCGAGGGCCGGCTCTTCATCCTGGGGGAGATGGCGAAGGTCCTGGACAAGCCGCGTCCGGAGCTGTCGCGCTGGGCGCCGCGCATCGTGACCATCAAGATCAACGAGGACCGCATCCGCGACGTGATCGGGCCGGGCGGGAAGATGATCCGGGACATCACCGCGCGGACCAACACCTCCATCAACATCGAAGACGACGGCACCATCTCCATCGCCTCGGCGAACCTCGACGACGTGGAGGCGGCGATCAAGATCATCCGCGAGCTGACGCAGGAGCCGGAGGTTGGAAAGGTCTACACGGGCACGGTCCGAAAGATCGTCGACTTCGGTGCCTTCGTGGAGATCCTGCCCAACACCGATGGCCTGCTGCACATCAGCGAGATCGCCGACAAGCGGGTGAACAAGGTCACCGACTACCTGCAGGAGGGTGATGAGGTCCTGGTGAAGGTCCTCAACATCGATCGCCAAGGGAAGATCCGTCTCTCCCGTCGCGCGGCCTTGGCCGGAGGCGGAGAGGAGAACGGCGGCGAAGGCAGCGAGGCGAAGGGCGAGGGCGCCGCCAAGGCCGAGGCCGGGGAGCAAGGCACCGGCGCCTGAGGCCCCGGTGGCGCCAGGGACGCCGCGCCGTTTCGGCGGCCTCGCGGCGGCGAGGGCTCGGCGGCTGGCAGCGCTTCGCGCCGCTGGCCGCGGGTGGCCCGCCCCGCGGCGCCGTCCCCCGGTACCACGAGGCTTGCAAGCCCCCCGGATCGGGCCGAGGGTTCTCCCATGGATGCGGCGCGGGATCCCTGGCCGCCGGGCGGCTGGACGGGCGGACGCTACTCCCTCTTCCGGGTCTGCCTCGGCCTCTATCTCACCGCGATGCTGGCGGCGCTCGCCGCCTCGGCGGCGCCGTCCCTCCGCGTCGAGCCCGGCCTCTCCCTGGGGATTCCTCCAGATACGCCCTTCAATCTCTTCGGGTGGTCGAGTGCTCCGCTGTATCTCCGCGGTCTCGTGGGGAGCGCCGCGGCGGCGGCCCTCCTCCTCGTGCTCGGCCTCTTCGATCGGCCGGCCGCCGCCTTGCTCTTCGTGGTCTGGAGCAGTGTCCTGGGGTGGGATGCCCACCTCCTTGGCCCCGGAGGTTGGCTCGTGGGCTTCCTCCTCTTGGCCCACCTCGTTGCGCCACCGGCCCCCTACGGCTCGCTCGCCCGGCGAGGGCAGGACGACCCCGGGGTGACCTGGGGCCTGCCCCGAGGCGTGTACTTGGGTCTTTGGATCCTCCTCGCCGTCGCGAGCCTGGCCCGCGGCGTGCTCCTCCACGCGGCGGCGGCGGGCCGGCCCATCACGGCCTTCGAAGGAACGGCGGTGGCCACCGGCCTGTGGGTCCGGGGCGGTGTACCGCTCCAGAGCCTCCCCCATGGCGTGCTGCTCCTCTCGGGTGTGCTCGCCCTCCTCTCCGTCCCTCTCATGCCCGCGCGGGGCTCTCGCCTTCTCGCATGGCTGTGTCAGGTGGCTGCGCAGGGACTCCTTGCCCCCTACGGCATCGTCTCCATGCCCCTGCTCCTCCTCTCGGCCCTCGTCTTCGACCACCGGTGGATTCCCGCGGCGGGGGGGCCCACGCCGGTGCGGGTCTTCTACGACGGGGGCTGCGGCCTGTGTCACGGCGCCGTTCGCTTCCTCCTCTCCGAGGATCGGGCGGGCGTCTTTCGCTTCGCACCCCTCGGGGGGGAGACCTTTCGGGCCGAGGTGCCTGCCGAGGCGGCCGCCGCCCTGCCCGACAGCCTCGTCGTGCAGGCGCCGGGCTCCGCCCTGCGGACCCGAAGCGATGCGGTGGCCTACCTGCTTCGGCGCCTGGGTGGGATCTGGCGCCTCCTGGGCGGCCTCCTGCGGTGGCTCCCCCGGCGCCTCCGCGACGGCGCCTACGATGCCGTCGCCCGCATCCGCCGCCGCCTCCTACCCCCACCTGCCG
>CAYYHA010000263.1:0-5453 GCA_964471535.1 uncultured Myxococcia bacterium | reverse complement strand
ACGCGGTGGTGCGCACCGCCGCGGGGCGCATCGTCCGCGGCCCCGAGGACGTGGCGGTGGGGGAGGGGGTGGAACTCTATGTCGCGCGGGCCAGACTGTGGGCCACCATCGAGGCCGTGGAGGCCCGGGCGCCCCTGCGCGACGCTGCGGCGGCGGCAGCGGCGAAGCCCAGCGCCGGTGTGCGCCCGCCCGCGCCGCCGCGGCCGCCCGCCGACGACGCGGCCGATACGCACGAGGGGACGACGCACGAGCGCTCCCAAGCGACCGAGCACCGAGACGCCGGGGCCACGGGTGGCCCGCCCGGCGAAGAAGGACACGAGCCATGAGCAAGAGAAAGACGAGGTCCACCGAAGAGGAAGCACCCAGCTACGAGGCGGTGGTCGAGCGCCTCGAGGCCCTAGTGACGAAGCTCGAGGAAGGAGACCTCCCCCTCGAGGCGCAGATCGCCGCCTTCGAGGAGGGCATGAAGCTCGTCCGCCGCGGACAGGCGCTCCTCGACGCCGCGGAGCGCAAGGTGGAAGTGCTCCTCGACGAGAGCGGCGAGACGGCGCCCTTCGAGGCAGGCGCGGCGTCCGAGCCACCTGAGGCGGTAGCGGGGGAGGACGCCTTCTAGAGGCCGCGATGGCAGCCACCGGCCACATCGCACTCCTCGACGAGGACGAGGACACCCGAACCCTGCTCGCCCTCGCGCTCGAGGCGGCGGGGCACCAGGTGACCGAGGTGACGAGCGGCCTGCGCCTGGTCTCGGTCCTGGAAGTGGAGCGGCCCGACCTGCTCATCGTCGAGCCGGGGACGCGCTGGATCGATGGCCTGGCCGTGGTGCGCGCGCTGAAGCGGAGTGAACGCTTCTGCCGCCTGCCCGTCGTCTTCCTCTCCGGGCGCCGGCGCCCCGCCGATCTCGCCGCCGGCTATGCGGCGGGCGCGGCCGACTACTTCGTCGAGCCCGTCCGGGTCGAGGCGCTCGTGCAGCGGGTGGCCGAGATTCTGGCCGAGCAGGAGGAGGGGAGATGGACTTCCAGCTAGCGCCCTGGCTCGACGCGCGGGCACGGGAGGTGGAGCGCTGGCTCGCGGCGCGGCTCGAGGCCCTCGACGCGCCGCCGCGCCTGCGCGAGGCAATGGCCTACTCGCTCCTCGCCGGGGGCAAGCGGCTCCGGCCGGCTGTCGCGCTGGCCGCGGCGGAGGCGGTGGGCGTGCGCGCCCGTCCGGCTGCCCTCGAGGACCTGTGCTGCGCACTGGAGATGGTGCACACCTATTCGCTGATCCACGACGACCTGCCGGCGATGGACGACGACGACCTGCGCCGCGGCAGGCCCACGAGCCACAAGGTCTTCGGCGAGGCGATGGCCATCCTGGCGGGCGATGCGCTGCTCACCGACGCCTTTGCGTGCCTGGCCCGCGGCGAGGAGCCGGTGCGGCTGCGCCTCGTCCGGCGGCTGGCCGGGGCGGCGGGATCGGCGGGCATGGTGGGAGGCCAGGTGCGCGACGTGACCCGAGAGGCGGTGGGGGCTGGCCTCGAGGCGGTGGAGCGGGTGCACCTGGGAAAGACCGCAGCGCTCTTTTGCTGCGCGGCCGCGGGAGGGGCCGAGGCGGTGGGTGCGGCGCCCGAGGCGGTGGCACAGCTGGAGCGGTACGGCCGGGCCGTCGGGCTCGCCTTTCAGATCGCCGACGACATCCTCGACGAGGTGGGTGAAGCGGCGGCGTTGGGGAAAACGACGGGGAAGGATCGGGCGCGGGACACCGCGACGGTGCCGCGGGCGATCGGACTCGATGCGGCGCGGGATCGGGCACGCGCGCTGGTGGACGAGGCGCTCACCGCCGTCTCCGGCTTCGGGGCGGCGGCGGCGCCCCGGTTGGCGCGGGCCCGGCGAGTCATCGATCGGCAGGCATGAGGCAGTCGGGCGTGGGATCCTCGTCGCCCAAGGCCGTGGGAGCGGGAGGGCAGCGCCGTGGTCGATAAGGTGCGGGCCGACCTCCTGCTGGTGGAGCGGGGGCTGGCCGAGACTCGGAGCAAGGCCCGCGCCCTCATCATGGCCGGTGAGGTGGTGGCCGGCGAGCGCCGCGTGGAGAAGGCGGGTGAGCTTCTGCCCCGAGACGTCACGCTTCGGCTCAAGGGCGTAGGCCACCGGTACGTCTCCCGGGGCGGTTTGAAGCTGGAAGCGGGTCTGCGCGCCTTCCACGTCGACCCGAGCGGCCTGCGCTGCCTCGATGTGGGGGCGAGCACCGGAGGCTTCACCGACTGCCTCCTGCAGCACGGGGCTCGCGAGGTCGTGGCCGTCGACGTGGGCTACGGTCAGCTCCACCACCGGCTCCGCAGCGATCCCCGCGTGACGGTGCTCGAACGGACGAACGCCCGCCATCTGGATCCCCAGACCATCGGGGGGACGGTCTCCCTGTGCGTCGCCGACTGCTCCTTCATCTCGCTCACCCTCCTGCTGCCCCCCATCGCCACCTGTCTCGAGGCCGACGGGCAGCTCGTGGCTCTGGTCAAGCCCCAGTTCGAGGTGGGACGGTCGGAGGTGGGGCGTGGCGGGGTGGTGCGCGACGAGCGGCTGCGCCGCGCCGCCCTCGAGCGCGTCGCGGCAGCGGCGGTGGCGTGTGGCTTCTCGGTTGCAGGTCACCTGGACTCTCCCGTGCCCGGGCCCAAAGGAAACGTCGAATGGCTGCTCTACGCACGCAAGGCACACGGTTGAGCGCCGCCCCGCCGGCAGCCGAGGTGCCCTCCGCCGCGGAGACGCGCCCTCGCACCGGTCTCGTCCTCCTGCAGAGCCGGGCAGCCGCCGAAGAGGTGGCGCTCGCCGTCGAGGGGGTCCTCGCCGGCGCGCCCGAGCTGGCACGGCTGGCGGCGGGCGGGCCCGAGTCGCTGCCCCGGGATCTCGGCCGCTTTGCCGAGACGGTTCGCCGGCGCAGCGATGGGATCGACTCGTTGCAGCGCGAGCGGGTTCGCCTGCGCAAGGAGATGATGGAGGTGGTGGTGCCCAGGACGCTGCTCTATCTCACCCTCGGGACGACCGTGGCGCTGGGGGCCCTCACCTTTGCCTTTCTGTGGCCCGACCTTCGCCCCTATGTCTTCCCCGCCGCCGCGCTGATCCTCATGGGCATCGTCTACTATGCGGTGCGCCGGTCCCAGGCGCTGGGGCGAGCCCAGGATCGAATTCGGCAGGCGCTGGAGCCCGTGGAGATCGCCCTCGAGACCAAGCGACGGGAGCGGTCACGGCTTCCGGCGCTCCTCGCATCCGCAGGCTACGCGTCCGATGCGCTCGAACAGGCGATTGCCGAGGCCTCCGGAGAGGGCCCCCTGGTGGATCCCGAGCGCCCGCTGGTCGTGCCCTGGGCGGTCGCTCGCCCCCATCTGTCGTACCTCGCCGGCCTTGCAAAGGCCCGCCTCGTCTTCGTCGTCTCCGAGGAGGCGCAGGAGGGCCCCTTCGAGCACCACCTTCGCCTCGACCTCGATTGACCAGGCGGCCCGACGCCGCTTGCCTCGTCGCCGGGCGGGTTCGTTGTCGGGCGGGTTCGTCGTCGAGCCTCTGCCGAACCCGAGGCCTGCCCCCGCTGCCTGCGCGCCGGGCGCTCGGTCGGATGCCCCGCTACTGCGCCAGGATGTGGAACTCCACCCGCCGGTTCATCGCCCGCCCCCGCTTGGTGAGGTTGGGCGCGATGGGGCGCTCCTCGCCGTAGCCCACCGCCTCGATGCGCTCCTCCGAGATGCCCTTCTCCACCAGATAGGCCCGCACCGCTTCGGCCCGGGCCTGTGAGAGGCGCTTGTTGAAGGCGGCACTGCCGCGGCTGTCGGTGTGACCCTCGATCCGGACCTTCTCGATCCGGTTGTTCGCGATGGCGTCGATCACCTGATCGAGGATCTGGTAGCTGTCGGGCAGGATCTCGGCCTTCCCCGTCTGGAAGTGGATCTGCCGCTTCAGCTCGATCTTGTCCTTCTTCACGATGACCAGCTTGCGCTTCGCCTTGCGCGCCAGCTCCAGATCGGCGAGGACCTGCGCCCCTTCCTCGATGCGGAGGTTCTTCTGCCGGGTGAGGTAGCCGTCGGCCTTCACGTTCATGACGTAGTCTCCCGGCTCGAGCTCCACCGAGGCCTTGCCATCGGGGCCGGCGGTCACGGTCTTCGTCTCGGGGCCGATGAGCTCGATCGTCGCCGGGAGGGGGGTCTTCTTCTTTCCGCCCACCACCGACACCTCGAGGGTTCCGGTGCGTACGACCCGCTCGAGTTGGATTTCGAGGGGCGTCTCCTCTCCGGGCCGGACCACCGCGGCAACGGTCACCGGGGCATAGCCCTCCTTCGAGACGTGGACCTCCACCTCTCCTTCGGGGAGGCCGTAGGAACGAAAGCGTCCCGTCTCCGGGGCCGAGGCGACGACCCCGTCCACTCCGCCGACCGTGATGAGCGCGTCGCCCACCGGCGTGCCGGTGCCGCTCTCCACGACGGTGCCCACGAGGTGCCCCACCGGCGGTGCCACGGGGCGGTCGACCTCGACGGTGCGTTCGACGGTACGGATCACCCGTTCGCTGCGACTCGTCGGGTCGAGGACGTAGGTGGCCGAGAGGAGCAGGTTCCAGGGCATCGTGGCGGGGACGCCCTGCACGGCGGCGCCATTCAGCCCGATGTCCAGCGCCGCGTCGAAGGTGAGATCGCGCAGCGCAGTGAGCTTCGTGCCCACGGTGAGCACGTGGCTTACGACCTCGCCGTAGGTCAGCCGCCGCACCGTCCCATCTCCCTCCCGGACCAGGGGCAGCTCGACCTCCCCCAGCGGGGCCCGCATGCGCCAGGCGACGAACGGGGTCACCCAGGGGAGGGGGCTCTCCAGCGCCGCACCTGCGGCGAAGCGGTGGTAGCGGTGGATCCCCAGGGCGAACTCCTCCACCCGCTCGAGGCGTGCGCCGTCGGGGAGCGCAGCCGAGCCGTCGACGATGCCGCCGAGCTCCAGGTGCAGGAGCAGGGGAAGGCGGGCCACCTCCCGAAAGTCCAGCCGCCCGAGCAGGCGCGGCTCGACGCCCAGCGCGCCCGGCCCGATGGCGCCGATGGCCGGCAGGAAGGTCAGGCGCAGGTCACCGGCGAGGGAGAAGAGGGGGCTCGCCGTCCAGACGGCCTTCGCACCCACCGCGAGGTCCCCCTGCACCTGCATCAGCCGCGGCGCGCTCAAGGTGTTGCTGTTGGAGACGTAGGCCAGCGAAGCGTAGGCCTCGAGCCAGGGCTTCGGCGTCCAGGCGAGGGCGAAGTCGAGGGCCTCGCGATCGTTCCGGTCGCCCAGGATCAGGAAGTCCTCCATGAAGAAGACCTCACCGGTCACAGCCAGGCGAACGGTCCCTGGCGCGCCCGCGTCGGCGACGGGGAGGAAGAAGAGACCGGTGCCGCCGTGGACGCCGGGGGTGGCGCGGTAGTTCGACGGGGCGTCCACGGGGTTGTCGCGGGTGGCGGGGGCGAGCGCCGAGGCCCCGATGGG
>CAYYHA010000262.1:0-5534 GCA_964471535.1 uncultured Myxococcia bacterium | reverse complement strand
GGCCCGCGGGTACGTGCCCGGCGGTGGGGGCGGCGGCGCCTGGCCCGATGCGTCGGGACCTCCGGCCTCGCCGGACCAGGTCCTCGCGGCCGTAGCCGCTTCATCGGGCTCGGTCTCCTCCGGTGGCGGGGCCTCCCAGCGCCCCGGCTCCGCGCGGCGCCCCTCGGCGTCGGCCGCGTTGGCCGCCGGCGGCGGTGGGGCCCCCGCGTCGCCGAGCTCGGCCCCTGCCTCGGGTGCCTCGGGCGGCGGCGGAGGCGGCGGCAAGGCCCCGGCGACCTCGGGGTCGGCCTCGGCCAGGGTGTAGGCGAGATGGGCGACCTGGTCGAGGAGGGGCTCGAGGGAGCCCTCGGTACGGTAGCGCCGGCCCAGGCGGGTGAGCACGGTACCGCTGCTCACGTCGACCAGGGTCAGCGAGAGCACCACGCTGCCGCCCACGCGCGAGACCTTCCCGCCGAGGAGCCTGGAGATCCCCCGCCTGCGGCCCTCGGCGACGAGGCAGACGGTGTCCTCGCCGCAGCGGCGGAAGGCCTCGAGGCTGCCTTCACCCAGCCGAGAATCAGCCTCTTGCCGGGGGATGACCTCGTAGACGCCGAGGGACAGGAGTTCGCTCTGCAGGAGGTCCCCCACGCCTTCGAGGTCCTCGGCGGCGACGCCGGGGCCGGGTAGGAGCCCGACGACGGCGAGGAGGGGGCGCGGCGCGACGAGCTCCGGGTCCTGCGCGGCCGCAGGCGCGCCCCAGGCGAGGGCCCACCCTGCGGCGAGGCCGACGAGGGTGAGGTGAGTCGCTCTCGCAGGGCGGAACGCGTGCTCGGGGAGGGTGGGCATGGGTGTGGACCTCGGAGGTCGGAGGAGACGGGGTCGGGGCGCGCAAATTCACCGAGGCGGCGCGCTGGCCGCCACCGGCCGCGCGCGGTGGAAGCGCAGGGTGAAGTTGTTGGCGGGCATGGGGATGGCCTCCTCCCAATCGAAGCCGTGGTCGCGGGCGATCTCCACCACCGCCTCGAGGTCCCGCACGCCCCAAGCCGGGTTTCGCGCGCGGAGCGCGGCGTCGAAGTCGGCGTTGGAGGGCGCGGTGTGTCGGCCGTCGCGGCGGTAGGGGCCGTAGGTGAGAAGGGGTGCCCCCGGCGGCAGGATCGCCGCGGCGCCGCGGAAGAGGGCGACGGTCACCTCCCAGGGTGCGATGTGGAGGAGGTTGATGCACACGAGCGCATCGGCGTGGTCGAGGGGCCACGGAGTCTCGCGCACGTCGAGGCGTAGCGGCGGGGCCAGGTTCTCGAGCCCCGCTTCCTCGCGGTAGGCCTGGATGCTCGCGAGCGCCGCCGGGTCCACGTCGCTTGGCTGAAAGCGCAGCCCCGGCAGCGCGCGGGCGAAATGGACCGCGTGCTGTCCGGTGCCGCTCGCCACCTCGAGGACGAGCCCCCGGGCGGGAAGCAGCCGCCGC
This sequence comes from uncultured Myxococcia bacterium, assembly GCA_964471535.1. GTDB lineage: Bacteria > Myxococcota > Myxococcia > SLRQ01 > SLRQ01 > CAYYHA01. The sequence continues at coordinate 4,093 of CAYYHA010000262.1, read as the reverse complement.
AGGACCTCGAGGAGCGGGCCCTTGTTGCGCTCGGCGGCGGGGGCGTGCTGCTTCATCGACCCGATGGGTGGCAAAGAGACGCGAGCGGTGCAAGATCTCGGGGGATGAAAGACGCTCGCACCCTGGCCGATCAGACCGTGTTCGACCTCGAGGGGCAGCCCGTCGCCCTGGGCAGCCTGTGGCGGCAGCAGCCCCTGGTGCTTGCCTTCGTGCGCCACTTCGGGTGACTGTTCTGCCGGGAGCAGGTCGCGCAGTTGCGTGACGCGTACGAGGAGATTCGCGCCCGAGGGGCCGCACTGGCGGCGGTGGGCAGCGGCACCGAGGCGATGGCCCGCGCCTTCCAAGAGGAGCAGGGGCTGCCCTTTCCGCTCTACGTGGATCCCAGCCGGCGCGCCTACGAGGCGGCGGGGCTCAAGCGGGGCGCCGCCTCCACCTTCTCGCCGCGGGTGCTCAAGAACGCGCTCCGCGCGCGCCGGCGGGGGTTCCGCCAGACCGCGGTGCAAGGGGATCCGTGGCAGCAGGGGGGGGTCCTGGTGATCCTGCCCGACGACACAATCGCCCTCCACTACGTCTCGGAGGTGGCAGGCGACCACCCGGAGGTGGCGGCAGTGCTCGCCGCGCTCCCGGCCGCCGGTGCGGCGCCCTGATCCGGCTCGGGCCCTAGGCCTCGGCTTCGGACCGGGCGGCGGCGCCCACCACGCCGGTGGCGGACGGGGGCAGTGGGCCCTTCAGGTGCACCGTGCGCTGCGGGTAGGGGATCTCGATGCCGGCGGCGTCGAGCGCCTCCTTCACCTCGACGGTGATGCTGTTGATGAGTTCGAGGAAGCGATCGGTGCGGCACCACGTGGAGAACTGCACCGTCACCGCCGAGTCGGCAAACCCGGTGAAGATGATGAGCGGGGGCGGCTCGCTCAAGCACAGTGGGTTGGCCTCGGCGACGGCGAGCAGAGTCTCGCGCAGCCGCTCGAGGTCGGTGGCATAGGCCACGCCGAAGTTCAGGTCGTAGCGGCGGATGGGGTAGTGGGTGAGGTTGGAGAGCTTCGACTTCAGCATCGTCTCGTTGGGGATGCGGACCATCAGGTTGTCGAAGCGCCGGATCTTCACCGACATCAGATCGACCGAGACCACCTCCCCCTGCGTGCCGTCGATCTCGACCACGTCGCCGATTGCGAAGGGACGCTCGAGGAGGAGGAAGACGCCGCTGATGAGGTTGGAGACCGAGGTCTGAGCGGCGAAGCCCACCGCCACCGAGAGGAGCCCGGCGGCGCCGAGCAGCGCAGCGAGATCGAAGCCCAGCTCCCGGAGCGCCCAGGCGGCACCGAGGCCGAGGACGAGCCAGCTTCCCAGGGAGCGTAAGAGTGCGACCTGTCTCGGGGAAGCGGCGCCGTTGCCCGTACGGCCCGCCCGCCGCACCAGGCGGGAGAGGAGGAGCGCGATGAGCAGGGCGGCGAGCGCACGGAGCAGGGGGGCGAGCTGCTCCAGGCTCGCGTAACGCTGCACCGTCTCGACGAGAGCCTCCATGGCGATCACCACCGTAGCCAGCCCGTGTCTACCAAGGAGGAGAAGGCGCGCACCCACAGGGCTTCCTGGTGCCGCTGCCGGGGTGACGACACGGGTGTCGTCTCCCCGAGCGTCTTGGGTGGCGTCGGATCGATGCGCGCCGGCGCCATGTCTCCATCCCCTTCCCGCACGTAGCACAGGCGCTCGGTCCAGAGCGATGCGTCCGCCGCCGCGAAGACGGAGAAGTAGGGCGCGGGTAGATTCAGCCGCTCGAGCTGCAGTGCGTCGCCGGCCTCGTTGCGAATCTCCACCTCGGTGTACAGACGGTGGGGCAACCGCTGCGCCGCATCGAGATGGGTGCGGTAGAAGGCCCGCGAGGCGTAGCACAGCTCCCCCTCTCGGGGACTCGGACCGAACCAGGTGTCCGAGGGGCGGTAGCAGGGGATCTCGACGAGCTCGGTCCCGCCGGCGGAGGCCGACAGCCATACCGGCGTGGAGAGGTAGACCACCACCGACTGCCGGCGGGGGAGGACGAAGGGGTGCTCGGGACGGGAGATGACCGGCCGATCCGCGGTGCGGGGGGTGAGGGTGATCTCCGCTGCGTCGCCCTCGCAGGCGATGCGCCGGTACCCGGGCACCTCCGCGGGGTCGGCGTCCACCGGTTCCGGCCCGGTGACGGTGTCCACGAAGGGGTCGCGGTCCTGCGTCGCGGCGAGCTCCCACAGTCCAGGAGTGCGGCGGGCGAAGAGGGTCAGCGGGCCTATCACCACGCGGCAGGTCTCGCCGAGGGGCACCGTCACGGTTCCCCACCAGGGGCGAAGGGTCGACATGCGCTGACGCTACCACCCCCCTCGTCCACACAGCAGCCCTTGACGAACGGCGGAGTGGCCCGCAGGGGAGGGGCATGGCGCAGTTGGCCCGAGCGGTGGAGTTCACGGCACCAGGGCAGTGCCGGGTGGTCGAGGTGCCCGTCGGCCGGCCAGGGGACGGTGAGGTGGTGGTGGCAGCCGAGTGCTCCCTCATCAGCGCCGGAACCGAGGGGCTCCTCTATCGGGGAGAGGTCGAGGCGGACGTGCCCCTCGATGCCTCCCTGCCGGCCCTCGGCGGCCGCGTACGCTGGCCTGTGCGCTACGGGTACGCGGTGGCGGGACGCATCGAGGACAGCGGGGAAGCGGTTTTCGCCTTCCATCCCCACCAGAGCCGTTTCGTGGTGCGGCGCGAGGACCTCGTCCCCATCGGACCGCATCTGTCGCACGATGCGGCCGTCTTCCTCCCGCAGGTGGAGACGGCGCTCTCACTGATCATGGATGCCGGAGTGCTGCCGGGTGAGCGGGTGGCGGTGGTCGGCTTGGGCGTGGTCGGCCTCCTCGCGACGGCGCTGTTGAACCGTATCGTGGGCGTCGAGGTGGTGGGTATCGACCCGGTGGATTGCCGCCGCGAGCGCGCCCTCGACCTCGGCGCTGCGGAGACTCGGCATCCCGAGGAGGCGGCCGGGCTCGACGCGGATCTCGTCTTCGAGGTCTCCGGCCGGCCCGAGGCTCTGGAGACGGCGGTTGCCGCGTGTGGCGACGAAGGACGCGTCGTGGTGGGCTCCTGGTACGGCACCCGCCGCGCCACCCTGGGCTTCGGTACGCACTTCCACCGCGGGCGCATCGCGCTCCTGTCCAGCCAGGTGAGCCGGATCGCGCCCCGGCTCTCCGGCAGGTGGACCCCCGCCCGGCGCCTGGCGCTGGCACTTCGGCTCCTCTCCGAGCTTCCCGTGGCATCGCTGGTCACGCACCGCGTTCCCATCGAGCGTGCCGCCCAAGCCTACGAAGCCATCGTGCGCGGCGATCCGGAGCGGCTCGCCGTGCTCATCCGATATACGTGACCGTTCGGGACATGCGTCTGAACAGGACGTGAAACGAGGTGCAGCCATGTACGAGCTTGCCGTCGTGCGGGACTTCATCGCCCAGCACTTCCTCGTCGGAGGCGACTTCGGACGGGAGAACGAGCGTCACTCCCACCACTACCGGGTGGAGCTTCGCCTTCGCGGCCGGCGCCTGGATGCGCACGGTTTCCTAGTGGACATCGATGCGGTGAAGGAGGCGCTCGAGCGGACGGTCCGCCGCTACGAGGAGAGAACGCTCAACGATCTCCCCGAGTTCGAGGGGCTCAACCCGAGCCTCGAGCACTTCGTCCGCCTCTTCACCGAGCGTTTGCTCGAATCCTTCGACCCGGAGGGGCTCGACGGGCTTCAGGTGCGCCTGTGGGAGGCGCCCGACGCCTGGGCCGCCTACACGCCGCCGTCGAGGTGACGCAAGAGGGCGCGTGCCGCGTCGATCCATCCGTAGCGGGTCTCGGCGTGGCGCCGTGCGGCCGCCGCCGCCGCGGCCGCCTCCTCGGGATGGGTGAGGAGGTGCGCGATGGCCTCGGCGAGCGCCACTGCGTCCCCGGGGGGCACGTGGCGCCCTGCCGCCGCGGGCACCGTCTCGGGCAGGGCGCCTCCGGTGGTGCAGACGACGGGCAGGCCGTGGGCCAGCGCCTCGTCGGCGGCCATGCCGAAGCTCTCCCACAGGCTGGCGCTGACGAAGAGGTCGGCCTCGGCGAGGGC
>CAYYHA010000261.1:0-5666 GCA_964471535.1 uncultured Myxococcia bacterium | reverse complement strand
AGGCGGGCGCTGCGCAGCCGCGCGCAGGCCCCGCGGTCGTAGAGGCCGGGCAGCACGGCGAAGCCGTGCTCGGGGAGGGTCGCGTCCGATGGGTCCATGGTGGGGGGCCAGCCGCAAAGGTCGGGGCCCGGGGCAGGGGCGACGCGGCGGCAGGCCAGGTGATGGTACCAAGGCTTCCCCCGGGCACGCAGCCAGGCCAGACGTGCGGCACGTGGCGAGCGCGTCGCGCAGCGGTGGGCTGGGCGTCGTCGCGGGGTCGCGCTCGTTGCGGGGATTGTCGCGCCTTCTGGGGCAGGGGTAGCATTCCAAGGGTGAAGAACGATCCACTGCGCGCCGCGGGGGCGGCCGGAGTGCAGGTCGCGCAGGCCGAAGGGCAGCGCTCGACCGATCCGGCCCAGGAGGAGCAGCCCAATCCTGCAGCGGAGCCCGCCCGGCAGCCGGCGCCGCAGCCGCGCAGCGAGGGGGCCGAGCTCGAACGGGAGGGCGGCTCGCCGAAGAAGAACTTCATCCTCGATACCAACGTCCTCCTCCACGATCCGCGCTCGCTCTTCTCCTTCGCCGACAACAACGTGATCATCCCCATCTACGTCATCGAGGAGGTCGACAACTTCAAGCGCGACCTCTCGGAGGTGGGACGCAACGCACGGCAGGTCTCGCGCTACCTCGACGACTTGCGGCGGCGGGGTCGCCTCGGCGAAGGCGTTCCTCTCGACAACGGCGGCCAGCTCCGGGTGGCGTTCACGGACCGGGAGATTCCCGCCGAGTACGCGAACCGCCACGTCACCGACAACCGGATCCTCTCGGTGGCCCTCGACGTGCGCGACCGGCACCCCGACCAGCAGGCGGTGCTGATCACCAAGGACAGCAACCTGCGGATCCGTGCGGATGCCTTGGGGCTCGTGGCCGAGAACTTCCAGGAGGAGCCGGTCGGCCACGTCGAGGAGCTGTACTCGGGGGTTCGAGAGCTTCTCGTCGATGCGGCGGAGATCGACCGCTTCTATCGGGAGGGCGTGCTCGATCCGCCGGTGGAGGAGCCGCCCTTTCGGCCCAACGAATACGTCCACCTCAAGGACGCGCACAGCACCTCGCACACGGCGTTGGCGAAGTACCGAGCCGCCGATGGGGCGCTCGTTCCCCTCATCAAGTTCCCCAAGGAAGGGGTGTGGGGGATCCGGCCTCGGAACAAGGAGCAGGCCTTCGCCCTCGACCTGCTCCTCAACGACGAGGTGAAGCTGGTCACCATCGTGGGGAAGGCGGGCACCGGCAAGACGCTGCTCGCCATTGCCGCGGGCCTGCAGAAGACCATGGAGGAGGCGGTCTACCACAAGGTTCTGGTCAGCCGTCCCATCTTCCCCCTGGGCCGGGACATCGGCTACCTCCCCGGCGACGTGGAGGAGAAGCTGAACCCGTGGATGCAGCCCATCTACGACAACGTGGAGTTCCTCATGGGCCTGTCCCGGGCGGACAAGAAGGCAGGGCGCAGCTACCACGAGCTCATCGACCTGGGCATCATGGAGATCGAGCCTTTGACCTACATCCGGGGCCGGTCTATCCCGCAGCAGTACATCATCGTGGACGAGGCGCAGAACCTAACGCCCCACGAGGTGAAGACGATCGTGACCCGGGTGGGGGACGATACGAAGATCGTGCTCACCGGCGACCCCTACCAGATCGACAACCCCTACGTGGACTCCACGAACAACGGTCTGGTCCACGTGGTCAACCGCTTCATGGACGAGGCGCTGGCGGGCCACGTCACCCTCACCAAGGGGGAGCGAAGCCCGCTCGCCGAGCTGGCGGCGAACCTCCTCTAGTGCCTCCTCTAGGGACCGCCTGCCGGCAAGGCAGTCGGTCCGCCGGGGCGCGAACGGCCCACGGAGGCCATCGGCAGGGGGTCCTCAACCGCCGGCGGTGGGGGCGCGCAGGCCCGGCGTGAGACGCTCCCGCTGCCGGGCCGCCGCCTGGAGCAGCCGGCGAGCGGCGGCGAAGTCGACGATCTCCACCGGCTCGGGCGACACCGACAGCTCGAGGGACTCGCGCCACCCCGCGGCGTCGCCTCCCACCTGCAGGGGCGCCGGGCGGTCGAAGTCGAGACGGACCGCCTGCGCCCAGCAGTCGACGAGGTGCGGCGAGCGGTAGCGGCCGCGCCAGATCGCAGGCAGGTGGGCGAGGATCTGGTGCACCGGCACGTGCGAGAAGCGCAGCTGGAAGAAGCCAGGGCGGGCGGTGGCGAAGGGGAAGATCTTGAAGCCGTAGCCGTAGTAGGGGCAGGTGCCCGCGGCACACAGATTCACCGGCCCTTCGTAGAGCACGCCGCCCGGAGGAACCTCCCCGTCGACCTCGCCGCCGGGTCCGATCCGGTAGGCGGTGGGGCCGACGTTCACCGCCCGCACGTGGGTCGGAGGCGTCATCACCGCCTGCGGCAGGCTCATGCCGAGGATGGAGAAGGTGTAGCCGAGGGGGCCCGAGGCGAGGAATCGGAGGGGCCCGGCCGACAGGCGCCGTTTCCAGGCGCCGTAGTTGTTGAGGATGAGGGCGTCGTAGCCGAGGCCGAGGAAGGGGGCACGGATGCCCTCCACCTCGATGAGGTCGAGGCGACGCGTGGCCTGCGCGACCCCCGCGCGGACGGTGCGAATGTCATCGAGCACCCCACTCCGCCACAGGCCCCGTGCGCCCGCATAGCGGGCGAGGGCGTTGCCGGTGCCCAGGCGAAGCACCCCCATCCGAGGGAGGGGGCGCGCCGCACCCGTGCTGTCCCCCGGCGCCCAGGGCCCGCGCCAGACCCGTGCCAGCGCGTTGAGGAAGCCCATGAAGGTGCCATCCCCGCCCCCGGTGAGCACCACCGGGTAGGCCTGGCGGCGCACCTCCCGGGCGATGGCCTCCGCCTCCTCGAGGGAGCGGGAGAGGTAGAGGTCCTCGCCGGGGACCACCTCGGCCACCGTCTGGACCACCCGCGGTGTCACCCCACGGGCGTTGGCGTTGAGGAGCACTGCCACGCGCGGGGGTTCTCCTGGCCGCGCGGCCCCCTCGGACGCCGGGACGGGCTGCCCGGGCCGCTGGCGGTGCGCCGGGGTGCCTTGGAGCTGGGGGACGGGAAGCTGCATCCTTTTCCTCGTTGTCTGACTTGGCTGTCGCGGTGAAGCAGGATCCGGGCCAAGGCAGCGCACTGCGTCAAACGCCCGATACGAGGAGCCTAGGCACGATCCGCTGAGGCGCCAGGGTGGCACCCCGTCGACACTGCGTAGGTCACTACGCACCCCGCCGCCGCAGGGGAGGTCCGGGCCAGCGCCGCCCCGCGGCAGGTGGCCGCCACGGGGGCGGCCGACCCTCGGGGCTCCGCCAGCCTCCGCCTGCCCCCGACGGCCGGGGGCGTCGCCGCAGGCGTCCTGAACGGGGATGCCTGGGCCCACGTTGCCCCGAGGCAGCCCTCGGGTCGCGTCGGTCCCGGGCGAGGACAGACCCTTGCCCGGCCCGGCGGGATCCCTTAGAGGAAGACGCATGCCTTCACCCACGATCGCCCTCGCCCTGCCTCTGTTGTCGCCGCCTGCTCGCGCCCGCCGCCTCGCCCCGGGGCTCCTCTGCGCGCTGCTCCTCGCCGGGGCCCCCGCGTGCACGCGGGCCGAGCCTGGGGCGCGTGGTGCGGGCTCCACGGCGGCGGCAGGCGCCGGGGCGCCGGCGGGCGGCCAACGGGCGGCTCACGCGCAGGGGGCGCCCGCCGAGGCCGCGAAGCCGGGTGCCGGAGCCGAGGCGGCCTCCCCCTGGGCCGAGCACATCGAGGTGCGGGTGGAGGCGCCCGCGGGCGGATCGCCCACGCTCGTACTGGCCGCACGCCCGGGGTGGTTCGTCAACACCGCCTATCCCGGCCTGAAGGTGGTCCTGCAAGGGGCCGGGGGTGCAGGCGCCGCGGAGCTGACCCGGGGCGCGGTGCACTTCGAGGGCACGCACGAGGGGGAGAAGGCAGAGCGGGCGCGTTGGCAGGTGCCCGCCGGCGCCATTCCGGCGGCCGGCGGCCGCCTCACAGGGCGGTACAAGACGGTGATCTGCAATCCCAGCACCTGCTCGCCGCCCTTCGAGGGGCACTTCGAGGTGCCGGTCGCGACGACCGCCGAGTAATGGCGGGCGAGGGCCCCATCGTGGCCGGTGTGCATCCGGTGGTCGAGGCGCTGCGCACCCGGCCCGATGCTGCCGAGGCGCTCCTGTACACGCGGCCGCCGGGTCGAGGGCCGATGCGCCGCATCGCAGCCCTGGCGAAGCGGGCCCGGGTGCCGATGCGGCGCGTGGACCGCAGCACCCTCGATGCGATGGCGGGAACGCCGGGGCACCAGGGGGTGGTCCTGCGGCTGAAACCGGGGGCGGCGGCCCTCCCGGTGGTCACCGATCCCCTCGATCTGGTGGCCTCCGCCCAGGAGGCGGCGCGGGACCCGCTCCTCCTTCTCCTGGACCGGGTCCAGGATCCGCGCAATCTCGGGGCCATCGTGCGCTCGGCCTACTACCTGGGGGCCGATGGGGTCGTGGTGCCCCGGGATCGGGCGGCGGCCATGAGCGAGGCGGCGGTGAAGGCCTCGGCGGGTACGGCGTTCCACCTGCCCGTGGTCACGGTGACCAACCTCGGCCGCAGCCTGGATCGCCTCCGCGAGGCGGGGTTGTGGCTCGCCGCGGCCGATCCGGAGGGGGCGGAGGCCGCGGACCAGGTCGACCTCACCGGGCCCCTCGCGCTGGTCGTGGGCGGCGAGGGCAGCGGGATCCGCCCGGGCATCCGGCAGCGCTGCGACCTCCTCGTCCGCATCCCCATGGGGGGCCGCCCCGGCAGCCTCAACGCCGCCGTGGCTGCCTCCATCCTCCTCTGGGAGGTCCGCCGCCAGCGCCGCGCAGTGGACGGTTGACACGCCCCCCCAACCCCTCTATATAGCCGCGCTTCCAGGTGGGGTCCGTCCTGCTGGCATAGCTCAGTTGGTAGAGCAGCTGATTTGTAATCAGCAGGTCGTGGGTTCGAGCCCCTCTGCCAGCTACCTCGACGCAGCCCCGTTCAAGACAGCAGAGAACACCCGAAGCACGCATCGAGCGCGCTCGCACCGAGATCGACCCACACACGAGACATCCATACGCACAACGGAATAGGAAGCTCCCGGAGGGGTACCCAAGTGGCCAACGGGACCAGACTGTAAATCTGGCGTCTTTCGACTTCGGTGGTTCGAATCCACCCCCCTCCACCACAGCGGTGGGCCCGAGGAACGGCCCGCGGAAGCATGGCACCATCGGTCGCCGCCGGGCGGGTCGGCACCGGCCACGCGCCGGCCCGGTGGCCGGAGCTGCTCGTCGCTTCCGCCCGTCCTGCGCGGGAGTAGCTCAGCTGGTAGAGCTCCAGCCTTCCAAGCTGGCTGTCGCGGGTTCGAGTCCCGTCTCCCGCTCACCTTTCGACTGGATCCACGGCATTCCCAGAGGTTCGCCCCATCCATGCCCTCGTAGCTCAGGAGGTAGAGCGCGTCCTTGGTAAGGACGAGGTCACCAGTTCAAGTCTGGTCGAGGGCTCCACTTCCTTATCTTCATCTTCCCTTCAACCCACTCAACACGACCGGAGATCTCCATGTCCAAGGAGAAGTTCGAGCGTACCAAGCCGCACGTAAACATCGGCACGATTGGTCACGTGGACCACGGCAAGACCACCC
>CAYYHA010000260.1:0-5670 GCA_964471535.1 uncultured Myxococcia bacterium | reverse complement strand
GGGATCTCCTCCGGCCCGAGTCGCTGCGAGACCACCGACCAGGTGTCCCGCGTGAGGACACGAAGCGGCACGTCGAAGGGCGCGAGCGCCGCGGAGAAGGCCGCGCGGTCGAAGCCGGGCTGCCCCTGATCGAGGTGCACCGCCTCGAAGTGGAAGTCGAAGTCCCCCCGCCGGGACAGCTCGGCGAGCACCGCGAGGAGGAGGAGGGAGTCCTTGCCCCCCGAGACCCCGACGGCGATGCGATCGCCGGGCGCGATGAGGCGAAAGCGCCGGATGGCGTCGAGCGCCGCCGAGAGGACGGCGCGGGAGGGGCGGAGGATGCGGGGTGCGGCAGCCGGATGGGCCATGGGCGCGTGAATGCTATGCGGAGGGAGGCGTCTCGTATACAGCTTGGGAGGAGACGCGCGCAGCCACCGGCGGCTGCCGCCCGCGACAGGGAGGAACCATGGGACGTTTCGTAGCAGTAGGGGCCACGTTCTTTCTCGCCAGCGCGCTCGCCATGCCGCTCTCGGCGCAGGTCGCCGTCGGCAAGGGCGGCGTCGTGGTGAAGGACGACGACGGTACGACGGTGAAGGTCGGCAAGAAGGGCGTGGTGGTGAAGGACGCGGACACGACGGTGAAGGTCCGCGGTAAGTCGGTCGAGATCAAGGGGGACGGCGGGAAGGCGCGGATCAAGGCGAAGCGCCGGCACGATCTTCGGGCCTGGAAGAAGGGCACGGTGCGCTGCCGCGGGACCGAGGACGTCGCCGTCTCGGGCCGAGCGATCCGTGCGCCGGTCGCGGTCGAGGTGGCGGGGGCTTGTGACGTCTCGGTCAAGGACTCGGCGATCGAGGCAGGACGGATCGGGGCGCACGTTCGCGGCAGCGGCGATCTCCATCTCTCCGGCGTGACCCTGCAGAGCAAGGAGAAGGGCATCGTGGTGACCGGAGCCGGCGACGTCTACCTCGATGGCGTGACCCTGGAGGCACCCATCGCCTTCGAGATCAAGGGTGCCGGAACGGTGCACGTGAAGAACTCCACCATCCGGGGCAAGCGCCGCCTCCTCGGGGCCGGGGAGATTCAGGACCTCGGCGGCAATACCTTCGAGGAAAGCGAGTAGCGCCAGCCGACCCGGTGCGCCGAAGAGGCCTCGCGGGATCGTCCCGAGGCCCGGTGCAGCGCCTAGAAGAGCCGCTGCAGGAGCCCCGCAGCCGCACCGGCCACGGCTCCGAGCAAGGCCAGCGCGGCGATCCACAGGGCCACACTCTTCAGAGGAGAGGCTGCGCGCGCCTGGGCGGATACCGGCGCCGCGCTCCCCCGGATCTGGGTGGGTGCCGAGGCGACCGCCGGGGGGGCGTCGTCGCGCGCGAGGGGCCCCTCTGCCTCCTTGGCCTCCGGTGCCCCGGCCAGGTCGGGCGTGGCTGCGGCGCTGGCCGGGGCCTCGGGGGTGGACGGTTGCCCGGAAGACGGCGCCGCGCCCGAAGCTTCACCGGCGGGTGCCTCAGTCTCCGGTCCCTCGTCGAAGGCGGGAAGGGCAGCCACCGTACGGGCGCTCTCCCGGGCGTAGGCGGCGAGGCCCGCTTCCGAGATCACCGAGTCCTTCTCCTGCTTCGGTGGCACCTCTGGGGTGTCCCCGGGATGGCTCATCGCCTCGAGCCCTTCGAGGAAGTCGGCGAGGTGGGCTTCGGTGACCGGCGTTCGCCGCGTCGCCACGGCCGCCTCGATGGCGTCTGCGAACTCCCCTGCGGTCTGGAAGCGCTCCGCGGGATCCTTGGCCAGCGCCTTCAGCGCGATGCGGCACAGGTCGTCTGGGAGGTCGGCCCGGCGCTCTTTGGGGTGGACCGGATCCTCGCCGGTGACCGCGAGCAGGGTGGCCTCGTCCCGCTCGTGCCGGAAGGGGTTCACGTAGGTCATCACCTCGTAGAGGAGGATGCCCAGCGCGAAGATGTCGGTGCGGGGATCCAGAGGCCGCCCCTCCACCTGCTCTGGTGCCATGTAGGCGTACTTCCCCTTGATCACGCCGGCCTGGGTCCGCGTGTTGCGCCCTGCGGCCTTGGCGATGCCGAAGTCCACCACCTTCACCACCCCTCCGGTGGTGAGCATGATGTTCTGAGGGCTCAGGTCGCGGTGGATCACGTCGAGCGGCCGCCCATCGGGCCCGGCGAAGCGGTGGGCGTAGTCGAGGCCTCGCGCCGCCTTCGCCACGATGCTCGCGCCGATGTCGAAGGGGATCCACAGCTTCTTGCTGGCCGCCTCGAAGATGATGCGTCGCAGGTCCGGCCCGTCGATGTACTCCATCACCAGATAGGGCGCGCCGGTTGCTTCGTCGGCGGCCTCGAAGTCCAGGACGCGGACGATGTTCGGATGGTCGAAGGCGGCGGCGACGCGGGCCTCGTCGATGAACATCGTGACGAAGTCCGCCTCGGTGGCCATCATGGGGCGGATGCGCTTGATGGCGACCCGTCGCACCACCGGCGGTGGTGTGGTGGCGAGGTACACCTCGGCCATTCCTCCCACCGCGATGCGACGCTCGACGGTGTATTTCCCGAAGCGCTCCGGGATTTCGTTTGTCCCCATCGCCACGATCTGGCGAATCCTATCCCCCGCTCGGGGGTGGCGAAAGAGCCGTGTGGAGATGGGGCTACGGGCGGCGTAGGCCCAAAGTGACAGCGTCCGCCGGCAAGACGGCGCGCGGCGGGCGCTAGCGGCGCCGGCGAATCCGAAGCCCGGCGAGCACGAACAAGAGCGCCGCCGCAGAGGCCGAGCCCCCGCCCGTCGCGCAAGAGACGCCTTTGAGTTCACCCTGCTCCGCCCCGTCGAGGGACCACTTCACCGTCGCGTCCATGCTGCAGTCGCTCTCTCCGTCGTAGGTGACGAGCACCTCCTTGGCTGCCGAGATCTGCGTGCTCCCGGAGAGCGCCTCGTACCCGCACACCGTCGCGTCGACGACCTCGTCGTGGGTGGTGGCGGAGGCCCGTCCCAGGTCGGTCTGCCCGAGGCGGCCCGAGCCGTTCCAGGTGGTCTTCTGATACTGCCCTTCACCATTCGGCTTCTCGCCCGAGAAGGTCCCCGAGTACACGAGCGCCAAGGTTCCGTCAGGCGTCAGGGTGCAGGTCTTGGAGTCGAGGAGATCGCCCTTGCCCAAAAGATCGATTGCGAAGGCGTACGCTCCGCTGCCTGTCTCCTTGCTCTCGAGCCGTCCATCGAAGCGCAGCTCGACTTCCTTCTTGCTGCCGTCGTCGCAGCTCTGCGAGGCGCGGTAGCCGAAGCCCTCGTAGGTGAAGGTGCCGATGGGAACACTGCCCGAGAGCGAGCCGGAGTCGATTCCGAACTCGCCGGTTTTCACCACGGTGGCCCGGCCGAAGACTTCGGTGCCGCTCTGCGTGGTGCACTCGCCCGAGTAGGTCGTGGTGTCTCCGTCCTCTTCGACCACCGGACAGTTGGGGTCTTTTTCCGGAAGGCTCGCAGCGAGCTCGACGAAGAAGAGGGGCGACATGCCAGTGAAGTACAGGTTGGGTGCGCTCAGGCCCGCCAGCTTCTCCGCATCCTCGGCGTCGTCCACCTTCGCGGGCTCGAAGGTGTCGATGACCGAGTCGGTGCCACCCCCGAAGAAGCAGCCGCTCGAAGTGAAGAGGGCGGTGAAGAGGGCGACGGTGAGGGCGGCAGGGCGCCAGTGCGGATGCCGAATCATGAAAGACCTCCGAGGGCGGGGGGCGCCGAGCCGAGTGCGCCCCGGGGTGGGAAGTGGCGTAGCAGAGAAGGACGTCTCAGTCGACGCCAGCCTTCACCGCGCCGCCGGCTGCGTCGGCGCGCCGGACGCCGCTGCCAGGGTCCCGTCTACGGGGTGGCGTCGCCGGCGCGATCCGGGCGCTGTACCCCCAGCGTGTCGGGCAGTCCGCCGCAGCCTGGCGCACCATCGAAGCGGGGCACCTCGTAGAGGCCCGCGATCCGCCCCTTGCGGTCGAAGGCGACGACGGGGTGGAGGTCCACCCACTCCCCGTCCCCAAAGCTCTCCGAGGTGGGCCCGAAGAGGTGGCGGCTCCCGACGGCGACGAGGTGATCGAGGAGGTGGGGCCGCATGGCCGCGAAGAAGCGGGCGGCGCGGGACTTCGCTTGGGCGGCGGCGGCGCGGCTCTCGGAGACCGTCGCGAGGGGATAGGGCGTGTCCGGAGGCAGATCGTCCCGATAGGACTGCTCGAAGAGACGCTCTGCGCGACCGGGCTCCACCGGTCCCACCTCCACCGTCTTCGCGTAGCGTGAGGCGGACAGCCCCGCCTCAGCGCGGATCGCCCGCAAGAGGTCGAGGGCGCGGCGCACCTCCCGGGGCACGCGCTTCGGCGTGCCCCCGGCGGGGATCACGCGCAGCTCCGAGATGGGCAGGTCTTCCCAGCGCCGGCCCGGATAGACATCCTCGACCCAGAGAGTCAGCGTGGTGGTCTTCACCGGCTTTGCGAGGAGCAGGACCCGCCAAGGGATTTTCCGAGCCGGCGCACTGATCCGACAGATGGGGTCGCCAGCTGCGTCCGAGGCGCTCTCTTCGGTTGCCGGGACCTGGAGCGTCAGTTTGCGCGAGCCCATCTTCACCCCGAGGGCGATGGGGAAGGCGTTTCCGAGGAAGACCGCATCGTTCTTCTGGTAGCCGGGCACGAAGGCGATCCCGTCGATCGCCACCGGCGATTCGAAACGCACCGAGAGGGTGGCGCCCTTCCCCGGGCCAGGATCGCCCTCCACCCAGGCCGTGGAGAGCTTCCCGTCGAGGAGCTTCGCCGGCCCGTAGCGTCCGGGGGGCTTCGATGGGAGGACGCTGGAGACGGTGAGCCGCGCCGGCACCCCGGCGATCTCGACCTCGAGGGTCTCGGGCACCCCGGGCCCCGCAGCGGCGAGGGTCGGCTCGAGGGCGATCCCCAGGCAGGCCGCAAGGGCGAGTACGCGGGGTGCATGCGTCGCGCGGTCCATGGCTCCTCTCCTTCGGGGCGCCCGCGCTCCAGGCTGCCGGTGCTCAGCGCGCACCCACCCCGTCTCGTGCACCAAAGATGCATCCGAGCATGCCAGGCGCCGGCGCCCCTGCCAACGGCTGCCGCCGGCCGCCCGGGTAGGTGGCGGCGCTAGGGCTCGAGCGCGGCGTGGAGGTGGAGGGCGTTCTCGACGGTGGTCACCTCCTGCACGACGATTCGCAGAGGCCCGGCGCTCAAGCGGTCCGGCAGGCGTACCGAAAGCGCTCCGCGGCGGGCGAGCACGTCGCCGAGGCTCCGCAGTACCTCGGGGTAGCAGGGCCAGCGCGTCACGCCCTCGCCGGACGCGGTGGTACAGCTCCCCTCGGCACCGGTCGCCCGAAGCCGCAGCGAGAGAGTGTCCCCGCGGGGCGTGGCTTCGACCGCCGAGTGCCCCGCGGCGACGAGGCGGCGCCGCTGTCCGTCGCGATCCTCGAGACCGAGCTCCACCTCCGCGACGGTGAGCCCGAGCCCCGCATCGGAGAGCGTCGCAACCGGAGGGAGTCCGAGCGTCACCGACTCGAGGCGGAAGGAAGCGATGCCCGCCAGGCGCGCGTTGACCCGGCGCAGGAAGGCCGGATCCCGAGCCAGGGCCGAGAGCGCCCCTGCCCGCCACGCCGCATCGAAGAGGGCGTTGAGCACGTCGACGGAGACGGACAGTGTCAGACCGGGGCGGACGTCCGCCGGCACGGGGGGGAGG
>CAYYHA010000259.1:0-5675 GCA_964471535.1 uncultured Myxococcia bacterium | reverse complement strand
GCGAATGGGACTCCGACACCGCCCTGCCACAATGCGAGCTGCCCTCTCTTGCCGAAGCGGTCGGTGAGACTGGGAGCGAAGCGCTGAAGGCGCTCGTAGCCAGGGTGCTCGAGACCTCGCCCGCTGGTGGGGAGAGGCCAGGCAAGGACAGCCCGCCGGTCGTCCAAGGGCAACGCGTAGGGAGTGCTGCTGGCACGTCCCAGACGGACTCCCCGCGGGCGCCCGCTGGTGGCATGCCCGACCCTTGGGGCGTGGCGCAGCTGCTGACCGAGCTCGGTGCGCCCGTTCCGTCGCCGCAGCCGCGCCCTACGAGGCGGCACGCACCCGGTGGCACCGCCGGCGGGTGTGATGGGATTCGGGTCCAGGTGGCGGGCTTCGAACAGGTCCCGCCGATGCCCTTGCTGCTGCCGCGCGGCGGTATGAAGGTGCGCCTGCGCATCGAGAACCACCGTGACAGCGCCATCGAAGTGCCGAGCTCAGACCGGCTTCGGCTCATGAATTCCGACCGGGAGATCCTCCCCGTGGCCCAGGTTCCGGGCAGCGGCGACTGGTGGATGCCATTCGACGTTCCAGCAGCTGCTTCCGCGACGGTCACGGTCACCGTTGCTTCCACGCAGCCCATCGCCGGCGGCTCCATCGAGATTCCCGGTGTCCGGGAGGGGGGCGGATCGCTCTTTGGGCGCACCTGCACCGTGACCGGCGCCTTCTGAGGAGGCGGGGCGAACTGGGTGGGGTCGCCGGGGCCCTGCGGGCTCAGTGACCACCCTGCAGGAGCTGCTGCATCAGCTGCTTTCGGACCTCGGGGGGCAGGCCCTTGAGCTGCTCCGGATCGAAGCCGCCGCCCGGCGGGCCGGCCATGGGGGGCCGCTTCTTGAAGGCATCGAGACCGGAGGTGAGAGAGTCGCGCAGGTAGGTGGCCGCCCGGTACGTGAGATCGTCGGCGTTGCCGCGCACGAGCACCAGGGTGCGGTCGCCGTCCTTCACCTCTTTGCCGAAACGGAGGAGCACGGTTTCGCCCTGTGCTGCGCCCTTGGCGCCCGCGTGCTCTGGGGCGCCCTCTGCTTCGGCCCCCTGCTTGCTTCCCTCTTGCTCAGCCGCGGCGGGCGCCACGACCAGCTTCACCCAGGTGTTGCCCGGGTCGGGGCCGAAGCGGTCGGTGGGGGCGGCGACGGCCATGGCGCGCGCCCGCGCCACCGCACGGACCCGGCTGTCCACGAGGGCGGGATCGAGTTCGAAGCCGTCGGGCACCGTCTGTCCCTCGGCGAGCGTCCAGGTTCCGTCCTTCTTGACGAAGTGCACGCGGCCGTCCTTCCCCGAGATCTCCATCTCGACCACCTTCTCCGGGTCCACCGAGACCAAGGAGAGGTCCCGCAGTGATTCGAGGGGCCGGCGCAGGCGGTCGGCGGTGGCTGCGTAGAGCACGTAGACGTCCTCTCGGCCCTGCACCACGGCCTTCACGTCGCTGTCACCCTCGGCCTTGGGCGCAATCTTCAGCACCGTGCTCCCCGTCGGCGTCTCCAGGGTGAGGGTGTCCCAGTTGGCGCCGGGCTTGGCAGGCCCCGCTTCGATGTCCTTGGCGCGCACCGAGACCAGCGTGCTCACGAGCGACTTTGCCTGCTGAGCATCGAACCGGAAGCCCTGGGGCCGCGGACCCGACTCGAGGGACCAGGTGCCATCCTCCCCGCGTACGAGGGTGTAGGACTCGCCACTGGCGAGATCGACCTTCACCTTGCTCAGGTCCGCCTCGGCGAGCTCGGGGAAGAGGCGCAGGTCGTACCACCGCGGCTTCTTGCGGTCGAAGGTGTAGCGGTAGACGCCCTTGACCGCGTAGACCTCGTCCCCCACGCGGATGTTGGTACCGCCACGGATGCCCTTTCCGATGACGAGCCTCGCCACCACGGTGTCGCCTCGCTGGTAGGTCACCTTCAGGCCCTTCTCGTCGTCCACCTCGTAGGTGGCGAAGCGGTCGGGATTTTGCGTGACGAGGCGGGTGCTCTTCACCTGTCCGAGCGCCTTCAAGACCGCATCGACGGCGCTTTGGTCGGCACGCCGCCCATCGGTCTTCCAATTCTCGCCGTCTTTCACGAGGGTCGTGGTCTCCTCGCCCTCGATGACGATGGTGTCGATGGTGCTGGTGTCGATGCCGCTCAAATCGAGGCGCGAGATCCCGCCTTCCTCACGCCGCGCCGCCGACGCCAGGGTCGCGACCAGGAGCACGGCGAAGACGCCCAGTGCGACGATGGTTCTCCGTTGCATCGTGCCGACCCTCCTCCTAGAGCGTCACCCGCTTGCGCCGGGCCTCCCGCATACGCCAGCGCACGAGTCCAAAGAGCACGAAGACCGCAGGCAGCCCCACGGCGTCGCCCCACTTCAGGGCCGATCGGGCGCCGCCCTCGATCTCCAGGGGGCGGGCGCGCAGGCCGCGGGTCCGCACCGCCAAGAGCGCCTCGTCCTCGAGCATCCAGTCCATGAGGTTCATCACCAGTGCGGCGTTCGGTGCCCCCATGAACTCGTCGGCGAGCAACAGATGGGTGCCCACCACGACCACCCGCCCGTTCTCGGCCGCTTCGGGGCCAGCATCGGACGCCTCACCCCCTTCGGGCGAAGAGACCGCAAACGCATTGGGGAGCTTTCCCGTCAGCGCGACAGCCAGCGGATGGGCCCCCTGCTCGGTGACCTTGTCCTGTGTCCACCGCTGCAGCGGGTTGATGTCGTAGGGTGGCTTGACCACCCAGCTCTGCGGCGAGGACGCGGCCAGCACCGTCGCCTCCACCCCATCCATCGGGGTGACGGAGAGCGGGCTGACGAAGGGGAAGTTGACGCCACCGAGGCCCTGCGTGATGGGGTGGTTCGGGTCCAGCTGTTTGGGCGTGGGGATGAAGGGGTAGGGCACCGGCTGCTGGATCCGCATGAAGCCCCGCTGCTGTGTGACCGCAATCGTCGCGCACTCCGGGTCCACCACCAGACCCTCCTCGATCTTCACCCCCCAAGAGGAGAGCAGATCCGAGAGGCCGTGCTGCAAGGGAGTTGCGCGGAGACGCTGCAGATCCGGCTCGATGGGGCCGGCGAAGAAGGCAACCGGGCGGCCCTGCATGACGAAGGTGTTGATCGCCCGTTTGGCCTTCTCGGAGAGCGGCTCCTTGGGGCCGATCACGAGGAGGGCATCCGCGTCGTCGGGGAGCTTCGGCTCCTCTGCACCGAGGTCCACCGCCTCGACGGTGTAGTCCGCCGAGAGGAGCTGCCACAGCTGCCCGTAGGCCTGCTGGGGATCCTCGACACCGAAGCCCTTGGCGACGAGCACCTTCGGCGGCTTCTCCCGCGTCAGCTTTCGGATGATGCGGGTCAGCTCGTACTCGAGTCCGTCGGTGTCCTGTACCACGGGGATCGATTCACTCTTGTCTCCGTAGAGGACAGCGATGCCCATGTAGGCCCGCTTCACCTGGATCTCGTCCTCCTCGCTGACCTGCACCTGCACCGGAGGGATCCCCAGGCTCTCCAGCTCGCGCTCGACGCTGGTCATCTCGCGCACGGGCCGTCCGAAGATGTCGCGCTTGACCTCCTTCTTCGTCTCCTTGTCCTCTTCTGTCTCCTTGGCCACGGGATCGATGAACTCGAAACGCACCTTTCCACCGCTGGCCGTGTGGTACTCCTCGAGGAGGTCCCGTACGTAACGGGCGGTGGCCGAGTAGGGCGCCGGCAGGTCCGCCGAGAAGTAGGCGCGTACGGTGACCGGATCCGGCAGGCTCTCGAGGGTGTTCCGGGTGGCCTCGGAGAGGGTGTAGCGGTGGTCCTCGGTCAGGTCGACGCGGCCGAAGTGGGCGCGGGCGAGGGCGTTGAGCAGGACGAGGCTGCCTAGGACTGCGGCGACATAGAGGAGTCGGTCGAGGTACTTGCTCATCTCGGACCCCCTAGTTGTGTTGCCGCTCCAGCGAGCGCACCGCGAGGAAGAGGGCGCCGCCGGCCAGCGTCAGGTAGTAGACGACGTCACGGGTGTCGATGACGCCGCGAGCCAGGTTGTCGAGGTGGAAGGAGACCGAGAGGTACTCGAGGACCCCCTCCGCCGCCGGGAAGAGCCACCCGCGAAGCCAGTAGACGAAGTAGAGCGCCGCGCAGACGAGGAACGCCACGATGAAGGCGATGACCTGGTTGCGGGTGAGGGTGCTGCACAAGAGGCCGAGCGCGGTGAGGGCCGCGCCGAAGAGCAAGAGTCCTAGGTATCCGGCCAGCACCGGCCCCCAGTCGAGGTCACCGAAGAGATCGAGCGTCACCGCGAAGACGAGGGTGAGGGAGAGGACGATGGCGAGCATCGCGAAGGCCCCCAGGAACTTTCCGGTGATCACCTGGCTGTCCCGGATGGGCAGGGTGGTGAGCAGCTCGATGGTCCCCGTGCGCTTCTCCTCGGCGATGAGCCGCATCGTGAGCGCCGGCACGAGAATCACCAGCAGCATCGACGGGGAGAGCGGCGAGGGGGCGAAGAAGGGGCGCATGTTCGCCTGCTCCGACAGGAGCGCCTGGGTGAAGAACATCCAGCCGCTCCAGCCCAGGAACACGGTCGCGACGATGTAGGCGACCGGGGAGTCGAAGTAGCCGCGCAGCTCGCGGCCGGCGAGGGTGAGTACTTGGCGCATGGATCAGCCCTCCCCCTTGGTCAGCTTCCGGAAGGTCTCCTCGAGCGAGGCCTGCTCCCGGTGCAGATCGAGGAGCACCCAGTTCTCCTTCACCGCGGTGTCGAAGATGGCCTCCCGCGGGTCCTTCTGTCCCTCGGCGTAGATGCGGTAGGCGAGAACGCCGTTCTGGGTCGCTTCCGCCTCCACCCGGCGCACCCCCTCGAGCTTCGCCAGGATCTCCTCGACGACCTCGGGCGGCGGCTTTTCCTCGGTGCGCGGCTTGAGCACCACGGAGATGCGGCTGCCCGACTCCCGTTCGGTCAGGGCGTCGGGGGTATCGTCGGCCACCAGCTTTCCGTCGCTGATGATGAGCACCCGGGAGCAGGTGGCCTGCACCTCCTGCATGATGTGGGTGGAGAGGATGACCGTCTTCTCCTGGCCCAGCTCCTTGATGAGTTCCCGGATGTCCAGGATCTGGTTGGGGTCGAGCCCGCTGGTCGGCTCGTCGAGGATCAGGATGTCCGGGTCGTGGACGATGGCCTGGGCAAGGCCCACCCGCTGCCGGTAGCCCTTGGAGAGCTGCGAGATGTCCTTGCCGAGGACGTCGAGAAGCCCGCAGCGGGCGCACACCTCTTTCAGCCGGGGACGGATGGCCGACTCCTCCATGCCCCGCATCCGCGCCATGAAGACGAGGTAGTCGATGACCATCATGTCGTCGTAGAGCGGCGTGCTCTCGGGCAGGTAGCCGATGCGTGCCCGGGTCTCGAGCGGGTGTTCGGTGACGCTCATGCCGGCGACCTTCACGTCCCCCGCCGAGGGCTCGAGGTAGCCGGTGATGAGGCGCATCGTGGTAGACTTGCCGGCGCCGTTGGGGCCGAGGAAGCCGACCACCTCGCCCTTGGCGATCCGGAACGAGACGTCGCGAACGGCCTGGGTCGTCCCGTAGGACTTCCACAGCCCCTCCGCCTCGACCATCGCTGTCATCCGCGAACCTCCTCTTTCCTGGAGCATTCCTGCGGGCCGGCGCGGAAACGCCGCGGCGAGCCTAATGATTCCCGGGGGGGCGTC
>CAYYHA010000258.1:0-5772 GCA_964471535.1 uncultured Myxococcia bacterium | reverse complement strand
CCCCCACCCTCGGCAACGGGCGAGGCCACGGCACGGTCGGTGCCCGCGGCGGGAACCGCGCCCGCGGCAACCGAGGCGGCACCGGCGAGGGCGCCCGGCGAGACCGAAGCCTCCCCGGACACCGCGCCGGAGATCGACCCCTTCCCAGGCGAGATCCTCGCCGAGCTAGCCACGCGCGGCGACCTCCCCTACCGCGGTCTCTCGGACGAGGAGCGCATCACCCTGCGGGTGCGCCGGTGGGCCACGGAGGCGCTGGCCCGCGACCGCGTCCAAGCCGGGATCGTGGACCCCTACTTCGGCGCGCTCCGGGAGCGCTTCGGCCGGCACTTCGAGCCCGATTGGGGCACCCTCGATCCCGCCCTCTCGGGCAAGTCGGTGGTCGCGGCACTCACCCGCTGGGCCAAGGACTGGCAGGGTACCGCCTGGCGCTACGGCGAGAAGGGCACGCCCTACTTCGAGGGCGAGCAGCCGAGCGGCCTCGGCGACACCCTGCCTCAGCCCTACACCGGCGGCGATCCCACGCTCGCCCAGCTCGATCAGATGCACACGGTGTGGCGCGACTGGGCGGCTGGCCGCATCGGAGGCATCGAACTCGACGCGCTCGTCCGCGTCGTACAGGCGCCGGACGGCACCCTCCTCGAGGTCGAGGTGGTGCGCTCCTCGGGCAAGCCCCGCTACGACCAGCTCGCGGTTGAGGCGGTGCGCGAGGCCCTGGCCGAGCCGCTGGTGCCCGAGCGCCAGGGTAAGGGCGTTGGACTCGGCGGGGCGCAGATCGTCTCCCTGTGGAAGTTTCGCACCCGCTTTTCCGTCGTGCCCCCAGCCGTCGCACTTCCCGGGATGGCCGGCGGCATCGCGGTGACGCCCATGGCCGGGGTCGACGAGACGGGCGACCTGAAGTATCCCCTCGAGCCGGTGGTCAAACCCCAGGTCGAGTTGGTGGCCGTCTTTTGATCGATCTGCGCTCCGATACCGTCACGCAGCCCACGGCCGGCATGCGCAAGGCGATGGCCGAGGCGGAGGTGGGCGACGACGTCTATGGCGAGGACCCCACGGTCCGCCGCCTGGAGGTGCGCTGCGCCGAGCTCCTCGGCAAGGAAGCGGCCCTCTTCGTCCCGAGCGGCACCCTGGCCAACCAGCTGGCCATCCGCGCCGCCTGCGAGCCAGGCGACGAGGCGGTGATGGAGGCCGACGCTCACTCCTTCCACTTCGAAACCGGGGCTACCGCAGCGCTGGCCGGCGTGCAGGTGCGGACGGTTCAGGGGCGCCGGGGCGTCTTCGACGCCGATGCCCTCGAGCAGGCGATCCGGCCCGACCACATCGCCTACCCGCGGACCCGCCTGGTGGTGGTCGAGAACACCCACAACTTCGGCGGCGGCACCGTCTGGCCCGTCGAGACGCTCCGGCGCGTCGCCGCCTGCGCCCGGGCGTACGGCCTGCACAGCCACATGGACGGGGCGCGTCTGATGAACGCGGCGGTCGCCAGCGGGACCGCGCCGCAGCGCCTCGCCGAGGCCTTCGACTCGGTGAGCCTCTGCCTCTCGAAGGGGCTCGGCGCTCCGGTGGGCTCGGTGCTCGCCGGCAGCGCAACCTTCGTCGAGCGCACCCGGCGCCTGCGGAAGATGTACGGGGGCGGGATGCGGCAGGCGGGCATCCTCGCAGCCGCCGGCCTCTACGCCCTCGACCACCACGTCGAGCGGCTCGCAGAGGACCACGCCCGCGCCCGCCGGCTCGCCGAGGGCCTCGCCGCGCTCCCCGGACTCGACGTCGACGTCGCGGCGGTACAGACCAACATCGTCTTCGTCGAGGTCACGGCGCCCGGCCTCGACGCCCCCACCCTCGAGGCGCAGCTTCGCGAGCGCGGCGTGGCGGTCGGCGCGGTGGGACCGCGGCGGCTTCGCCTCGTGACCCACCTGGACATCGGCGACCGCGACCTCGAAACGGCCCTCGCCGCCTTTGCGCGCAGCCTCTAGGCAGCCGCTGCTGTGGCTTCAGGCTCGACTCCTTGGACTGAGCCCGTTTCTCAGTGGTATGTTTTTTCCCGTAGATTTCTGACGAAGTTCTTCGTGCCTGTAGCCACGCAACCAGAGCTCGAACCGGGACGGGCGTACCGGACGCGGGAGCTTCGGCCCTTCAGCGCCAACCCGACGCGGCTGGCCAAGCGCCTCGTGCGGGAGGGGCGCCTGCGGCGGGCCGCCCACGGACTGTACTACGCGCCCGTTCCAAGCCGCTTCGGACCCGCGCCGGCCAGCGACACCGAGCTACTCCGTGCCTTCCTCGGTGGCAGCCCGTTTATCATCAGCGGGCCGCCGAAGTGGAACGCGCTGGGCCTCGGCTCGACGGCCGTGTTCCCCGTGACCCTGGTCTACAACACCAAGCGCAGCGGGGAGTTCACCTTCGACGGCAGGCGCTACCTGCTCCGGCGGGTGCTGTTCCCCGAGAATCCACCGCCCGAGTACTTCGTCGTCGACCTCCTGGAGCGCCACGGCATGGCGGGCGTCTCGCTGGCCGATCTCGAGCGCGGGCTCGTGGCCACGCTGCGCGAGGGGCGCTGGAATCCGGAGACACTCCGCGAGATGGCCCAGCGCTACGGCACCTTGGAGACCCAGGCGCTTGTTCGCCGCTGCATCGATGCAGCAGCGAGACAGGCCGCGTGAGATTCGTCCACCAGGACCCCGACTTCGACAAGCTCCTGGCCATCGTCGCCCGGGAGGTGGGAATCGCCGAGGCCCTTGTCGAGAAGGACTACTGGGTCACCCACACCCTGTGGGCGCTCCACCGGACGGGACTCGACATCTGGTTCAAGGGTGGGACGTCACTCTCGAAGGGCTTCGGCATCATCCATCGCTTCTCCGAGGCCCTGGACCTGATGATCCTCCCCGGGACGGTCGGCGATCTCCCGGAAGTGACGAACTGGACCAGCACGAACAAGGGCCCGGTGAAGGAGCGCCAAGCCTACTACAACGCCCTCGAAGCGCACCTCGCGGTGCCCGGCGTTCGCATCGAGCGTGACCCCACACGAGTCGACCCCCGCGCGCGCAGCGCCGACTACTTGGGCTACTACCAGGCACGCGGATCGCGAATCCCCCGGCGCCGGTGAGCCCCTTCGTGCGCCTCGAGGTGGGGCGGGCACGCGTGGTTCCGTACGTGGAGAGGCGGCTCTCTTCGTTCGTCCACGACTACTTGGAACGCCAAGGCATCATGGGCGAGTACGAGGACAATCGCCCACAGGCGGTGCGCTGCGTTCACCCGCTGGTGACCCTCTTCGAGAAGCTCGACGCCATGGCGCGCCGGTATGCGCGTGATCCGATGGACGCAGACAGCTTCGTGCGCCACTACGAGGACGTCGCCCGGATCGTGCGGGCCACCGACCAGCTACCCCCTATCGAGACGACGGCCTCCGAGCTGGCCCGCGACATGGTCACCCGGAAGGACCTCCGCGCGCTCCCAAGTCCGGACGAGCCCGCGCTCCGGCTCGACGATCCCGAAAAACGGCAGGCCGTGGAGCGCGCCTACGCC
This sequence comes from uncultured Myxococcia bacterium, assembly GCA_964471535.1. Lineage (GTDB taxonomy): Bacteria > Myxococcota > Myxococcia > SLRQ01 > SLRQ01 > CAYYHA01. Next base: position 2,256 of record CAYYHA010000258.1, on the reverse strand, counting down.
CGGATCGCCCCCATGTTCTGGGACCTGCGTATTCCGCTGGAGGAGGCGTGCGATACGGTGCGGTCGTGGCTCGGCCGGCTGGACCGGGGTCGATGAGTGGCGGTCGCTCGCAGCGCACGCTCGGGAGGGTTTCGGTGTCGACCTCGACGGCCCCACCCACCGGGAACAATCGGCTGGGACCTGAGGGGCTGGCCCTCGTGGAGCAGGAGCGTCGGCCTCCCTGGCAGGGTGGGAAGACCCCGAAGCCATGCGCCGAAGCGCCCCTCCTCCGCCGCAATGCGATGGGTCCCCGGCGGCAGGATCAGTCGCTCGACCAGCGGCGGACGCTCGCCGTGCTGCCAGGGGTAGCAAGGCGTGGGCGCCGCGGGGCCCGAGGTACCTCGAGGCTCGGCAAATACGACCCGATCCGCCGAAAGTAGGACGAAGGCGATCGCCAGAAGCACGCGCGCACCCACCCGGCAGGGCTCCCCTCCTATTGGGGCGCAGCGACCGGCTGCCGAGCCGCACTGGCCCGCTCGGCCTTCACCTTCGCCATCTGCTTCTTGACGAGCTGTCGCTTGAGCGGGGAGAGGCGGTTGACGATGAGGTTGCCCTCGAGGTGATCGAGCTCGTGCTGCAGCGCTATCGCGAAGAGGCCCTCCGCCTCCACCTCGAAGGGCTCGCCATGGCGGTCGAGGGCGCGCATCGTCACCTTTGCGTGGCGCTCCACCTCCACGGTGATCCCCGGCAGGGAGAGGCAGCCCTCCTCGAAGAGGACGGTGCCCTCTGCAGACACGATCTCCGGGTTGACGAAGACCATCAGGCCGTGCCCCTTCGCGTCCTCGTTGCTGGAGACGTCCACCACGAAGAGGCGCCGGCCCACGCCCACCTGCGGCGCGGCCAGCCCCAGGCCGTCCGCCGCATACATGGTCTCGATCATGTCGTCGATGAGCGGCTGAAGCGCTGCGTCCACCGCCTCGACGGGCTCGGCGGGCCGCGTCAGGACGGGGTCGGGCCAGATGACGATCTCGCGTACTGCCATGGCCAGAGCAGTATAGAGCACTTTCTACGCGGCTCCAGCGTCGCAGGGATCTGGCGTGGCGAGCGGTGAAGGAAGCGCGCCGGGGCCTGGGACGACCGTCGCCGTTCGGGGCGGCGGCGCGCCTGCTAGGCGCCGGAGCCGCCGCCGGCCCGGCGAAGGGCCTCGAGGTAGTCGGCCCGCAGCCCCTCGTCGCGGAGCACCTCGTAGGCATCGTCGAGGGCGCGGCGGATCTCCTCGAGCTTCCCCCACAGGTCGCGGTAGGCGGGCGCACCAAAGTTGGCCGGATTGAACTCCCGGACGAGGCGCTCCCACGCCTCGCGGATCTCGTAGCCGGTGGCGTCTGGGGTGATCCCCAGGATCTCGAAGTAGTCCGCATCCACCGCCTGCCGGAACTTCTCCTCGATGCGCTCCCGGTCGATGCGAAGCTCCGCCTCGGCCACCTCGGGGCTGCCCGCGCGTCCTTCGGGCATGGGGCCGCGCACCTTCAGTTCGGCGAGACCCGTGACCACCAGGCCGTAGAGCACCTGGTAGGTCGCCTCCTCGCCGAGCCCGCCCAGGAAGACGAGCTCCTCGGCGCTGCGGGTCCCATCGACCCGCTCGGCGATGCGCCGCTCCCGCGAGGAGAGCCCGAGGAGGGAGAGGTCCGCCCCTTCCCGGAGGGCCACCACCGTGGCCGGGCCCCCGAGGCGCCGGTGGATGCGATGCATCGGGTACTTCCGGCGCACCCCTTCCATCACCAGGGCGAAGGGGTGCTCGGGGAGGGCCACCCGCGCCTCCTCCTCGCAGGCGACCTCGTGCCACTGCCAGGTGCCCTCGTCCTCGGAGAAGGCGCCGAAGAGCGCCGCGAGGGTCTGGGCGCGCACCGTGTCGTAGAGCTCCTGCGCCTTCAGGTGGCCCCCCTCGACGAGGGCGAGCGCCGCCCGCCGCGGCGACACCCCGGCCGCGTTCGTGAGGAGCCAGCGGCGCGCCTCTGCGGTGATCCGGCCCAGGCGGTAGGCGACCTCGGAGAGCCCTTCGGCGCTGACCTGGGAGTGGGCACCGACGACCCGGCCCAGCTCCAGGTAGACGGTGCGGGTGCCGACGCGACCGCGCACCTCGAGGAGACCCGTGGCCCGGGCGCGGTAGCAGGCGGAGAGGAGCCAGGGAACGTCGGCGGTGGCCAGGGAGCCGGTCGCATCGAAGGGGGCCGGGGTGGGTGGCGGGCGACAGGTTGCAGGCACTCCTCGATCAGCTCA
>CAYYHA010000257.1:208-5818 GCA_964471535.1 uncultured Myxococcia bacterium | reverse complement strand
CGGCTTAGAAGGCCGCTGCTCTATCCACCTGAGCTACTGGCGCCCTTTGTCTTCCTGTCGTCGTCCTGTCGGGGCGAGAGGATTCGAACCTCCGACACCCTGCTCCCAAAGCAGGTGCGCTACCAGACTGCGCTACGCCCCGCTATTCCAGCCGGGAGCCGGGTACTTAGATGATCCGCTCCCCATTTGCAACCAGTTGCCGCAAGGTGGGGAGGAGCGCCCGCAGGGCCCGGCCCCGGTGGCTCACCGCGTCCTTCGCCTCGGGAGAGAGCCGCCCGTGGCTCCGTCCCCGTGCCTCGGGCTCCTCGGAGATGAAGAGGGGGTCGTAGCCGAAGCCCTCGCTGCCGTCCTCGGCGTGGCCAATGTGCCCACGACACCGACCCTCGGCATGCCACGTCCGCCCATCGGGCGCCGCGAGGCACAGCGCGCAGACGAAGGCCGCACCCCGCTGTCCGTCGGGCACGTCGGCGAGCGCCTCGAGGAGCCTTCGATTGTTCGCTGCGTCGCGCCCCGGCCCCTCGACGCCGCTGTAGCGCGCCGAGTGGACCCCCGGCGCACCGCCCAGTGCGTCCACGCAGAGGCCTGAATCGTCGGCCAGCGCATAGGCGCCGGTCGCCTCTGCGACGGCCCGCGCCTTCTTCTCCGCGTTCTCGCGGAAGCTGGGTCGGTCCTCGACCACCTCCGGGACCGCCCGCCCGGTTTCGGCCTCCCACTCGGCCAGCGAGCACAGCTGCGCCCCCGGAAGGCCTCCCGCCGCCGCGATCAGACGGCGGAGCTCCTCCACCTTGTGCGGGCTCCGCGTGGCGACGACGATTCTCACGTCACCGACTGCAGGACCTTCGTTTGCGCTTCGGTGAGGCGCTCGATCCCGGCGAGGGCGAGGTCGAGCATGGCATCGAGCTGATGCCGGGCGAAGACCGCCTTCTCCGCCGTCCCCTGCACCTCGATGAGGTCGCGGTCCGCGGTGGCGATGACATTCATGTCTACGTCCGCGTGAGCGTCCTCCGCGTAGTCGAGATCGAGGCGCAGCTCCCCCCCGACGATCCCGACGCTCACTGCAGCCACCGGTCGCCGCAGCGGGTTCTTGGGGAGGGTCCCGTCGGCAGCGAGGCGTCGCAGCGCCAGCGCAAGGGCCACGTAGCCCCCCGTGATCGCCGCGGTACGCGTGCCTCCGTCCGCCTGCAGGACGTCGCAGTCGATGGTCAGGCTGCGCTCTCCCAGCGCTGCGAGATCCACCGCCTGGCGCAGCGACCGGCCGATGAGCCGTTGGATCTCCACCGTACGTCCCTTCTGCTTCCCCTTGGCGGCCTCCCGCTGCATCCGGGTGTGCGTCGCCCGCGGCAGCATCCCGTACTCGGCGGTCACCCATCCGGTCCCCGATCCGACCAGGAAGGGCGGCACCCGCTCTTCGAAGCTGGCGGTGCACAACACCCGCGTGTGACCGAAGGCGACCAGACAGCTCCCCTCTGCATGCAGAGTGTAGTCGGGAATGAGTTCGACGGGCCGCAGTGCGTCGGCGGCGCGATCTCTTCGCTCGATACGCATGGCGCGACCATAGCCCCGTGCGGACGCCACCTCCAGAGCGGCAGGTCGTCGGAATGCGGGCCGGGCTCCGACCGGGCCTCAGCGTCGTGCGTGGAGCCGCCGCCGCCCCGTTGGGGCGGGGAGCCCCAGCTTCGTTCGCGCTGCCGCGAGACCAGCCACGAGCGCCTCGGCGAGGCGCCGCTGCGTCGCTGCTTCGGCGAGCTGCTGCCCTTCGCTCGGATGGGTGAGGAAGCCGAGTTCCACCAGCACGGCGGGCATCGCGGCTCCGTTGAGCACGGCGAAGGGCGCCTGGCGGACGCCACGATCCGGCCAGCCCATCGCCGCCACCAGCGCCTCCTGCAGGGCGCCCGCCAGGCGGGCACTGCCCTCGTGTGCGGCACTGACCGCCAGGTCGTGGAGGATCCGGCTCAAGGGGTCGTCGGCGGACCGCGGCGCCATCCCGGCATTTTGGTTCTCGTAACGAGCGAGGCGCCGGGCCGCCTCGTCCGTAGCGTCCGCCGAAAGAAAGTAGGTCTCGATTCCGCGCACGCGACGCGATCCCGGCCCCGTGTACGCGTTGCAATGGATGGAGACGAAGAGGTCGGCGCCTGCAGCGTTGGCCAGGCGCACCCGCTCGGCCAGACCGACCTGCCGGTCGTCGGGGCGGGTGAGCACCACCTCCCAGCCAGCGTCGGTGAGGAGGCGAGCCGCCTCATGGGCCACCGCCAGCACCACCTCCTTCTCCACCACCCCCTGCACCCCCACCGCGCCGGTCTGCCGCCCGCCGTGGCCGGCGTCGATCACCACCCGCGGTGCGCGGGCGTCCCCGGCGTGCGCCAGAGAGGGCGCGACGCCCAAGGCGAGGGTCACGAGGAGGGCGCGCCGCATTGCCACGAGCCTAGCCGGCGGCGGCGCGCCGTCAAAAAAGCAGCCGGCTTCCCACTCCGCGGCCGAGGCATGCCGCAGGGCCCTAAGCGCTGCTTGGGCGCACCCGGATCACGAGGGCTCGGGCGCGCGGTAGGGCTCCGGGGGCCAGATGCGGGCCACGGAGCGCGAGGGCACCCACCCCTCGAGGCCGTTGGCCAGACGCACGCGCAGATAGGGCCCCTCCCGGTCCACGATCTTCACGATCAGACCCTCGTGGATCTCGAAGGCCGTGTCGAAGTCCGGACCGGGACCCGCCTTCACTTCGGCCGCATCGGCCATCACCACCGCCTCATCGCTCGCCTCGCGGTACCAGATCACCAGGAGTGAAGCGCTCCCGAGGAGCAACACGGCGACCAGCGAAAGGGCGGTGAGTACGCGGACCCAGCGCTTCGGGCGGAGCCGGGCCAGGAGCAGCCCGGTGAAGAGCGCCACCCAGGCGGCGGCAAAACCCCAGACCACCGGCCGGGGGGGGAGGGCACGGGCGAGGCGCTCGAAGAACGGCGGCCCAGCGGCCGCGCCTACCAGCTCGTCCACGTTCCGCGCCCGGGCCACTTCGAGGTTCGCCCGGGCATCGGCATCCGACGGGTCGAGGCGCACGGCCCGCTCGAGTGCCAGCACCGCCTCGCCCGTATGCCCGGCGCGCAGCGCGAGGGTCCCGATGTTGAACCACACGTCCGCCGTGCCGTAGCCCCCCTCGACCAGCGCCCGGTAGCGCTGCAGCGCCTCCTCCAGCGCCCCACGCTGCACCGCCTCCTCCGCCTGCCGGAGCAGGAGCTCGGCCTCGGCGTCGTTGGTGGGCGCATCGATGGCACCGGCCGCCGCGCCGCCGCCGAGGAGCACCACGACGAGGGCGACGCGCAGCGCGGAGCGAAGCGATGGCAAGGTCCGTGGGGTGCTCACGGCTGCGGCCCCTCCTCCAGATCCTCCAGGACACGCTCGGCCCGTGCGATGAGGGCATCCACCTCCTCAGGGCTTGGCGCCGCAGGGTTGTAGCGCGCGTTCTCACACCGCTCGAGCACGGCCGCCACCCGCTCGACCCGCTTCGGCGCGTAGCCGCGCTCGCCCAGCTCCCGCTCGAGCTGCTCCCGCGGCATGCCGCGTACCGGTAGGCCCGTCTTCGCGGCAAGGTACTCCAGGAGCCCCCGCTCCACCGCAGCGACCGCCTCCCGGAGCGCACCCTTTCGGCGTTCACGGCGCGCCGCCTTCAGGTAGGAGCGCGCCGCCCCCCGCGCCCGGCGCCCGCCGTCCGCGCGGGAAGCGAGGAGCGAACGGAACCGGTCGCCAGCAACGAAGAGACCAAAGACCGCCGCCGGCAAGGCGAGCGAACCCAGAAAGATCGGCGAACGCCACGGCTCTGCCTGCACCCGCTCGAGCCTTACGTGGTAGCGCAGGGGGCGGAGACCTCCGGCATCGAGCACATTGGTGGGACCGGCCGGCGCCGGCGCCCCAGGCGCGAGGGCCGTCGCCTGCCCTGCTTCGACACGGATCGTAATGGGGTCGGTGTGTAGTGTCTCGTAGCGCTCCATCTGCGGATCGAAGACCGACATGGAGAGGGCCGGAATGGTGAGTTCGCCCGTGCGCGTGGGAACGAGGACCCACTCCACCCGCTTCGTGCCACCGAAACGACCGCCACGAACGCGCCGTCTCTCGGTGCGGGTCGGCTCGTAGACCTTGAAGCCATCGAGCTTCGGCAGCTCGGGGAGTTCGAGCGCATTCAGGTTCCCGAAGCCCCGCGCCTCCAGCGTATAGGTCACCGGCTGGCCGAGCGTCGTCTCGCGGGTGTCGACGTCCGCCGAGAGTCGCCACTGGCCCACGTTCGTCGATTGGAAACCGGGCGGCTGGCCTTCGGCGGGCAAGGGCCGCACCCGAATGGTCACCGAATTGCTCCGCCGCTCCACGGTCCGGCCGGTGGAGAAGAGACCGAAGCCCGTCACCGCTTCCACCTTGGCGGGCTCGATCCGAAGCTCGCCCGCCTTCATCGGGAAGAGCGCCTCCCGCTTGAGAAGGTAGACGCGGTAGGGCACGCCGTTGACGGTCCGCCGCTCGCTCTGGATCTGCTGCCTGTCGCTGTCCAGATCCTCCACCCAAAAGCCGTCGAACTTCGGCAGCTTCAGGTTCTGGAAGCTGCTCAGCTCCAGCCGGCTGAAGACTTGCAGGTAAAGGGTCACCTGCTCGCCCAGATACACCTCCCGCTTGTCCGGGACGAGGCGAACGAAGAGGTCGTCCTTGCCGGCAGTGGGAAGCTCCCGCGGCTGCATCCCCCGCGCAAACTGGTCGAAGAGATCGAAGGGATCCTGCAGGCCACCGAAGGGCGAGTTTCCGCCGAAGGGTCTGCCGCCGCTCGTGGAAGGAGCCGCACGGCCCCCCAGGCTGCCCGCTTTCAGCACCTTGATGGTGATGGGATCGGTGGTGTAGCGCTTCCCGTCGTAGCGCAGGACCGCTGGGGTGATGGTTGCGACGCCGGTCTTCACCGCGCGCAGCACGATGACGTGGGAGTCGACCTTCTCCATGCCCGCGCCGCCGCTCCCGAAGCGGTAGCTCATCTGTGTCGATTGCGAACGGGAGACCACCTCGAGCCCCTTGAACTCGGGGAGCACCAGGCTCTCGATCCGCCCCTCGTTGGGCACCGACACGCTCACGCTTAGCGTGAGGGTGTCACCGACCTCGACGGTGTCCCGGTCGACGGTCGCCTCGAAACGCACCGGCTCCGCCGCTACTGCGGATCCGGCGGCAAGCGCGATCGCAACCGCTGCAATGGGGTAACGGGCCATGGTCACCAATCCTTGTCCGATTGCCTTCGATCCTTGTCGTACTGCTCGAGCTGGAAGAGTTGCATCTGCAGGGGCTTCTCGCCTCGCTCGAGGGCCTCCAGGATGCGCTCCGCCTCCTGCTCGCTCACCTCGGCTGGGCCTTCGGCACCGCCCCGGCGCGCCTTCTCCTCCTTCTTCTCCTTCTTCTCACCCGGCCCTCCCGCGGCCTGCTGCGCGTTCCGCTGTTGATCCTGCGCCTCGGGCTGCGTGTGGTCCTGCCCCTGCTGCTCACCCTGCTTCTGTTGGTCCTGCTTCTGTTGGTCCTGCTTCTGTTGGTCCTGCTTCTGCTGGTCCTGCTTCTGCTGCTCCTGCTTCTGCTGGCCCTGCTGCTGCTGGCCCTGCTGCTGCT
>CAYYHA010000257.1:0-198 GCA_964471535.1 uncultured Myxococcia bacterium | reverse complement strand
CTCGCTCACCTCGGCCGGGCCTGCGGCCCCGCCCCGGGGCGCCTTCTTCTTCTCCTCCTCCTTTTTCTCACCGGGCCCTCCCGCGGCCTGCTGCTCCTGCCCTTGCTGCTGGCCTTGCTGCTGCTCCTGCTCCTGCTGACCCGGCTCTTGCTGACCCTGCTCTTGCTGACCCTGCTCTTGCTGACCCTGCTCTTGCTG
>CAYYHA010000256.1:0-5844 GCA_964471535.1 uncultured Myxococcia bacterium | reverse complement strand
CGAAGCGGTAGGTGGGGTGCTGCGGTCCCGGGAGGGTGGCGGCCGTCGCCGCAACGGTCCGCTTGGCGGCATAGCTGAAGGATTCCGCGAGCGTCACCACACCATCCCCGTCCCGGTCCGCCGCGCCGCGCAGCGCCGAGGTGAGGTAGTGCGTGAAGAACGAGGCCTGCAGCGCATCCGACTCCTGTGCGTCCTCCCCTGCCGCACTCGAGGTGAGGATCGCGAGCCCCTCCGCCCGAAGCGGCGCCTCCGCTTCGACCTCGAAGCTCGGCCCAGGCCGGCCGCCCTTCACCCGCGTGATGGCACCGGAGCGGCAGGCGTCGAGGACCAGCACCCGGGCGCGGGCCGCCGAGCCGGCGACGAGATCCTTCAGCTCCCGAAGCGGCAGCTTCGTGCCCCGAAGGTGCAACGACTCCGCATCGGCGTGGCCGGAGTAGAACACGAAGAGCAGCGCGGGCGTCGGGCTCGAGCGGATGCGGACGTTGAGGTCGATGAGCGAGGCACGCACCTCCCTGGCATCCGCATCGGTGAGGAGCAGGAGGTCTGCCGGGCGCACACCCCCCAGATCGCGAAGCACCTCGGCCACCCGGTGGGCGTCGGCCGCGGCGTAGCGCAGCGGCTCCTCGGCGGGCAGGCCTTCGCTTGCCCCCACGACCAGCGCAAAGCGACGCACCGCCTCCTCGGCACCCGCCAGCCCGGGCACCCCAGCGGCCAGAACGGGCAGGAGCACGGCGGCCACCCCCGCATGGGCGAGGGAACGAATCATCCGCCCCCGCTCGCCTTCTTTAGCTCGAAGACCATGCCGACACACGAATCCGTCTCTGCCGGGGCAGAGCCCACCGGGGCGTCGATCCGCGAGAGGATCTGCGCCACGGCGTTACGCAGCGGCTCCGGTTCCAGCGGCTCCTCGCACAACACGGCCGCGAAGCGGGAGGGCCCCGCGCTCTCATCGAGGACGAGGCTGCCGGGGAGCAGCCGCGGCGGTCCCGCGGGCCAGGGGCGCGTCGCCGGTGCCCCGCCGATGGGAAAATGCTGCACCAGTCGCCCGGACCCTTCCTCCTCCCACACGGAGAGGTGCCCCGCCCGCGCGGCGCCCACGGCGAAGCGCAGCGCGTCACCTGGCGCCACACGCTCACCGGGCTTTGCTCCGTGAGGTCGCACGGACGCCCGTGGTCCACCAGGCTTCACGAAGATCGACATCTGCACGGGCAGCCCCTTCGTCCGGGTCTGCGCGGGGAGTACCGCGTTTCGGGGCGGCAGGAGGACGAGGCCGGTCACCACGGCCGCCGCGGCGATGCCGCCTACAGCGACGAAGAGCCCGCGGGCGGGTCGCCGCGCGCGACGACGTATCCGAGCCACGTCACCGGCGATCCACCGAGTCTCACCAAACTCGGCGTACTCCGCCTGCAGCGCCTCGTAACGCGCCCGGCAAGCCCCGCAGCCGTCGAGGTGCGCCCGGGCGACCGCGTGCTCCGAACCCACCTCGCCGTCCTCGAGGAGGAGGCGGTCCAGCGCCAGGTCGGAGAGGCACCCTTCGTCCCGGACGCGAAGCCGCGCCCACGCCGTCTCCTGCCCATTCATCCTGCCACCTCCTGCCTGCGGTCGCGCACCGCCTCATGGAAGGCGGCCAGGCGGTTGCCCACGGTGCGCCGCGACACACCGAGCAGCTCGGCGATCTCCGCCTGACTCATTTGGTCCACGTAGTAGTACACGGCGATCTCCCGCAGCCCTTCGGGCACCTGTGCGAGGAGTTCTGCCACGGTGAGCCGGCGCTCGGTGGGATCCCCATCGGACGCCGGCGCGTCGGGCGGCCGTTCGGCCAGGATCTGCGTGCGACGGGCGCTGTCGCGGAGGTGGTTCAGGCAGAGGTTGGTGGTGATCCGGTAGAGCCAGGTCATGGGGGAGCTCTGGCCACGAAAACTGTCCCAGCGTTTCAGCACCCGCACGAAGACCTCCTGCACTGCATCGTCAGCGAGATCGTCCCGTCCCAAGATCCGCCGCGCCCGCCGCCGCACCGAGGGCCCGTAGCGGCGGTACAGGGCCTCTACCTCCGCCGTCTCCATCACTCAGCTACCTTCGACCCGCGGGGCGAAGATTTGGGCAACGAAGATCGCATCGTTTCCTTTGGGCAGCAGGCAGATACCCGGTCGGAGGCCTGGCAGCGGCGGTTCAGGGAAAGACACGGGGGAGCAGCAGACCGGACACGAGGGTCACGACGACGATGGCCACCGCGTTGAGCCAGAGGCCCGCACGCCGCATCTCGGCCATCGTGACATGACCGGAGCCGAAGACGATGGCGTTGGGCGGCGTCGCGACCGGCAGCATGAAGGCACAGCTGGCCGCTACTGCTGCAGCGGTGGCCAACTGCAGAGGAGCGAGTCCGAGCGCCGGGGCCATCGCCGCGAGCACCGGCACGAGGGTGGCGGTCGTGGCCGTGTTACTGGTGAGTTCCGTCAAGAAGATCACGACGGTGGTCACCACGAGAAGACCCAACCACGGTGGCACCGCACCCAGGCGCTCGGCTCCGGCGCCTAGGGCCGCCGTCACGCCACTGCTCTCCAGCGCCTTGGCCAGTGCGAGTCCGCCACCGAAGAGCACCAGGGTGCCCCAGGGCAGCCGCGCCGTGTCGGGCCACTCGAGGAGGCGGTGGCCCTCCTCGCCGGGCAGGGCGAAGAGCGCGAGGCCGCCGAGCAGCGCGCTGCCGGAATCGGTGAGGTGCGCGAGGGGCCGCATGCCGCCGATCTCGAGCCCGGTCAGCCAGGGTCGGAAGACCCACATAGCCGCGACCAGCCCGAAGACCAGAGCCACACGCCATTCGCCGGACGAGGGCGGGCCGAGGCCCCGCAGTGCCTCGCGGGCGGACACACTTGGGTTCAGGGGCGCATCCCCGAGGCGAAAGAGCGGCCCGGTGAGCAGCCACCAGGCGAGCGGCAGGAGGAGTGCCACCAGCGGAATGCCCACGAGGAGCCAGCGGGAGAAGTCGATGCTCACGTCCAAGTGATCGCGGGCAAAGGAGGCGAGGAAGAGGTTCGGTGGTGTCCCCACCAAGGTGCCAATGCCCCCGATGGAGGCACCATAGGCGACCGAGAGGGCCAGCACCGGCCGCAGACGACGCGATCCCTCGTCGTCTTCCTCGCCCACGCTTTCGGCCAGACTGACGGCGATGGGCAGCATGACGAGAGCCGTTGCCGTGTTGCTGATCCACATGCTCATCAGCGCGGTGGCCACCATCACGCCCGCCGAGATGCGCCGGGGTGAGTGGCCTACGATGGAGAGGGTCATGAGCGCGAGGCGCCGGTGGAGCCCCCACCGCTCCACTGCGAGCGCGAGGAGGAAGCCGCCCAGGAAGAGGAAGATGAGGGGATGGGCGTACTGTGCCGCCACCGTACGCGGCGAAAGCCCAGCCAGCGGGAGGACGGCCATGGGAAGCAGCGCAGTGGCCGCCACGGGCACGACCTCGGTGAGCCACCACAGCGCCATCCACAGAGCGAGGCCGGCGACGATGCGGCCGTCCGAGCCGAGCGTCTCCTCCGGAAGGAGAGCCCAAGCCAGGAGCCCCAGGGCGGGGCCGCCCAGGACGAGAGCGACGGTGCGGATGGAACGGATGCGCATGGTCGCACGGTTCCAAGGGGGCAGCCTGGGTGCAAGTCTCGTTGCGAAGGCCACTGGCGCGGGGCCGCGGATCCCCGCTGCGCAGGTGGAGGGATGACGCGGGGGATCAGCGGCTCGGCGGCGGCACGGGGTCGAGCCGCAACCGCTCGATCCGCAGGTCCACCGACTTTCCGTACTCACTCGCCTCCACGGTGAAGCGCAGATCCCGCCAGATCCAGATGGGATGCGCCTCGGCGGCGGAGAGCGTGTAGCTCGCCTCATCCAGGAGGCGGTACGAGCTGCCCTGCTCGGTCACCTCCGGCTTGCCGTGGTAGCGCACGTAAACCACCAGTGCGCCAGGATGCCCAGCCGGAGGATCCTTGTGCGTGTGCCGCTGGACGGTCATCCAGATTCCCGGCGCAATGGGCTGAGCTTCCTCCAAATCGAAGTGGACACGCTGCACCGATCCCGGCACCACCTCCGCGGTGCGTTCGAATATGCGCAGGTCCGCCGTTCCATCCCACGCATCCTCGAGCACGTACCGGTACCGATCATCCCAGGCCTCCGTCACCTCCGCCTTCGATCCCGGGAAGAGCACGAAGTCGAGCCGCTCCTCCGCCACCCAAAGATCGGCCTCCACACCCCCGCCGGCCCCACCCATCTCGGTGGGCTCTTCGAACTCGACCCGGATCACATCGCCGAGCCGCAGGGACCGTCCATCCGGAAGCGTGAGAACACGACCGGCCTCGAGCTTCCACACCAAGGTCTCCTCCTCCGTTCCCGTTGCTGCCACGTGCTGCTCCTTCCCCTGTGGCTTCGTCTTCTCAGTGCTCGTGCCGGGCGCCGCCGCGGGGGCGTTCGCCGGCGCCGCCGGAGGGACCCGCCGAGGGGCCTCGCCTCGGAGACACGCAGCCCCCCATGCGGCGGCAACGAGAACTCCCACCCCGGCGCAGCGCAGCATCGTTCCACCCTAGCAAAGTGTGCCAGGGCTGTATCGCCTCGAGCGCCTAGCCGGTGCCCACGACGGACCTCCTTGCTAGAGTCGGCGCCATGCGCATCGTGACCGACAGGATTGCCGTCTCCACCCGCGGGGACGCGGAGGTGGTCGATCTCACCGAGGAGGTTGCCCGCTTGGTCCGAACGCACGGCTTCCGCGAAGGCCAGGCGCTGGTCTTCGTTCCCGGATCCACCGCCGGCATCACCACCCTCGAGTACGAACCCGGACTCGTGCAGGACATCCCCGAACTCTTCGAACGCATCGCTCCCCGAAGCGCGCACTACCACCACGAGGAGACCTGGCACGACGGCAACGGGCACTCTCACTGCCGCGCCGCGCTCGTCGGTCCTTCGCTCCTGCTGCCCTTCGAGGCGGGCGAACTCCTCCTCGGCACCTGGCAGCAGATCGTCCTCATCGATTTCGACAACCGACCTCGGAGCCGTAAGGTCGTGGTGCAGCTGACGGGCCTGCCGTGAGCGCGCGCTCCATCGCATCGGGGGGGCGGGAGCGTGACGACGCAGCCGGCCCCGTCTCCCCTCGGCCGGCCCCGGCTGTGTAACGCAGGCCGCCAACCGGACGAATCGCCGTGCAAAGCGATCGCCCCATGAAGACCTCCTCCCTCGCTCTCCGCCCCATCGCAATCGCGCTCTTGGCGCTCACCGTAGGACTGCTCGTTGCTGTGCTCCTGTGGGGCAGAAACGCCGCGGAGGCAGCGGTGGAAGAAGGCAGCCAGGGCTCGGGCGCCGAACGCTGCGAACTCTTCGATCACGAGCATCGCGCATGGAGCCGCCTGCTCGGACGCTACGTCCACAGCGGGGTCGTCGACTACGCCTCCTGGAAGCGTTCGGGGGAGGCGGATCTCGACGCGTATCTCCGGTCGCTGCAGCGCGTCTGCTCTGGCGCGTACGAGACCTGGTCGCGGGAAGAAAAGCTTGCCTTCTGGATCAACGCCTACAACGCCTACACCGTCCGCCTCGTGCTGGACCACTACCCCCTCGGGTCCATCCGCGAAATCGGCCTCCTGCCCGGCGCGGCGTTCCGGATGCACTTCATCCCGATGCAGAGGCTGCGGGGGCGTACCCTCTCACTCGACGACATAGAGCACGGGATCCTTCGGAAAGAGTTCGCCGAACCCCGCATCCACTTCGCCATCGTCTGTGCGTCGAAGAGCTGTCCGGTGCTCCGCGCCGAAGCCTATCGAGCGGAGGCGCTAGAGGCAGAACTCGACGATGCAGCGCGCACCTTTCTTGGCGACC
>CAYYHA010000255.1:1439-5913 GCA_964471535.1 uncultured Myxococcia bacterium | reverse complement strand
ACGTGGGTGATCCGCCGCGAGCCCTTGGCCACGAAGTGGAAGTCCTCCGGGAGCCTGCGGTTCCACCCCTTCACCATGTTCTCGAAGGGGAGGCGGTAGAAGCTCGCGTTCAGCTCCACCGTGTCGAAGTGCTGCGCGTAGTAGGCCAGCCACTCCGAGCGGGGCAGCCCCTCCGGATAGAAGCGCCCCGGCCAGTCCTCGTAGGACCAGCCCGAGGTGCCGACATGCACCGCCTCGGCCCGTGCCTTCCGGCGCCGCCCGCCGCGCTTCCTCGGCTCGCGTACTGTCGCGGACCTGCCGTCTCTTGGTCCCACCTCCCAAGAGACTACATGGCTCACGCCGGATCCCAAGGGATGAACAGGCCGAGCCCGAAGTGAGACAGGGCGCCAAGAGCAAATGGACCTTCCACTGGCTCCTCGAACTCCAGGATACGCCCGTGGCCGGGCAGAGGCCTCTCGCCCTTGCGACTACGGACGAACTCGGCCCATCGCACAGGATGGGGGGCCCGGGTTTCGGGGATGGGCTCGAGCCGCTTCGGCTCGGGGAGCCCGAGCAATCGCAGCTCACGGCAGATCTCGTCGTCGATCCACCCGGCATAGCCGCCGCTATGGCGCTTCGGGTGGCGCCGCGTAACGTAGGGGGTGGCGCTCACGAAGCACCTTGCGGCGCAGGCTGTGGGCTCCCGGTGGAGCGCCTCGAGCACCAGGCGCACATCGGGTCTGTTATGGCGCTGCCACAACGAGGTCAGGCGATCCAGGGCCTGGAGCTCGGTGCCGTCGAATCCCTCGACGACTCGCACCAGGAGGTGGTCGATGAAGCCGTCTCCGTCCTCATCCAGCGGCCAGTAGCGCGCGTGCCGATGCCCCTTCGCAGGGGTCCCGTCGGCGTCCCGCCCCACGAAGCGCAGGGACACCCGGCGCTCGTCGCCGCCCATCACGTACTTGTGGATCCCCATGAGCTTGCGGCGCACCTGCTCCGCGACTGGGACTGTGTTGACGACGCGGGGAAGGACCGGGGCGTGCAACGCGTAGCGCGCTTCCCTGAACTCGCCGTGGAACGCGATCCCCGCACGCCCTCGCCGCTGCATAGGCTCCCTCCTGAGGGCGAAATGGCGCCATACGATGGCGGGGTGGTCCGAAAGCCCCAACTCGAGCAGGTCGCCAGTGGACAGGGCGATTGCGCCGAGCCAGTCGTCAGGCCATACGATCTGCCGCCGGCCGCGCTTCTTCTTGCCGCTCACCCTCCCGCGCAGGCGTCGCAGGATGTCGAGAGCATCGCGGCGTGGGCGCAGGCACGCCAGCTCCACCCCCTCGCCGTGCTCCTGGACCTCGTATACCGCGTGCGTGGGCGGCGTCTCGATCGACCCGGGCACCACGCGCGCAGCCACCCAGGACTCGCTCCGTCCGAAGTAATCCAGGACCGAGAGCAAGGCATCCAGGTCCTGCAGGGCCTCGGGCCCATGCGCTCCAGCGAAGTCGATCCATGCCGCCTCCCCCGGCTCCATGACCATGAACGCGTCGAAGATCTTTTGCCGGTGCGTGGGATCCTTGTCCCCCTGGCGTTGATAGACGCGGACATGCGAGGGCCGGGCGGCCGGGACGACGATCCGCACCGGGTCGGCAACGGCCTCCAGCACGGCCTCGAGACGCGCCGGGTTGGAGGCGATCTCGTGTCGTTTACGGTAGGCGGCGTCCACGAGGGCTCGCGCTAGGCGGAAGGGAGACGGCGGCCACTCCGGCTCCCCTTCGTTGACATTGCGCCCCCACGGGGTCGCGTGGAATCGGCCCGTGGTGAAGCGCAGCTCGATGGTGTGCATCGCCTACCCCGCCTGCTTCTTACGCACCACCGGTGTCTTGATCTCGGTGACCGGCGGATCGGCGAACATCTCATGGGTGGCGGCGATGGCGGACTGCACCCGCCCGAGCAGCCGATCGGCACCGGGCACTTCGAACCCTTTGGGTTGGTCGACGATCAGATCGGTGACCGGCTGGAGGTCGCAGGCGGTGCGCAGGCGAAGGCCACCGTCGAGGAGTCGCCGCACCTTGAGCAGCGCCAGAGCCACCAGCAGCTCTGTGGCCTCGTGTCCAAGGTCGAACGCACGAATCTGAGCGAGATCGAGGTTGAAGTATGCGGTGATTCGGGCGGCTGTGTACTCGATGCGTTGATACGGCACGTTGCCGTAGACATCCTTCTTGTCGTATCCCTTCGCCCGGAGGGTGCCCGTCGGGTCGATGGGGTCGTTCTTGACGCCACCGGAAACGGCCTCGCGTACACCGGTGGCCTCGATGAAGGCAGTGAGCGCCCGGGGTACCTTCAGGCGCCCGTCGCCCACGTTGGCCAGGAACACACCGTGGAGAAGAGAGTTGACGTCGTACCGGTAGAGTGCGCGAGCCACCTTGCGCCAGTCGATGCGCTTACCCTTGGCGTAGCCCGCCGCATCGACGAAGGCCTCCTGGAACGCCTTGCCTCCGTCGCCTCCGATGATGAATGGCGAGTTCAGACGATGGGCTTCGATGAGGGAGTTGGTACAAGCATCGCTTTCCCCCTCAAGCTGGACGCGCACGTAGGAGAGCCCCTCCAAGGCAGGGTCCAGCTCGGAGTCAGGTCCCAAGATGGTGGCCTCGAGGCGGTTGGCCATGGACTGTGCGGACTCCACGAGCAGCTTGCGCGTGCCGTCGGGGGCCGTATACACCGCCGCACCGAGGTCGGCGAAGCCTGTGGGCTGGAAGCGATCACCCTGTACCGGGCGAAGATCGGCATGCATGAGCAGGCGGCTGGCGTCGGCAAGTGATTCGAACATGCGGTTCTCCTGTTCTGGTGAAAGAAGGGGTACTCAAACAGCGGCCCCTTGCCTCGGAGGGGAGGAGGACGGCTCGTCGGTATTGGGGGTGGTTCCCTCCAAGACCTTCTCCGCGAGCCGTTCGTGGCCGTATACAGGAAGGATCAACGCCGCGAGCACTCGGGCTGGATCGAGCTCGCGGCTGGGGGCGACGACCGGCAAGGGTACGAGGCCCGCGACGCGGAGACGGTGGGCGGCCACGGAAACGGCCTCGTCGAGCCGCCCCGCCTCGAGGAGCGCGGCGATGCGCGGATCGGTCCGAACCGCGACCTCCCGCACGCGCCCCGGCCACAGGGCAAGCTTGAGGAGGGCCCAAGGGCGTGGGACCACCGTTTCCGACACGGGCGTGCGCCAGCTCTCCTGGAGCGCGTTCAGATCCGGGTCGTCCCGCCGCGCTCCGTCGAGCAGCAGAAGCCCCCAGAGCAGGCGTTCGATCCGCGCCTCGTCGAGGCCATGGCCTCCCCACACGAACGCGGCCACGTCGACAGGGTGCAGCGCGAGACGACCGGAGAGGGGCACAGAGCTGGCACCCACGCGCAGGCCGTCGATCAGCCGCCGGCGTACGACGCCGCCGAGCCGTTGAACGAACGAAACCCCGTACCAGTGCCGCTGCGAGTGCCCGTCCGCCCACTTCCCCGGAGCGACCGGATCGATCGGCGTGAGGTTCGCCCGCAGAGGGCCGACCCGCTCTCTCCCCTTGCCCGCTGGACCGATCATCGCAATGGCAGCCGCCAGGCGGAACTCCAAACTGCCATCGTCGCATGCGCGCAGGAAGGCTGGGCTCAGCCTCGCCGGAAGGGGCGGATTGTCACTCTTGCCGCCGGTGGCGGCCCGCAGCGCCACCAACCATTCCAGACGCCCGAGCGCCTCGACCAGCCCGCACAGGCGTTCCGGCTCGGGGCGAAGGGCCGCGGCGAAAGCCGCCTCGTCGATTTGACGGCGCAGGGCCAGCATGCGAGCTGGCGGGCTCTTGGTGCCGCGTACCATGCCGTCGGCCGCGTCGAGAATCGGGTCGAGGTCGTCGAGGAGACGCACCCTCCGATCGAAGCGCACCTCCACCCGACCAGCCGGGAGGGCAACGTAGCTGTCACCACGGCGCTTGAGAAACGCATGCCGCACGAAGGCATCCACCCCGCGGCTGACCCCCCAGGTGCGTGCGGCCCGGGTGAAGTCGAGGGCCGTACGCGCCTCCCGGCGCCCCACGACCGCGCGGCCTTCACGGAAGACCTGCTCGACCTCGGCCAAGGTGGCGAAGCGTGGCCACAGTGGAGCCCAGATCTCCTCGCGCCGGGCCGTGTCCTCACCGCTCGAAGCGAAGCCGGCGGCAACGTGTTGCACGGCAAAGGGCACGGCAAGGCGCCCGGGACCGGTCCCCCCCATTCGCTTGTGAACCGCACCCCCGAACAGCACGGCTCCTTCGAGCATCAAAAGGAAATCCCACGGGTTCGCGGTGAAATCCTTGCGCTCGAATCCAGTCCCCTGGTTGAAGCCGCCGGCGCGTCCGGGATCCAGCTGTCCGATCGACATCTCCGGGAGTGCGGCCACCACCTCACCGAAGAGCGCCGACTCGAGCCACGACCGAACCTTCACCTCGTCGCGCGCGGGCCCGAGCAGGGTCCAGGCGTGCTGCATGGC
>CAYYHA010000255.1:0-1429 GCA_964471535.1 uncultured Myxococcia bacterium | reverse complement strand
GTGTAGTCCAGGCGGCCCTCGTTTCCCCCGGATCCCAGTAGCGGGTTGTACTCGGGCCGTGCGCTGCGCTGACCGTGCAGGGCATCGGTCCCCAGCACGAAGGCAGCGTCCAACCAGGGAAGCGCGGCATCGGGCACCCGCCCGCGAACGGCGCGCTGGACGGCTTCCTTGCCCCCCTTCTCCCGCTGGAGCTTCTGGCACTGCGTACGGAGCTTCTTCAGTACTTTGAGCCAGTTTTTCACCGGCTTCTCGGGCCGCTTCTCGATCTCGGCCAGCACCACGGTCTCATCGACAGGGTACACCTTCGCAGCCTCGGTCCGAGCAGCTTCCTCTTCATCGAGCAGCGCCTGCAGCTCGTCTCGTGCCTTGCTGGCCGACCGATGCCGGGCCTCTTCCCGGATGGGGCCCAGCACGTCGCCGACCGTGCGAAAGGTCGGAGGCATCTCACCGAAGGCGCGAATCTTCCGAATCACGGCACGCCATGGGGCGAAGCGCTCCAGGTTGCTGGCTTCGATGTCGGCGATTCCGTGTTGCGGATCGCCATCGTAGGAGCCGCTGCCGCCGTTCCACGGCGCCACCATCGGCGTCGGCACGTACCTGTCGAGGAAGAAGGCGATCAATCCCTCGCGGTCGAGCGTGCTGCGCAAGACGAAGCGGTCGTCCCGCCATGCGCCCCGGGCCTCCGGATCGGACTGCTGCCCCACCAGCCGCAGCACGGCCAGCGCCTTGAGATACCTGGCGAGCGGGGCCGAACGGCAGCCGGCCAGCTCGAGCTCGACGCGACCCGTCACTGTGCACCTCCTTGCTCCACGACGACGGAGGGCCTGGCGCTACCACGCCAGTCCGCCACTCGAACCAGAGCCTCGAGAAAAGCGAGTCGAAACGGACCCAGGCGGTCGCGCAGTCGCAGCGCACGCTCCGTCCAGCTCGGGCCCGTCACTGGATCGAGCCCAAGCTCCATGGGCGACAGTGTCAACGTGACGGCTGGTGCCACGACACCCCCACCGAGATCCGTCTCCGGAAGCTGGTCGCCTTCCCACACCCCTGCGGCGTAGCGCGGCACGCCGTCGTCGGGCTCGGGCTCGCCAGGCCAGGCCCGTATCGCCATGCGGATCCGGCCGTGGTGAGCAGCGGCGAGCCATACAGCCAAATCGGGCAAGCCGGCCTGCAGCGCGGCCAGCCCACTGGCGAGCTCGTGCCGAAACCCTGGCCGCTCGTAGCGTTTCATGCGCCCCGCCGACTTGGCCCAGGGCCCACCGGGTGGGGCATCGACCAGAGCCTCCTGGAACACGGGGTGGGCCTTTCCTCGATCATGCCATCGTGCCGCGAGATGGAGGGCCTCACGCTCCTCGTCCGTGAGCAGGTCGGAGAGCGCCGAGATGAGCGCTTCTGCGGCAGCCACCACGTCGTTCGTGTGGTCGGCCAGTCG
>CAYYHA010000254.1:0-5937 GCA_964471535.1 uncultured Myxococcia bacterium | reverse complement strand
CGGGGGGCAGGGGGCGCTCGGGCAGGGCGTGGCGCTCGGGGAGCAGCGGCGGATCCGCGAGGTCCCAGGCGCCGGGGTGGGGCGGGTGCGTGGTACCGAGGTAGGCCTCGGTGACCTCCTCGATCCGATCGCGAAGGAAGGCGGATAGGGGGCGACGCCGGTGAAAGCGCGCGGGGTCGCTGACCTGCAGGAGCCCGCAGGCCGGCACCGTCGCCCGCGGCACGATGCCGGTCTCGTACACCTGCGTGGCAAAGGGCTCGGGCCGGCGGAAGCAGGCGGCGATGGTCGCACCCAAGACCAGATTCGCCCCTGCCGACTCGCCGGCGAGGACCAGACTGCGGGGATCCCCGCCGTAGCGGGTGGCGTTGCTGCAGACCCACCGGTAGGCGGCGCAGACGTCCTCGAGCGCGGCGGGGTAGGGATGGCGAGGCGCCAGCCGGTAGTCGATGTTGAAGACCACGAAACCCCGTCGCGCGAAGACGAGGCCCATCAGCCAGTGGCTGTCCTTGGAGAGGATCCGAAAGCCCCCGCCGTGCACGTAGAGGCAGACCGGGAGCGGCGAGCGCTGGTCGGTGGGCCGGTAGACGTCGAGGCAGAGCGCCGAAGCGCCGTCCAGCGGGCGGTAGGGGATGTTCCGGAGGACCTCTACGCCGTGGGCTTTTGGCCGTGCCGCCGGGTGGAGCCGGCCGAGGCGCGAAAGGCCGCGAAAGCCGTTGTCCACCACCAGGGCACCCGCACGGCGGCGCGCCCGGGCGAGGGAGCGGCGGGCGAGCCTTGGGAAGCGCCGGACCACGGCCGCCGATCCTATCGCACGCCTCACCCGCCTCGCGAGAGCTTCTTGCCCGTGGGCCCTCGAACGAAGCGAAGCCGGACGGTCCGTTTGGGCGCTGCGTCGGCCACCGGGCAGAAGAGGTAGACCTTCGAGGCGAAGTTGACCACCGACCGGTGCCTGGGAGTGACCCAGCCCATCATCAGTCCGCGGCTGACGGCCACCGTGAGAGGGTTCTTACCCGTACCTACGAAGAAGATCGGGGGTCCGTCCTTGGGACCGAGGTACTCGATGCGATAGCCGTGGCTGGAGCTGAATCCGCCAAGCGCAGGAATGTGCTCGGCGACCTCGAGGAAGTTTCGGGCCGACACCTTGCCCGTCCCGGCCGGCCCGCCGTCCTTCAGGCGCCGGAGTGCCACCGCGATCGTGCCCGTTGTCGCCTGGTTGAGCTGTGTCTCCATGCCGAAGATCGCCAATCGGGTTGCACCCTTGGGAATCCGCGTCGGCTCGTCCTCGTCCACCATGCCCGATGCGATCACCCGGTCCGCCGGGCCGAGCGCGAGGTAGACGAGGCGGCGCACGTTCCGGAAGAGCCCCGTGGTGACCAGCCCGTCGATGGTCAGCGCGTGGGCGCTCGCGGGATCGAGGTCGAAGTAGAGCGCGGGGATCTCGGAGAGGGGGATGGCGACGGCGGGCAGGTCCACTTCGACGACGTGCTCCTCGCCCCCTCCCTTCTCGAGGATCGTGTCCCGCAGGCCGCGCCGCCGCGCCGCCCGGCGCTCCGCGGCCGATTCGGGGCGGTCCACGGGCTCGGGGGCCGGCGCCGGGGCGGGCCCGGTGAGGATGGGGCGGAGGCTCTGCACAACCTGGCGCTGCCCGGGGTAGAGAATCTGCGCCGCAGGCTCGTACCCCTCGAGTTGCAGGCGAAGGGCATAGGGCCGGTCTCGCTCCAGTCCCTCGAGGCGGGCCGGGGTGGTCTCTCCCGTCTCCCGATCGTCCAGGAAGATGGCCGCGCCGGGTGGCACCGATTCCACCACGACCTCTCGCATCGCAGGTCGTGCCAGCCACAGCGCGAGCCCGACCACGAGGCTCACGACGAGGAGCGCCCCGGCAGAGAGGAGAAGACCGCGGCGCCGCGCCGGGCGCGCCTGGGCGGCGAGCCGGTCGCGCCGCCAGGGCTCGAGCACGGCGCGAAGCTCGGGCGAGGGGGGCGTAGGGCGTTTCGGATCGGGCTGGTCGTGGTTGCCGAGGACGCCGCCGAGGAGCTGGGCCAGCTCCTTCCCACTGCCCGCGCTCCCTGCCCGGTGGGCGTACTCGGCCAGCGCTTGGTACATCGCCAGTGCCGAAGCGAAGCGCGCCGACGGGTCGGGCGCCATGGCACGGCGCACGATCTCCAGCAGCTCGGGGGGCACCCATGGCGCCCGCACCGCGAGGTCTGGGATGCGGCCGGCGGAGAGCGCGTAGAGCATCTGCCGGGTGTCCCCCGCCAGCGGCGCCGCCCCGGCGAGCATCTCGTAGAGCACGGCGCCGACTCCGTAGACGTCCGCCCGCGGGTCCACCTCTTTGCCAGCCGCCTGTTCCGGTGCCATGTAGGCCACCTTGCCCGGCACCGCGCCCGTCTCCTCCGCACGCCCCCGGGCCACCGCGATCCCGAAGTCCACGATCTTCACCTCGCCCTCCCAGGAGAGCAGCACGTTGTGGGGCGAGACGTCGCGGTGGACGATTCGCAGCGGCCGGCCGCGGGCATCCACCGCAGTGTGCGCGTGGTGCAGGCCCTCGAGCACCTCCTGGGCCACGAGGAGGGCCAGGGGCAGGGGAAGGAGGTAGCCCGTGCGGCGGAGCCGACGGAGGAGGGCATCGAGGCTCGCGCCCCGGACCAGTTCCATCGCCAGATAGAGCTCGCCCTCGTCCCGCCCGAAGTCGAAGACCTGGGCGATGTTGCCGTGGGCGAGAGCCATGGAGACCTCTGCCTCACGCACGAACATCTCCACGAAGCGCCGGTCACGCGCGTACTGGGGGAGGATCCGCTTGACGCACACCGTCTTGACGACCCCCGCAGCGCCTACCGCCTGCGCTTCGTAGACCTCGGCCATGCCGCCCCGGCCGAGGAGACGGCCTAGGCGGTACCGGCCCAGCGTGGTTGCGCGCTCGTTCACGCACGCCCATGAGAGCACGAGGCTTTGCCACCTGGCCACCACCGATCGCACTGCGGGCGGGCAGCGCTCAGTGCGGCGCGTCCGCCGGGGCCTGGCGGCGGGTGCCGGCGCGGCTGCCGCGCGCATCCAGTGCGAACTCGCGCAGCTCGAGGCGGATCGCTCCATCCCCGGCCCCGGCGTCACCGCCTGCGTCCTCGATGGGTCCTTCGAAGCGGAAGATCCGGAGCGCGCCATAGTAGGCGAAGGTGGCCTGCTGCCCTTCCTCGAGCCGCGCGAAGGCGGCGTCCGGGCCCAGCTGGGCTCCGAGGAGGCTCCCTGCGCTGCCCACCACGAGGACCGGGGGCCCGCCGAGGTGTCGGACGCGGTATCCCCGTGTCACGGCGAGCCCGCCCACTTCCACGCCCAGGCGGGGCGGGGGGGAGAAGCACTCGGTGCGGCCACCGGCCCGCACGGTCCGTGTGCGGCCGGGCCCGCGGACGCGCAGTCGCCAGGCGCCGGTGTTGTTGAGGCAGGTCCCGAGCTCCAGGGTCCCAATCCCTAGGGTTGCGACCCCCGTTGGCACACGCCACGGTCGGCCCACGGTCAGCAGGCGCGACGTGACGACGCGGCCGGCCCCATCCGCCCCCAGGACGAGTGCCCGCTTCAGGGGCCGGCCCACGAAGAGGTCGACGTCGCCTTGCACCACTGCGGTGAAGGGGCCTGGCCCCCCGAGCTTCACCCAAGCGAAAGGGAGGTGCCTTGCGTCCACGAACGCGGCGCGGCTCGAGACCTCCGCGATGAAGTGGCCAGGGCCCTGCGCCTCGATCCGAAGCGGTGGCAGGCTCCGCGCGCCGGCGGCGGAGCGGCCCTTGCCCCCCTCCGCGCCCCCACTGCGAGCCGGGCCTCCCGGCGCCTCGCTTGCAGCCGCCGGAGGAGGCTGTTGGGGGTGCCGCGGCGCCGCCTCCGCCGCCGGTGGGGCCCCGTCTGCCTCCGCCGGTGGCGGCGGTCGGGTGGGGGAGGCCAGGCGAAGGCGGGCGACGGCGACCGCATCGTTCGGACCCACCTCGACGGTTTCCGGCTCGAAGCCAGGCAGGCGAAAGGTGATGCGATGGCGGCGGCCGGCCTCGAGGTTCTCGAGGCGGCCGTTGGTGCGCACCCCCGTGTCCACCCCGTCCAGCCACACCTCGGCGCCGGTGGGGAGGCTGCGCACCTGAAGGGTGCGTGAGGGGGCCGTGCCGCCTCGAATCCAGGCCAGCGTCCCGCCGAGGAGGACCGCGGTGCCCACGAGCACGGCTGTCGCAGCAGCCCGCCGGCGGCGCCGCGCGGATGCCCCCGCGGCCACCGCCGAGCCGCCCTGGGGCAGGAGGTGCGCGCGCCACGACGGCGGCGCGTCCTCGAGGCGGAGCTCGGAACGGGGCGGATCGGCGAAGGCCCAGCGGAGCAGGGCGCCCACTTCGGTCTCGCGGGTCAGCAGGGCCCGGGCATGCGCATAGTTGGCCAGGGCCCGCTCGAAGTCGAGGGCGCTCTGAAAGCGATCTTCGGGCCGTGCCGCAAGCGCCTGGTCGACGAGTGCGGCAAGGTCTGGGTCGATCTGGGGCGCCACCTCGCCGAGG
The DNA here is from genome assembly GCA_964471535.1 of uncultured Myxococcia bacterium. Lineage (GTDB taxonomy): Bacteria > Myxococcota > Myxococcia > SLRQ01 > SLRQ01 > CAYYHA01. The sequence goes on along the minus strand of CAYYHA010000254.1, from coordinate 1,420 downwards.
CGGGGGATCCGGCCGCTCGACAGCGCTTCGAGTGCCGCCGCCGCTTCGAGGGGAAGCGGGGGACGGCCGGCGAGGAGTTCGAAGAGCACGGCGCCGGCGCCAAAGACGTCCGCTCGCGCATCGACCGGGCGCCGGGCTGCCTGCTCCGGCGCCATGTAGGGCAGCTTTCCCTTCAGGCCGCTGCCGATCTCCACCGTCTGGGCGGCGCGGGCGATCCCGAAGTCGACCAACTTGATCTGGCCGTCGAAGGAGAGGAGCACGTTCTGCGGGGAGACGTCCCGGTGCACGATGCCGAGGGGCCGGCCGCGCTCGTCGGTCGCGGTGTGCGCGTGGTGGAGGGCTCGGCACAGGGCGATGGTCACCTCGAGCGCGGCGGGGAGCGGAAAGCGGTAGCCGCACTTCGAGAGCCGGCGGCGAAGCAAAGACAGGCTCCGGCCGTCGACCAGCTCCATCGCCAGGTACAGGCCCCCGTCCGCGCGGCCGAAGTCGTAGACCTGCGCGATGTTGCCGTGGCGCAGGGTCATCGAGACCCGGGCCTCATCGATGAACATGCGTTCGAAGCGTGGGTCGGCGGCGTAGCGGGGCAGGATGCGTTTGACGCAGACGCGCCGTTCGATTCCCGCCGCGTGCCGGGCGACCGCTTCGAAGGTCTCGGCCATGCCGCCTTGTCCGAGGCGGCGGACGAGTCGATAGCGCCCGAGCTTCGTCTCGGGGCTCATGGCATCTCGCCTTCTACGCGCAGTTCGAGGTGGGCCGTCGAGCCTTCGGGCGCCCGCTCGAAGGTGGCGAAGAAGAGCGACTCCACCGCTCGAAACACCTTGCTCTCCCCCGGTTGGAGCAGCGCGATCGCGTCGTCGGGGGTTCGCGCCAGGGCGCGCAGGGAGGTAGAGGCGGCGCCGACCACGAGGAGTGCGGGGGGTAGAGAGGCCGCATCGTCCTCGTTCAGGTAGGTCAGCCGGTAGAGGGTCGCGCCGTCGAGCCCGCCGATCTCGGGGCGGCCGCCGGCACCGACGGCGAGGCAGTGTCGCTCTCCGACCAGGCGATACCGCCCACGCCTACGGCCACCGGCCTGTAGGGTCACCTGCATCGACCCTTCGTTGTCGTGACACCGGGTGCCTTCAGGGACGAAGAGCAACGCGCGGCGGGGACGGTGCCGGCACGGGGCGCCGCCGGCGCGGCCGCAGAGCATGCGCCGGGTGAGGCGGAGGCGGCGGCGAAAGAGGCCGGCGCGCAGCAGTCCACCGGCGTCGTCCTCGAGGAGGTAGGCGAGTGTCTCCTGCTGGCGAAGATAGAAGACCTGCACCTGACCCCGGGCCGAGAGCGTGATGGGTGCGTGCGCCGGCAGCGGGATGGACAGGGCGCGGAGCCGCTCGAGGGAGACCCGGGCCCCCACCAGGGGCACGGAGAGGGAGAAGCGGGT
>CAYYHA010000253.1:0-5970 GCA_964471535.1 uncultured Myxococcia bacterium | reverse complement strand
TGTTGGCCCGCGGACGCCTGGTGAACCTGGGCTGTGCCACCGGGCACCCCTCCTTCGTGATGAGCAACTCCTTCAGCAACCAGGTGCTCGCACAGGTCAGCCTGTGGACCGAGCCGGAGCGCTACGGTGAGAAGAAGGTCTACGTGCTCCCGAAGGACCTCGACGAGAAAGTCGCTCGCCTGCACCTCGAGAAGCTCGGGGTGAAGCTGACGAAGCTCACACCGGAGCAGGCCGAGTACCTGGGCGTCCCCATCGAGGGGCCCTACAAGCCCGACTATTACCGCTACTAGGGACGTGGCTGCCGACGATGTCTCGGGTGGGCCTTCCGTCCATCCCCGCCTGCGCCTCGTCGCCGACGCGCTGGTCGTCCTCGCGGTGCTCCCTTGGATGACTTCGATCCTGGTCAGTGGGGCGGTGGTCGCGCCGAAGGTCTTCGGGATCCTGGGCGACCCCGCCCGCGGGGGCGAGGTGATGCAGCCCATCTTCATCGCCCTCGGCTGGGCCTACGTGGGGCTGGCGGTACTGCTCGTCCTCGGTGAGATCCTGCGGGGCATCTCGCTGGGATGGCGGGTCCTAAGCGGCGTCAGCCTCTTGCGCCTTCCCACCTCGGCCCTGCTCACCGTCCTCGCTCTGTGGAGCGCACTCGTGGTGAATCCCGAGATGAAGGCCATCCGCGACTCGGGTCTCACCCGGGGGCAGGGCGACGCATGGATCCGTTTCGAGTCGCTGCACCGCCTGGCGGAGACGCTGGCCACCGCGCAGCTCATCCTGGGGGCGCTGCTGCTGCTCCTGGTCTTCGCCGGCGCCTGGCGGCGCGCAGCGGCGGAAGGCTAAGGACCGGGACCGGCCCGCCGGCCGCGGCAGGGACGGGGCCTCGCCGGCCCTTGATGCGCCTTGGCAAGTGACGGAGACTGCCGAACGCGGAAGGCAGAGACCATGCGACTGAATGCCGAGTTCTCGTTTTGCGCCGCCCACCGGCTCCCCTACTACGACGGGCCGTGCTTTCGCCTCCACGGGCACAACTACCGCTTCCTGGTCAGCGTCGAGGGGGAGCCCGACCCCAAGAGCGGCATGATCCTCGACTTCGTGGAGATCCAGCGCATCGTCGAGGAAACCATCCTCGGGAAGGTGGATCACCAGAACCTCAACGACTTCCTCGACAACCCCACCGCGGAGCTCATCGTGAAATGGTTCTGGGAACTCCTCGAGCCGAAGCTGCCCGGTCTCCGTGAGATCACCCTCTGGGAGATCGAGGGCTGCTCGGTCACCTACGACGGGCGGTGACAATGGATCGCAAGGCGATGCAGAGGGCGGTCTCCGATTTCCTCGCTGCGATCGGTGCCGATCCCACCGACCCCGCCCTGGCGCACACGCCCGCGTGGGTGACCGAGGCCTGGGCGGACGAGCTGCTCGCCGGCGAGGGCATCGACCCCGGAACGATCCTGGACACCTTCGAGGCACCCGCGTCGGAGGGGGCGGTGATGGTCACGGGCATCGCCTTCGTCGGCGTGTGCCCCCACCACCTCCTCCCCTATCTCGGGCGCGCCCACCTCGCCTACCTGCCCGCGGACCGCATCGTGGGCTTCTCGAAGCTGGTGCGCCTGGTGGAGGCCCTCGGTGCGCGTCTGGCCCTGCAGGAGACGGTGACCCACGCCATCGCCGACGCCCTGATGGAGCACCTCGGCGCCCGGGGCGCGATGGTCGTCACCGAGGCGAAGCAGGCCTGTATGGCGCTTCGGGGAGTGCGGCGCCACGAGGCCACGGTGCGCTGCACCGCGGCGCGCGGCCGCTATGCCGAAGAGACGGCGGGCCACCGGGCGGAGTTTCTGGCGGCCGTCGGCGCATGGAACGAGGAGCCCAAGCCGTGACCGTGGCGCTGGTGACCGGTGCGGGCAGCGGGATCGGCCGGGCGACGGCCCGGCACCTCGCCGGGCGTGGCTGCCGCCTCGCCCTGGTCGGCCGCACCGCGCGCACCCTCGAGGAGACCGCCGCCTCCCTGGAGGGGGCCCTGGTGCTCCCTGCCGACGTGCGCGACGCCGAAGCCGTCGCGCAGGCGGTGGCCCAGACCGAGGAGGCGCTGGGCCCCATCGACCTCCTGGTGAACAACGCCGGCGTGGTGGCCCGGGCGGCGGTGCACGAGATGGACGAGGCCACCTGGGACGAAGTGCTCGACATCAACCTGAAGGGGGCCTTCCTCTGCGCGCGGGCGGTGCTCCCTGCGATGCTCGCCCGCGGGCGCGGCCGCATCGTCAACGTCGCCTCCATCTCGGGCACGCTGGGCACGCCCCTCCTTTCCGCCTACTGCGCGAGCAAATGGGGCCTCATCGGTTTCACGAAGGCGCTCTCCGAGGAGGTGAAGGGCCGGGGTGTGGTCGTCGCTGCGGTGAGCCCCGGCTCGGTCGACACCCCCATGCTCCGCCGGGGCGTGCCGGGCCTCGAGCCCGACATGACACCCGACGACGTCGCCTCGGTGATCACCTACCTCGGCCTCGACGCGCCCCCGGCCATCGCCGGTGCCTCTCTGGAGATCTTCGGATGAACCCTGCCGACGCCATCGGACCCCTCGCCTCCGCCGAGCAGGATCGCATCCACCTGGTGGGGCTGACCTTCGAAGGCCGCCACGGCTGGCACGAGGCGGAGCGACGGCGACTGCGCCCCTTTCGCGTCGACCTCTCGGTGGCGCTGCCACTCGGCCGAGCGGCGGCCACCGACGAACTGTCGGACACCCTGGACTACAACGCGCTCGCGGAGACGGTGCAGCGGGTGGTCACCCAGAACAGCTTCCGTCTCATCGAGCGCCTGGCCGGCGCCCTCGCCGAGGCGCTGCTGCACGAGCATCCCATCGAGGCGGTGCAGGTGACGGTGCACAAGCCGAGCCCCGGCGTGGCGGGTGAGCCGACCTCGGCGGCGGTCACGCTCTGCCGGCGGCGCAGCCGGTGAGCCGGCTCGCTTTCCCAGCGTACGCGGCCCCTGCTAAGATCGCCCTCCCATGCCAACCGATGCCTCGCGGGGGGCACGGGAGGAGGAGATGACGGTCGACCCGGGAAAGACGCGCATCCTCGTCGTAGACGACGACCCCGCCATCCGGGAGGTCGTCGTGGACCTCCTCTCGCCGGAGGGATACCAGACCGAGGTCGCTGTCGACGCAGAGAGCGGCCTCGAGCGTTTCCTCGCCGGCGACTTCGAGCTGGTCGTCACCGACCTGAAGATGCCCGGCCACGATGGCATCTGGCTCATCGAGCAGGTCCTCGACGCCCGCCCCGACACGGCGGTGGTGGCCATCAGCGGCTTCGCGGAGACCGAGATGGCCGTGGAGACCCTGCGCCGCGGCGCCTACGACTTCATCAGCAAACCGTTTCGGGCCAGCGAGCTGTACCAGGCGGTGGAGCGGGCGCTGCGCCGGCGCGGCCACCTCCTCGACGACCGCCGCTACAAGGCGGGCCTCGAGAAGGAGGTGCAGGTCAAGAGCGAGCAGCTCGCCGCCGCCCTCGACGAACTCAACCAGGCCTACCAGGCCACCCTCGAGTCGCTCGCCGCCGCCCTCGACGCCCGGGAGAAGGACACCGGCCGGCACAGCCAGCGGGTGATGCGGTACACCGCCGCCATCGCGGCGAAGATGGGAATCCGCGGGCAGCTGCTCATCGACATCGCCCGGGGCGCCCTGCTCCACGACATCGGGAAGATCGGCGTGAGCGACAACATCCTCCTCAAGCCGGGGAAGCTCACCCCCGAGGAGTGGGAGGAGATGCGCGAGCATCCCCGCATCGGCTACGAGATCGTCAAGGACATCCCCTACCTCGAGCCGGCGGCGGAGATCATCCTGGCCCACCAGGAGAAGTTCGACGGGACTGGCTACCCAGCGGGCCTGAAGGGCTGTGCGATTCCGCTCGGCGCTCGGATCTTCTCGGTCGCCGACGCCTACGATGCCATCGTGAGCGACCGCCCCTATCGCAAGGGTCAAAGCCACGAGGCGGCGGCGCAGGAGATCGCCCGCTGTGCGGGGACGCAGTTCGATCCTGCAGTCGTCGAGGTCTTCCTCGCCATGGATCCCGAGGAGCTGCAGCGGCTCCGCGACGCCGATGGCCTGGTGGGCTTCGAGGCCGAGGTGGCCCGCGAGGAGGATCGGAAGGGCGGCGCACGCCTCACCGACCCAGAGCTGCGCGTCGCCTCGTCGACCTGATCGGCCGGCCGAATCGGCTGTGGGATGCCTGCGAACGCCGCCGGGCCCGGGCGCCAGAGTGCGCTCCGTTGTCCCTCGGGGAGCCTGGCTCTAGTCTTTGGGGCATGGACGACGGGAGCAGAGCGCCCGCAGGCCGCGTGCCGCCGGGCGCCGAGCCGCCGCCTGGCACCCCGAAGCCGGTGGCGCAGGGGGCACCGCTTCGAGATCCGCAGGGACGTACGATCCGCTACCTGCGCCTGTCGATCACCGACCGGTGCAACTACCGCTGCACCTACTGCATGCCTCCGGAGGGCTTCGAGCGGGCTCCTCGCAGCGAGGTGCTCTCCATCGACGAGCTCGTGCGAGTGGCGCGGATCTTCGCCGCGTGCGGCGTGGAGGCGGTGCGCATCACCGGAGGGGAGCCCACGGTGCGCTCGGGCCTCGTCGATCTCGTCGCTGGGATTTCCACGATCGACGGCATTCGCGACGTGGCGATGACCACCAACGGCGACCGCCTCGCGGCCCTGGCGAGACCGCTCTTCGCGGCGGGCCTGCGCCGCCTGAACATCTCCCTCGACACCCTCGACCCCGAGCGGCACGCGCGGATCACCCGAGGCGGCCGGTTGGCGCACGTCCTTGCAGGGATCGACGCCGCCCAGGCGGCGGGCTTCGATCCCATCAAGCTCAACACCGTGGTCATCCGCGGCTTCAACGACGACGAGCTCGAGCGCATCGTCGACTTCGCATGGGCGCGGGGCCTCGTGCCTCGCTTCATCGAGCTGATGCCGGTGGGTGAGGCCGGGCGCCGGCACGGAGCGGCTGCGGTGGTGCCGGTGGCGGAGATGCTCGAGCGGCTCGGGGGTCGTGTGGACCCCAGGCCCGTGGACCCCGGGACCACCGGATTGGGGCCGGCGGTGTACCGGGCGGCCCGCGGCGACCCGAGCCGGCGCATCGGGTTCATCGGGGCCGTCTCCGAGCAGTTCTGCGCCACCTGCAACCGCCTGCGGGTCACGGCCAAGGGGGAGCTGCGCGCCTGTCTGGCGCGGCCGGAGGGCCGGGATCTGCGGGCGCTGCTCCGCAGCGGTGCCTCCGATGGGGCCATGACCGAGATCATTCGCGCGGCGGTGGGCGCCCGGCTCGACGGGCACCACTTCTGGCAGCGTGAGGCCGCGCAGAGCTCGGACCTCGTCGTGATGACCGGGGTGGGCGGATGAGCACCGCCGTGGCACGGCCCACCCCGGAGGCCCCGCAGCGGGCCCCGACCTCCACGCCGGCGGAGGCGCGTGGCCTCCACCGCGTCGTGCTCGCCATCGCCCGGGCCGCCATGCCCGCCGGTGCCCGCCTGCCCGCTCCCGACGCCCGCCTCCTCGAGCGGCTCGACGCCTTCCTGAGTGCGGCGCCCCGGCACATCGCCCGCGGCTACCGTCTCCTCGTCTGGCTCTTCGAGTGGAGCGCCCTGCCCTTCACCCTTCGCCGCTTCTCTCGGCTTCCCCCCGAGGCGGCGCTCCGGCACCTCGAGCGCTGGCTCCACTCGCCTCTGTTCTTCGTGCGCATCCTCTTTCGCGGTCTCGTCACGCCCATCAAGCTGGGTCACTTCGCCGTGCCGGAGATAAGCCGCCTCATCGGCTACGATCCGCCGCCGCCCGCGCCGCCGGATCCGCCGCCCCCCTATTTCGCGCGCGTCTTCCCCGCCGAGGACCACGCCGGCGAGACGGTGCGCGCCACCGTCGTCGTGGTGGGCACCGGCCCGGGCGGCGCGGTGATGGCCACGCGCCTGGCCGAACGGGGCCTCGACGTGGTGCTCCTCGAGG
>CAYYHA010000252.1:0-6009 GCA_964471535.1 uncultured Myxococcia bacterium | reverse complement strand
GGGCACGCGGATCTGGCTCGCCCTCGGGCTGCCCGCCAACCTCTACCTGCGTTGAATCACCGAAGGCCGCGCGGCCGGCAAACGCGTGCGCCGGGCGGCAGGTGGCAGGCGGCAGGCGTGGGGTCCCCCGCGATCTCCGGCGCAGGGTAGCAGACCCGCGCGGGGCCCTGGGGTAGGCTCCGCGGCATGGCGCGCGTCACCCTGGGGCTCGCGGCGCTCGGCACCGTCCTGCTCACCCCCGACAGCTTCGAGGTCCTCGCCACGCTGACCGTCGTGGCCCTCGTCGTCGCAGGCCTCGCGCTGCGCCTCGCCGGGCCCGACCTCGTGCTCCTCGCCGGCCTCACCGTCCTCCTTGCGCTGCGCGTCGTCGCGCCCGATGCGGCCTTCTCCGGCTTCTCCAATCCCGCCGTGCTCTCGCTGGCCGGCCTCCTGGTGGTTGCCGCCGGGGTGCGCGAGACGGGCGGCCTGGACGCGCTGGCCCACCGCCTCCTTGGGACGCCGAGGAGCCTCGCCGGGGCGCAGCTTCGCATGATGCTCCCCGTCGCCTTTCTCTCCGCCTTCGTGGGCAACACCGCGGTGGTCGCCATGGGGGTGCCCATCGTGCAGGACTGGGCGCGCCGCCTCGGACGGAGCGCCAGCAAGCTCCTGCTGCCCCTCTCCTATGCGGCCATCCTCGGGGGCATGTGCACCCTCATCGGCACCAGCACCAACCTCGTCGTCTACGGCCTGTGGGTTCAGCGGGATCCCGCCGCCTCGGTGGGCCTCTTCGACCTCGCAGCCGTGGGGGTGCCGGCACTGGTCGTGGGGGTCCTCTACGTGCTCGTCGCCTCGCGCGCGCTCCTCCCCGAGCGCCGCGCTGGCACCGCGCGTCTCCTCGACAACCCGCGGGAGTACTCGGTGGTGATGCGCGTCGAGGCGGGCTCACCGGTGGTCGGGCGCAGCGTGGAGGCGGCGGGCCTGCGCCACCTCGAGGCCCTCTACCTCGCGGAGATCGAGCGCGGCGGCACCCTGCTCCCCGCAGTGGGCCCGAAGACGCGGATCCAAGCGGGCGATCACCTCCGCTTCGTGGGCGTCGTGGAGCGCGTGGCGGAGCTGCGGCGCATCCCTGGGCTCGTGCTCGCCGAGGAGCAGGCGGCGAAGCTCCGCGAGCCGTCGCCGGAACGCTGCCTCGTGGAGGCGGTGCTAAGCGGCACCTCGCCGCTGGTGGGCAAGGGGGTGCGCGAGAGCCGCTTTCGCACCCGATACAACGCCGCCATCCTCGCCGTGCACCGCCACGGGCGGCGGGTCGAGGGGAAGATCGGCGACATCGTCCTCGAGGCGGGCGACGCGCTCCTCCTCGAGGCGCATCCGTCCTTCACCGACGCCTACCGCTCCCACGGCGACTTCCTCCTGGTACGGGAGGTGGAGAACAGCCAGCCCCCGCGGCGGGAGAAGGCGTGGATGGCGCTGGCGATCCTCGGCGGCCTGGTGGCGCTGGTGGCGCTTTCGATCCTGCCCCTGCTGACGGCGACGCTCCTTGCCTGCGGGGCCATGCTCCTCACCGGCTGCCTCACCGGCACCGAGGCGCGCCGTGCCCTGGATCTCCGGCTCCTCCTCGCCGTGGGCGCCGCCTTCGGTCTGGGCGAGGCGGTGCAGCAAAGCGGCCTTGCGCCCTACCTCGCCCAGCGTCTCCTCGACGCGGGCGCAGGCCAGGCGCCCGTCGTCCTCCTCCTCGCCCTCTACGCGGTCACCGCGCTTCTGACCGAGCTCGTCACCAACGCCGCCGCCGCGGCGCTCGTCTTCCCCGTCGCCTGGCGCCTCGCCGAGAACGCCGGGCTCCCCGTCGAGCCCTTCCTCTTCGTCCTGATGATCGCCGCGAGCGCCAGCTTCGCCACGCCCATCGGCTACCAGACCAACCTCATGGTCTACGACCCGGGGGCCTATCGCTTCTCCGACTACCTGCGCTTCGGCCTGCCGCTGCAGATGCTCGTCGCCGCGGTCGTCGTTGCCGCCGCCCGGCTGCTGTGGTTGTGAGGGCGCCGGTGGACGATCTCGAGCCAACGAGCGTGGTCATCCCCGCCTACAACGAGGCGGAGCGCATCGGTCCCACCCTCGAGACGGTGGCAAGGTGGCTCGAGGCCCACGCGCCCGGCTCGGAGATCGTCGTCTCCGACGATGGCAGCACCGATGCGACGCGCGAGCTCGCCCGCGCCTTCGCCGAGGGCGCCCCCGTGCCAGTGACCGTCGTCGGGCAGCCGCAGAATCGCGGCAAGGGGGCGGCGGTGCGCACCGGCGTCCTCGCGGCCCGCTGTCCCCTCGTCCTCTACAGCGATGCGGATCTCTCCACCCCCATCGAGGAGGTGACGAAGCTCTACGCGGCGCTGAAGGGTGGGGCGGACCTCGCCTTCGGCAGCCGCTCGGTGCGGGGGGCGCGGGTGGAGCGGCGGCAGCCCCTCTACCGCATGCTCATGGGCAAGACCTTCAACAAGATCGTGCGCCTGGTCACCGGCCTCGACGTGGTCGACAGCCAGTGCGGCTTCAAGCTGATGCGCAGGGAGACCGCGCGGGCGCTCTTCGAGCGGATGCGCATCGACGGCTTCGCCTTCGACGTGGAGCTGCTCTATCTGGCGCGCCGCAGGGGGCTTCGTGTGGCCGAGGTGCCCGTGCGGTGGCTGAACGATCCGGCGAGCAAGGTCGACCCGGTGCGCCACAGCGCCGAGATGCTGCGCGATGTGCTGCGCCTGCCCCGCCTCCACGGCTGAGGGCCCGTCCACCGCCACCCTCCTGGCTGGTCGCCACACCACCGCCTACGCACCGTCCTTGGCGGCGATCGGCACACCCGCCTCGGTCGTCGCCCGGTGGCTGCGGCCGCCCAGGCTGCGTCGATGCACGGAAACTTTCCGCTCGCCCGAACACCCGTTAGGCTTCACTACGGCCGCTGCCGGGCGGCCGCTTTCCTAGGCCGGTTCTGGTTGGGGGGCCTGTGCACCCACGCAGGTGCTGGCCGCAGGGAGGGCGCCCTGCAGAGGCCGGTTGGAACAGACCTATCGATGTGAAGGAACGGGCAGGACAGGACCTGCACGAAGGAAGGGGAAACAGATGCGCATCGGACTCTGTGTGATGGGAGCCGTCTTTCTTGCCTCGCTGGCCGCCTGCGGCGGGGGCACCTCGCTCGGAGACGACAAGGTCGTCACCTGCACCGGGAGCAGTCAGTGCACCAAGAACTGCCCCGACGGGTCGTGCGACCAGACCTGTCAGGACAGCTCGACCTGCACCATGAACTGTGAAGGGGGCGGCTGCAGCCAGACCTGCACCGGCTCGGCCACCTGCACCTTCACCTGCACTGGCGGGGGATGCTCGCAGCAGTGCACGGGCAGCGCCAACTGCACCCTCGACTGCACCGCCGACACCAACGGGAACGGCAGCGGCGGTGACTGCGCGCAGGTCTGCACCACCACCGGCACCTGCGACACGAGCTGCAGCACCGGCTGCTCGTCCTCCTAAGGTCGGGGGCCTCTGCACCCGGGACCCGGGTCGAGGGGCGGTCCACCAGGCTGCCCCCAGCAGGGCGCCGATCCGAGTGGCGGTCAGGTGGCGTCCCACCCCGGGAGGCCACCCCCGGTCGGCGGACGCCGGCGCCTTCGTGCCCCCGCGAATCGACCCGGGGCACCGGCGCCACCTGCGACAGGGAGATCCCAGGCGTCCAGTCTCTGGACGCCTTCTGGGCCCTTGTCATCAGCCAAAGTAAAACATTTTCACTGTTTGAAGTTGGCTCACCTATTGGCATGCCCGCTGCACGGGCGTCTGGGCATGCGAACATCGAAACGAAGGTCTGAGCCCCTCTTTGGAACGCGCCGGCGCGGCGCCTGCGGTCTTGCGTCGAAGGCATCCGCCTTCCTCTTCGTCGCGCCGATCCTCCTCGTCGTGTCCTGCGGTGGAGGCGAGGCCCCGCCCGACGGGCGGGTCCGAAGCTGCGAGTGTGTGGTGCGCCGGGACCGCCAGCACCTCGCCAGCGGGCAGGTGGAGCGGGAGATCGTCGCCTTCGAGACCCTCGAGTGGTGCGATTGGGCCGACGTGGTCGATCCCACCCAGGAGGTCGAGACGCTCTGCGCCTCGCTGTGGAACAACCTCCAAGAGGACCCAGCGGACTACGAGGACCGCTTTCGGTGCGGGTGTGCGTGCATCAGCACCGAGGAGGGGTGCTTCCCGGAGAGCAACAGTCTCGTGCCGGTCAACGACTGACGCTGCCCGCCGCGGCCGTGCGGGAGTCGTCGTCGGCACCGGCGGCGCCCGCGCCGGGCGGCGCGCGCAGTGCTGCGCTCATCACCACCAGGTAGCGCTCGATGCTCCGGCGCTCCGCCTCGGTGAGTTCCACCTCGGCCTCGGTCTGCATCGCTGCGAGTTCCTCGCGCCAGCGCTCGGGGGGAAACTTCGCCACGGGGTGGAGGGGGTGGCAGCCGGCGCACTTCGCCACGTAGTGCGCGCGTCCTTCGGCGAGCTCCTCGAGGCCGGTGTCGGGAAAGCGCGCACGGGCGACGGGTAGGATCTCCGGCGTAGGGCGGGGCACCGCCGCCGCGCAGCCGGAGGAGGCGACCGTCCACGCGGCGGCGAGGCCCGCGAAAAGCGTCAACAGGGATTTCAGAGGCCGTCTCATCGCTTCAGATGTGCAGGCCGATGAGCAGCCGGGCTTCGAGCTGCGTGGCGTGCTCGAGGTCCACCCGGCCGGCATTTTCGCCGCCGACGGCGATCACCTGCGGAAGGAGGGTACCGGAGATCCACCACTTCTGGGTGCGGTACGAGAGGGCGGGTCCGGCGTGGATCACCGAGGTCTCCACGCCCTCGCCGTCGGGGATCTCCGTCTTGCTCCGCACCTCGAGGCCGAAGGCGAAGGCGGAGGTGACCCGGTAGGCGGCGCCGCCGGTCAGGTAGAGCTCGGTCTTGCCCTCGGTCGCGCCTGGCGACTCGAAGCCCAGCTCGTATTCGCCGACCAGGTTTGCCACCAGGACCAGATCGCCGATGTGCTTGTCGAGGAGGAGCTTTGCCTCGACCTTCGTCTCCGCGGGCTGCAGGTAGAGCTCCGTGTAGAGGGCGAGACCGAGCACGTCGGCGACGGGATCGAGAAACTGGTACTTCAGCTCCAGCGAGACACCCTTGAACGCCGTCTTGGTCGTGCGGGTCGTCTGCCCGGAGTCGTCGGTGACGTCCTTCGACTCGCCGCGGAAGTGGACGTACCAGGCGGTCTGGAAGCGGTCGGTGATGCCCAGCTCGAACTCGAAGCGCTGATCCATGCGCAGGAAGTGGGTCTCCTTTCCTGCCGAGACCGTGGTCCAGGGTTCGAGCTCCAGGTCGCCTGCGTTGAGCGTGCCCGTTTCGTAGCTGTAGGTGAACAGCCGCTCCATGGCCGAGGCGACGGTGGGGGTGAGCAGGGCCAGGCCAAGGGTCGTCGTCAGCAGCGTCGTCTTCATGCTGATGTTGAAAATCATTCTCACTTTCAGATGTCAAGGGGAACGGCAATTGCCCAAGGACATGCGTGAATTCGGGGGGTTCCGCCGCCGTGCGACTGGGTACTCACGCGTCCCTCGGAGGTTCTTGCCGCTCCAGGCACGGCGCGGCGCCCCCTGCCGCTTGGCCGGTTTGGAGGCCGCCCCCGTGCGGAGCCCCCTCCCCTGTAGCCACCGGTTGGCGCGCGCGCCGGCTGCCCAGAGAGGCTCGCAGGGTCCCTCCGGGCCTCCCGGAGAGCGACGGGGCGTGCCAGGGATCCGCGGGGCATCCGAGGGAGTTGCGGGAGCCCAGGAACCCGCCGGGTCCCACAGCGCCTTCCGTGACGGAGCGCCCACCCGCGGGTGGGCCGCTTGAGCCCCGGATCCTAGCACCCGCCCCGGACATCCCATCGACACACGCCACGCGCGCTCCACTCCCACCGCGCTCCCTCCGCGCCCGCCGGCTGCCCGCCCCGCGCGGCACCTACGCTGCCGCGGCGCAGCTCGCCGAGTCCCTTTGCCAGCACCCTCCCCGCGGCAACCCTAGGCT
>CAYYHA010000251.1:0-6027 GCA_964471535.1 uncultured Myxococcia bacterium | reverse complement strand
CTACGGAGTCGAGGTGCTCGGTCATCGCCTGGCGGGCGGCTTCCTGGTCCCGGGCCTCTATGGCGTCCAGGATCCTTCCGTGCTGCTCAAGAGACAACACCGTCCTGTCAGGGATACTCAGGGTCCGCTGCCGGGCGCTTTCGAGCAGGTCCAGGAGCGTCGTCTCGAGCGCCGCCGGGTCGTTGCTCCGCAGGCCCAGGGTTCCCCCGCCCCCCACCGGGGTGGTGAACGCCACCACGCCGCCGTCCGGGTCGATGCCGTGGCCGCGGAGCGCCTCGGGGTCGAAGGGGTCGAAGCCGAGCTGCCGAGCCACCCCCGCCGCGAGCGCCGCCCGTTCCCGCGTCAGGCCCACCGCCCGCGCCGCGGCCTCCACGCCTTCGGCGGCCGCAGCGAGACGGGGCACCCAGACGAGACCGGCGACGTCTACGGGGACGAGTGCAAGCACCTGGCCCGCCCGCGAAGCCCGATCGCGCTTGAGTGCAACGACCAAGGCCGCCCCCACGATCCCGGCGACCAGGAGTCCGAGCCGCCATTTAGCACCCCGAGACATCTCCCACCTCCCGCGCCCTCCTAACCGAGCACCTTGTTGCGCACCGCGGCGGCAATCTCGTCGTCCAACTCCTCCTGCAAGCGAAGGAAGCTCTCCATCTCCTGCACCGTGTCCTCGGTTTCCTCGATCTCGGCGGTGAGGGTGTCGATCTGCTTGGAGATGTCCTGCGGATCCCGTGCGGTCAGGCTCTGCTCGTGGATCAGCCGGAACACGTCCTCGATCGCCGCGAGCTGGTGACTGATGATCTCGCGGTTCTCCTCCCCCTTCTCGAAGCGCTCGAGCCGCCGCTTCAGGATGTGGAGCCGCCGGCTCTTGATCTCCCGGAGCCGCTCGCTCTCCTCACGCCCGAGGTCGGACTCGAGTTCCTCGATCTCGCGCTCGATGCGGCCGCGGTCGGTGGCCGAGAGATAACGCCGGTAGGCGTTGAGCTGGTCGAGGAGGCGAAGGAAGCTGCGCAGGAGGGTCTCGATCTTGTGGACCGACTGGCCGGCGAGGACCGGGGTGCCCCCGGCGAGGCGCCGATAGTTCTCCTCGATCTGCTCCCGCAGGGCGAGCAGCCCGTCGTAGGTGGCCTGCTGGTTGGGCGACAGGCGCTCGTAGACCTCGGCGTCCCGCTGCCGCCCGGTGAGACGGCGCTGCTGATGGAAGCGCGAGTCGACAAGGCGCTGGTAGCGGGGCAGGCCGGGGACCGTGGCGAGGTAGAGCAGCTCCGCGCCGGCCGCGATGAGGAGCGGAATCGGGCTCAAGGTGGCGGCGGAGAGGCCCACGGCGCCGGCGAGGGCGGCCAGGTTGATGCGATTGAGGAAAGCGGCCTTCGTGTAGTTGGGCCCCTGCTCGCGCTGGTTCATGGCCCCTCCTGCACCCACCGCGCCACCGGGGGGGGCGCAACTGCCTTGCCACCGAGGCGCGCGGCGAGGCTCGAGAGATAGCGTGCGCGATTGGTGTAGCCACGGGGCCCGGTGGAGGCCAGCCACGTCGCCGCCGCCAGCCCGCGCTCCGCGACGAGCGCCTGGTAGCTGCGCCCGTAGCGCAGGGCATCCTCCCGCCGCGCCACCACCGGCCGGGGGCCCTGCACCCCGAGCGAGACGAGGGAGAGGCAGCTGCCCTCTGCCGAGGCCGCGTCGAGGAGGCGCAGCGCCCCATCCCCGGCCTCGAAGTCACCGGGTCCCATCTGCCGCCCCTGCACCTCGGCGATGTGGGCAGCGAGGAGCGCCTGGCTCGCCCGCGCCACCGACACGGGGCGTCCCGCCCGCAGGAGTGCCATGGGATCGCCTTCGTCGCTGCACAGGACCAGGGCCGGCCCGGGCGGCGCCGCCCCCACCACGACCAGGCCAGCCCCGCCGTCCCAGACGAGCTCGTGTAGGGGAACGGCGGCCACGTCGACCTCCCCGCGACGCAGGCGCGCGAGCACCTCATCGGGACTCGCCTCCCCCCGCAGGCTCACCTCGTCCACCTTCAGGGGCGCAGGCGCTGGGACCGCGAGCGGCGGCACCACCGGGAGCGGCGCGGGCGGCACCGTGGCGGGGGGTGTGGAGCGCGCGCTCGGCGGAGCCGGCCGCGGCGACGGCCCCGCGGCGGGCTCTCCGGCGATGCGGGCCAGCAGAGGATCGAGGAGGTCGGCCAGATAGAGCCCGTAGCCGATGAGCGCGAGCCCAGCGAGCGCCATCACCACGCGTGCCCCGGGCCCGAGGCCGATACGGTTCACCGGACCGTCCTCACTTGACGTCGACTTTGGTCTTCTCTGGGCTCGCCGACGCCGCCTCCTCGACGACCCCATCCGTCGCCGCCGCCTCGAGCCGCCCCTTCTCCTCGAGACCCATCTCCAGCCGCATCTGACGCACCAGCTCCTCGGCGCGGATCCGCTCTGCGTCCTCCTCGATGCGCAGCACATCGTGGTCCGCCGCATCGAGGGCCATCTCCATGCGGGCCTCGTTCATCGCGGTCTTCTGCTCGATGCGGCGGATCATCTCGTCATGGGTCTGGTCGATGCCCGCCACCTCGAAGGATTCGAGTGCATCGGCCACCTTCGCCTGCCACTGCGCCCGCTTGTGCGCGCGGATCACCTCGAGCGCCTCGCGGGTCTTGCGCTCCTTCTCGCGCATGAAGGCCTTCTTGATCTGGAGCGCCTTCTCGTAGGCGGCGCGGGCCGCCTCGAGCTGCCCCTCGTTGCGGGCGAGCGACTTCTGGATGGTCTCGAGCTGAATGGCGTAGTTCGCCGCGAGGTCGTCGCGGTCCGCCTGGATGGCCGCCTTGATCTTGCTGCGCAGCTCGAGCAGCTCGGACTTGTACTTCGCCTGCTCCTTCTCCAGGAGCGTCACGTTCGCCCGAACCATGGCGATCGACTCGTTCATCTTCGGGACCTGGTCGTTCAGGTCGCGGATGTTCTGCTCGAGGATGAGTTCGGGATCCTCGGCGACGCTGATGAAGAAGCCGGCGAAGGCGCGCGCCAGGCGCTTGATTCTCTCCCACATGGGTCGTGTTCCCTGTTCGGGTGGCCCGCTCGGGCGAATGGGGCGAAGGGAACCTCCCTCGTAACAACGCCCCGTCGAAGGTGTCAATCGACCCCCCGGAACGGCTGCGCGGCGCCGGTCTGACGGGCACCAGAGAGGCAGACGGCACTTTCGAGGGCTTCCGGGCGCTGCTATGGGAGGGGCGTGAGCCACGGACGGATCGACCCTTTCCTGCACGGCCCCCTGCTCCTCGAGGCGCGAGAGGACTGGTCGGCGCGCTTCGGCCGCGACGCGCCCCTCGAGGTGGAGATCGGATGCGGCTATGGGCATTTCCTCATGGAGTACGCCCGCCGGCATCCGGAGCGGAACCTGGTGGGGATCGAGTTTCGCCCCAAGCTCGCCTATGGCCTGCGCCGGAAGCTCGACCGTGCGGGCATCCACAATGCCATCGTGTTGCGAGGCGATGCCCGCCGCCTCCTGCCCATGCTCTTCGCACCGGGTTCGGTGGCCGCCGTCCACATCCAGTTCCCCGACCCTTGGTGGAAGAAGCGCCACCACAAGCGGCGCCTGGTCGACGCCGAGCTGGTCACCCTCCTCCACGGGCTCCTCGGCGACGGAGGCCGCGTCTACCTGCGCACCGACATTCTCGAGTACGCGCGCCAGATGATCCGATGCTTCGAAGACGGGACGGGGCGCTTCGAGAATGTCGAGGGCCCGGGGACCTTCGCGTTCGACGACGGCCTCGGCGTCCCCTCGAACCGAGAGCGGCGCTACCTGGACGCCGGGACCCCGGTCTACCGGCTGGTCTACCGGTGCCTTGCAGATTTGCAGGGCAAAGCCGCACATTGCAGTTTTGAAATGACCGAAGAAATGGGGAAAATACGGAAATAATCCAGGCTCAGCGGATCATTTCACAAATACGGGAATCCCCTACCCGTAACCAACCCATGAAAACCGCATGATATTTTCATAGTTGCAAGGTTTGGGAGGCTCCAGGGGCTGCGGCACCGACCCCACACCGTACCGTAGCCTGGGTCGCGGCAGGCTAATGGCCCGAAAACAAGTATTTTTCCCGGTCCGACGTGACGGAGCGCACACCTTGGCACGAGGCTTGTAGGAAGGTGCGGGCAAGGACGGCGGCGGTGCCGCGAGCGGCGCTGCGTGACCGTCGATGCGTGACAACCGAATAGGACATCGGGTGAGTGGAGATGGCGTAGAGTCTCTCCCCCAGGACACACACCCACCCATCTCCTCCATGCTCACTCCTGCGAAATCGCGTCGGTCCGGAAACCGACCGGCCGATTTCTTTCGGGCCGCCCGGGTGGGACGTACTTCCCCCGGCGCATCCCACCCGGGGCGGCCCGGTTTTGACTCACCCGATGCCAGCGGATCGTCCCGCCGAGGTTACTCCCCCCGGCCCTCGGCGCGGACGTGCTCCGCACCCCTCGCGGGTGCGTGAGCATCTTCCCTGGGCTGGATCTGTCCGGTACTCCCCCGGCCTGGTCAGATCCCCCGACCCGCTCGCTTCGGCGAGCGGGTTTTTTTCGGTGTATACCCACTGGCCACCGATGCGTCGCACCCCCGCGCTCGTGCTGCTCACCACCGCCCTGCCCGTTGCCGTCCTCGTTGGGGCCGCCGCCTGCGCACAGCCCGGCGAGGTCCTCCTCGATCTGTGCACCCCGGGCGGTGCCTCGGATCCCTACGAGGGCGCGGTCAGCCTCGAGGTGGAGGCGCAGGGCGAGGTGGAGGCGCGAAGCCGCTTCTCCCTCGCCGAGGGCCCCCGCTTCGAGGAGCCCCTCGCCTACCCTCAGGGCGCGACGATCACCCTCGAGGCGCGCGTCCTCGACGAGGCCGAGACCCCCCTTGCCCGCGGCACGACGCCCCCCTTCACCGTGGCACCCAAGACCGAGGTGTGCATCTGCCTGGTGCGCACCCCCGACGCGGCGCTGTGCCAGGGGCGGGGCTGCCGCTACCTCGCCGACGAGCAGCGCTGCACCTTCTTCGACCGCTGAGGCGACCGGCACCGCGTGGGGCGGGCGTTGCGAGACGCGCGGCTCGCGCGGCTGCGCCCGCCGACTCGGACCGGAAGGCGCGCCCCCTGCCGGCGCGTCCCCGCCAGGCGGGCCCTCAGTGGATGCGGATGCGCACCGTCAGGTGGGAGCGGGGCGGGGGCCGCGTCGCGAGGAAGGCTCCCACCCCCCCGCCGACGATCCCTGCGGCGAGCGCCCACACCCACCACTGCTCGAGCAAACCCGGCGCGGGCGCAGGCCCCACAGGCGGCTCGGCCCCATGCGAGGCCTCGGGACGAAAGGCCGCCGAGGCGCCCGCTCCCAGGGCGCTCGGCGCACGGGCGGCACGCGGCCGGCCCTCCGGCCCGCCGGTGGCCACCGCCGCTGGCAAGGCCGCAGTGACGAACTCGACCGCCGACGCGACCGCCTCCGCCTCGCTCGGCGCACCCTGCTCGAAGACCACCTCGGTGCTCCCCGTGTACCGGAGCGCCCCGAGATCGTACACGTCCACCTGCCACGCCCAGCGCCCGGCGCCCAGGTCGCGCAGACGCCCCACCACCGCGTAGCGTGCCCCTCCGGAGAGCCCGAGGGCACGGGCCAGCCGCTGCAGGTCCTCACCCGACAGCGGATGCGCACCCCCGTCGGCCACCTGTTCGAAGACCTCGCCCATCAGCGCGCGCGCCGCCGGGGGAAAGAGGCGAGGGTCGGGCCGGTAGGCGGGGTTGCTCTGGAGCACCTGGGCAAAGCGCTCCCGCGCCCGTGTCTCCTCGCCCCGGGCGAAGGCAGCGAGCCCCTCGAGTGCCGTGAGCTCCCAGAGCCGCTCCACCACCGGCGCCTCGGGGGACGCCCGCAGGAGGAGGCGCCGCGCCTCCGACAGTTCGAAGTCGACGCCGGTGGGGTCGTCCTCGGCGAGGGTGCGCGCCGCATCGAGGATCTCGTCTGCCTCACCGAGGAGGGCCGCCCCCTCGGACCCTCCTAGGAGCCGCGCATCCGTTTCCGGGGGGCAGAGGGGGTGATC
>CAYYHA010000250.1:0-6040 GCA_964471535.1 uncultured Myxococcia bacterium | reverse complement strand
TCCAGGTCCTCGACCGCATGCCCCGGGTGCAGGTGGCGGTGCTCGGGGATCTCGTTCTGGACGAGTACGTCTTCGGGCGCTCGGACAGAATCAGCCGCGAGGCACCCGTGGTGATCGTCCGGGAGCTGCGGCGGGAGCAGGTGCTCGGCGGAGCGGCGAACGTGGCGGCGGGCGTGCTCGCCCTCGGTGCGCGGTGCGAGCCCGTGGGTGTGGTGGGAGACGATCCGCCGGGGGAGGCCATCGCAGAGCTGCTCGCCGCGCGCGGGGCGAGGGGGCGCGGGCTCGTCCGTGTTCGGGGATGGACCACCGAGATCAAGACGCGCATCCTCGCCGGCGGCGCCTCCACCACCCCGCAACAGATCCTGCGCCTCGACCGAGGCCACGGCGGCGGCCTCCCGAAGGAGGCCGAGCGGCGGCTCCTGCAGGCGCTGCGCCGCGCCGCCTCGGCCGCCGACGTCCTCGTCGTGAGCGACTATGGGCTGGGTACCCTGGGGTCCGCCCTGGTGCGCACGGTGCGCCGGCTGGCGGCGGAGCGGCCGGTGCTCGTGGACAGCCGCTTCCACCTCGGCGGCTGGCACGGGGCCACCTGGGCCAAGCCGAACCTGCCCGAGCTGGAGGCGCTGTTGGGCGTGAGCGTAGACGGCGCCGCCGATGCCGCCCGCGCCGCGCGTCAGCTGAAGAATCGCCTCGGCCTCCGCGGCGTCCTGCTCACGCGGGGACACCAAGGGATGACCCTTGTCGACGGGCGCCGGCGCCCCCTGCACCTGCCCGTGTTTGGCCCTGGCGAGGCTGTGGACGTCACCGGCGCCGGGGATACGGTGATGGCCACCTTCGCGGCCGCGCTGGCGGCGGGTGCGTCGCCGGAGGCGGCGGCGCGCCTGGCGAACGTGGCCGGCGGGCTCGCCGTGCTCAAACCGGGCACGGCCACGGTTTCCGCCGAGGAACTCCGGGAAGCGGTGGAGACGGGACGGGTGCCATGAGCCGCGAAAAGATCGCCGATTTGGAAACCATCGTGGCCCGCTGTGCCGCCGCGCGGGCAGGGGGTGCGACCATCGTCCTCGCCAACGGTGCCTTCGACCTGCTGCACGTGGGCCACCTGCGCTACCTCGAGGGTGCGAAGGCGGAAGGAGACGTGCTGGTGGTGGCGGTCAACAGCGATGCCTCGGTGCGGGCGGCGAAGGGCCCCTCGCGCCCCATCGTCCCCGAGGCGGAGCGCGCGGAGCTCGTCGCGGGCCTCGCCTGCGTCGATCACGTCCTCATCTTCGAAACGCCCGACGTGGTGCCGGTGATCGAGGCGCTGCGCCCGGAGGTGCATGCAAAGGGGACGGACTACGCACCCGAGACCGTGCCCGAGCGGGATGCGGTGCGCGCCTATGGGGGGCGCACGGCGATCACCGGGGATCCAAAGGACCACTCCACCACCGATCTCATCGCGGCCCTGAAGTCGCGGCGCTGACCTCCGCATAGACGGCTTCGAGGCGGTCGGCGAGGTGCTCGGGCAGGTGGCGCTCGGCCACCACCGCGTGGGCCCGTGTCCCCAGCTGTCGGCCGAGCTCCGGTTGGGAGAGGAGCCGGTCGACGGCGCGGGCGAGCGCCTCGGCGTCACCGGGCGGCACCAGCAGCGCGCTCGCCTCGTGTTCGGCGATCTCCGGGATCACGCCCACCGTGCTCGCGACGACGGGACGGCCGAGCCACATCGACTCGAGGAGCACGCGAGAGATCACCTCGGAGCCGACCGAGGCGATCGTCACCACGTCGAAGGCCCGCAGCGCCGCCCCCGGGTGGGCGACGGCACCCGGGACGAGGAGGCGCCCGCCCAGCCGGGCCCGCTCGGGCAGCGCTTCGAAGCGGGGCGGTGCGTCCTTCGCGCCTGCGGGCGGCCCGACGAAGACCACGTGCAGGTCGGGGTGGCGGTCGAGGAGCCGGGCGGCGGCCCGGACCACCACGTCGTGGCCCTTCACCGCGGCGAGACGGCCGAGGACGCCCAGGACCGGGACACCAGGAGGGACCCCCCACGCCCGCCGGAGGGCCGCTGCGTCCCCTTCGGTGAGGGGCGCCGGATCCACCGCCGGCGGCACATGAACGATCTTCTCCGGCCGGAGCCCCGCGGCGAGGAGGTCCCTCGCCACCGCTTCCGAGCTGACGAGGATCGCATCGGTCAGGCGATCGTAGAGCGCGCGGTTCACGGGACCGCGCCGAATTCGCTGCGCCCCGGCGCGGGTGCGCAGCAGGGCCGGGCGCGCCCGCCGGGCGAGGCGCCGGGCGAGCGCCGCGAGGACGTGTGGAGGCGAGCGGTAGGCATGGAGGATCTCGGGGCGCAGCCGGTCCAGGATGCGTGCGAGGCGCAGGGCGTTGGCCGCTGGCGTGGTGGGTAGGCGCGGGCGGCGCAGGCCGGGCAGGGCCTCGACCTCGAGCCCCGCCTCGCGCGCGCGCTCCGCCGCCGGCGATTCGGGCTGGCAGGCGATCACCACGCGGTGGCCGCGTCGAGCGAGGGCCTGTGAGGCGACGAACATCTGCTCGGCCTCGGCGAACCACTTCCAGGCGTCGATGACTTTGAGAATGGTCTGGCCCATCGGGGTGCGCAGAGGCTACAGGGAAGCACCGTGCTCAAAAAGCTGGAGCAACTCGGAAAGTATCTCCTCGCCCTCGTGGCGGCGCCCCTCCTGTGGCGGCCGTGGCGACGGCGGAACGCCGAGGCGCGGCTGCGGGCGGCAGGACGCATCCTCCTCGTACGCATCGACGACCGTGTGGGCGAAGTCCTCCTCCTCACCCCACTGCTCGCCACGCTCCGCACCCGCGCCCGGCCGCCCACCGTCCACGTGCTGGTGCATCCCCGTGCCGCGCGCATCCTCGAGGGCCATCCTGCCGCCGATGCGGTGATCCCCTTCGATCGCCGGGGGCTGTGGCGGGGGCCGTGGTGCCCCGCCTTCCGGCAGCTGCGCGAGGCGCAGTACGACGTGGTGGTCGACTGCGGGAACTGGTCGGTGCCCTCGGTCACCCACGCCCTCGTCGCCCGCCTCGCCGGGCCCCATGCGGCGGTGGTGGGCCCGGCGGTGTGGCCCACCGGCGCCCTGCACACCCACCCCGTGCCCCCGCGCGCCGATACGCGGCGCGAGGTGCTGCAACGGGTGCACCTCCTCTCGCCCCTCGATGGGCTCTCGCCCGTCTACCAGATGAGCGTGGCGCCCCGCCCCGCCGATCCCGCCCTCGAGGCCCTCCTCGAGGCGGTGCGCGAGACCCCACATGCGGTGGTGAACCCCGGCGGACGCCTCGGCTACCGCCGCGTTCCTCCCGAGGTCTTCGCGGCGGCGGCCCGGGCGCTGCTGCGGGCGGGGCGTCGCCCCGTCGTTACCTGGGGACCGGGCGAGGAGGGGCTGGCGCGCTTCGTGGCGGAGGCGGCGCCCGGCGCGCTGCTCGCGCCTGCAACGACGCTCGACGACCTGGCGGCGCTCTTTGCGGCGGCGGGGCTCACCGTCTGCAACAACACCGGGCCCATGCACCTGTCGGTGGCGGTGGGGGCTCCGACACTGCAGCTCTTCCTCCACATGGATCCGGTGCGCTGGGGTCATCCCGATCCCCCCCACCGCGTACTCGACCTGACGCCCGTCGCAGCGTCCCCCGAGGAGATGTGCGCGCGGGTGGAGGCGGCGATTCCCGCTTTCGTGAGGGCGGTGGCCCACGATCGGGCGGGGCCGGGGCCCCGGCACGGACGACGGTCCTGACCTCTTCGCGGATGAGGTGCTAGGGTCGCGAGCCGTGATCCGTTCGATGACCGGTTTCGGCAGCGCCCGCGGCGAGACGGACGGCGAGGCCTTCGCCGTGGAGGTGCGCACGGTCAACCACCGCTTCTGCGAGGTGAAGCCCCGGCTGCCCCGTGAGCTCGTGGGCGTCGAGGTGCCCCTCGTCGCGCAGGTGAAGGCGCGGATCACCCGGGGTGTGGTGGAGGTCACCGTCAGGCGGCAGGCGGCCACCGGCACGCGGGTTGCCGTCGACCTCGATCTCGCGCGCGCCTATGCGGAGCGCATCCGGGCCGTGGGTGAGGCGATCGGCGACGACGGAAGGCTGCGGGATCTCGTGTGCGGCCTGCCCGGCGTGCTCTCGGTGGACGAGGCGCCCGCCCCCGATCCCGAGGCGCTGTGGCCACAGCTTCAGCCCATCGTCGAGCGCGCGCTCGCCGGCGTGCTCGAGATGCGGGAGCGGGAGGGGACGGCGATCGCGCAGGATCTCGCGGCTCGTCTCGAGGGCATCTCCCGGTATCTCGCAGCGATCCGCGCGGCGGTTCCCGAGGCCCTCGAGCGACACCGAGCGCGGCTCGTCGAGCGCATCGGCCGCTTGCTGGAGGAGGTCGAGGTCGAGCTGGATCCGGGGCGCATTGCCACCGAGGTGGCGATCCTCGCCGAGCGCACCGATGTCAGCGAGGAGCTCGCCCGGCTCGAGAGCCACCTCGCACAGTTCGATTCGCTCCTCGAGCGGGGAGGCGTGGTGGGGCGCAAGCTCGACTTCCTGGTGCAGGAGATGAACCGCGAGGTGAACACCCTCGGCGCCAAGTCGCAGGAGGGGGCGATCACGCGGGCCGTGGTGGACGTAAAGGCGGAGTTGGAGCGGATCCGCGAGCAGGTGCAGAACCTCGAGTGAGGCGGGCATGCGGGACTGGAAGGAACTCGTGGAGAAACCACTGCCGGGGCTGATGCTGGTCCTCTCCGCACCCAGCGGAGCGGGGAAGACGACGCTTGCGCGGCGCTTGGTCGAGGCCCTTCCCGATGCGGTGTTCAGCGTCTCGTTCACGACGCGGCCCCCGCGGCCGGGCGAGCAGTCCGGTCGCGATTACCACTTCGTGGACGAGGCGACCTTCGAGGGGATGGTGGCCGAAGGGGCCTTTCTCGAGTGGGCGGTGGTGCATGGCAGCCGCTATGGCACCGCCTGGCACGCGGTGCGGGACGACCTCGAGCACGGGAAGGTGGTGGTCTTCGACATCGACGTGCAGGGGGGCGAACAGATCGCTCGGAGCCACCCCGATGCGGTGACCGTCCTGGTGGTCCCTCCGAGCCGGGAGGAGCTCGAACGACGCCTCCGGGGCCGGGGCACCGACGCGGAAGAGACGGTGCGGCGGCGGCTCGCGGCCGCCGAGACGGAGGTGGCGCGGGCCCTTGCGACCTACCGCTACCTGGTGGTCAACGATGCCCTGGATCACGCCTTCGAGGACCTCCTGGCGATCGTGCGCGCCGAGCGCCTGCGCCTCTCCCGCCGATGGGGGGAGGAGGTGGGGGCGAGATCCTCCTGATTTCCGCCGCTTAGGCGAGCTCGTGCGCCGTGTGCACTTTTCTCGAAAAGAGCGCTTGACACGGCTTCGCCCCATGCCCTAGAAAGCCGCCTCCGCGACGGCGGGGAGCCCGCCCGGCGCACGAGTCTTGGCCCCGTGCCAGCCGTTCTTTGAGAGGAGACAGCTCGGATACCTCCCTTGGCCCTCTCCCGGCCCCCGGCCCCTTCCGGGGTCCGCGCGGGTGCGGAGGCTTGACAGCCGCCGCAGCCTGAGTAAACTCCCCGCTTCGCTTCGACGACTCGTCTCGAAGCACTGGATGAATTTGCCAGACTCCTCGGCAGGCGCCCGGCGCCCCGAGGCTACCGAGTTTCGTTCCTTGAAAACTGGATAGCGAGCCTGTTCGAAAGACAGAATGCGTGTTCCCAAAAATTCCTTTGGGGATGCTCGATGTCCCACCTTTTAGCCGGGTGGGACGGTCAGGCAGACTCAACCTTTTTCATTCAACTGGAGAGTTTGATCCTGGCTCAGAACGAACGTTGGCGGCGCGCCTAACACATGCAAGTCGAGCGAGAAAGCTCCCTTCGGGGAGTGAGTAGAGCGGCAGACGGGTGCGTAACACGTGGGTAATGTACCCTGTGGTCTGGGATAACCTTCCGAAAGGAGGGCTAATACCGGATAAGCTCACGGATTCCTTGGAGTCAGTGAGAAAAGGGGGCTTCGGCTCTCGCTACGGGATCAGCCCGCGGCCCATCAGCTAGTTGGTGAGGTAACGGCTCACCA
>CAYYHA010000249.1:0-6068 GCA_964471535.1 uncultured Myxococcia bacterium | reverse complement strand
GCGTGACCACCTCGCGGCGGTGATCGATGAAGCGCTCGAGGCAGGCCTTGAGATCGAGCATGCGCGGCTGGCCCCGGTCGATGGCCAGCATGTTCACCCCGAAGGTCGTTTGCAGCGGGGTGTGCTTGTAGAGGTTGTTGACGACGACGTCGAAGATCGCATCGCGCTTCAGCTCGATGACGATGCGCATCCCCTCCCGGTCGCTCTCGTCGCGCAGATCGGAGATCCCCTCGATCTTTTTGTCGCGCACCAGGCCGGCGATCTTCTCCAGCAGCCGCGCCTTGTTCACCTGGAAGGGAATCTCGGTGACGACGATACGCTCGCGCTCGCCGCTCTTTCCGAAGGTCTCCGAGTGCAGCCGCGCCCGCACCTTCACCGAGCCGCGGCCGGTCTCGTAGGCGCTCCGGATTCCTTCGAAGCCGTAGATGATCCCGCCGGTGGGGAAGTCGGGCCCCTTCACGAAGCGCATCAGGTCGGTGACCGCCGCATCGGGATGCTCGATGAGGTGGACACAGGCGTCGATCACCTCGCCCATGTTGTGCGGTGGGATGTTCGTCGCCATGCCCACCGCGATGCCCGCGGCGCCGTTGACCAGGAGATTGGGAAACTTCGCCGGGAGGACCAGCGGCTCGGTCAGAGAGTCGTCGTAGTTGGGACCGAAGTCCACCGTCTCCTTGTCGATGTCGGCGAGCAGCTCGCTCGCCAGCTTCGACATGCGCACCTCGGTGTAGCGCATCGCCGCGGCCGGATCTCCGTCGACCGAGCCGAAGTTGCCCTGGCCGTCGACGAGGGGGTAGCGCATGGAGAAGTCCTGCGCCATGCGCACCAAGGTGTCGTAGACCGCCGCGTCGCCGTGGGGGTGGTACTTACCGATGACGTCCCCCACGATGCGCGCCGACTTCTTGTAGGGGCGGTTGTAGGTGTTGCCCAGCTCGTACATCGCGTAGAGGACGCGGCGGTGCACGGGCTTGAGGCCATCCCGGACGTCGGGCAGCGCGCGGCCGACGATCACCGACATGGAGTAGTCGAGATACGACTGGCGCATCTCGTCTTCGATGTTGCGCGGGATGGTCCGTTTCTCCTCGGTCATGACCGGTGCGTTCTACCCTGGATGGGGCAGGGGGGCAACGGCGGAACGGCCGCAAACGCCGCAAAAAACCCCAAGAAAATCAACTCGCTCCAGGCGCTGCGGTCTGCCGTTTCGCCCGTGGGCGTTCGGGGAGCGGGCGCTTGGGCCAGCCGCCGTCAGCGCCTCTCGGCATCGGGCGCCGGCGGCGGTAGCCTCGCAGCATGGACTTTTCGCTCTCCCACCGAATCGTGGACCTGAAGGACCGGGTCCGAGGCCTGCTCGACGAAGCCGTCCTGCCGCTCGAAGAGGACCTGCAGAAGTACGGCTGGGCCGGCGTCGAGGCACCCCTCGAGGAGGTGCGCGAGGCGGTGAAGCGGGAAGGTCTGTGGGCGCCACACTTCGATCCCGAGTATGGGGGGATGGGCCTCTCGCTCGTCGACTTCGCCCATGTGGGCGAGGTCCTCGGCCGGAGCGTGCTCGGCCACTATGCCTTCGGCTGTCAGGCCCCCGACGCCGGCAACATGGAGCTGCTCCATGCCTTCGGCAGCGAGGCGCAGAAGGCGCGGTGGCTGGAGCCGCTCGCCGCCGGCCGGATTCGCAGCTGCTTCGCCATGACCGAGTCGGAACACGCGGGCAGCAACCCGACGCTCCTCTCGACGCGCGCCGAGCGCCACGGCGACGAGTACGTCCTCTCCGGTCACAAGTGGTTCGTGACTGGCGCCGACGGCGCCGCACTTTGCATCGTGATGGCGGTGACCCACCCCGACGCGGAGCCCCACCGCCGTGCGGCGCTCTTCCTCGTTCCCATGGAGAGTGAGGGGGTGGACTTGGTCCGCAACCTGCCGGTGGGGGGCGAGCCTGGATCGGGCTGGCTCTCCCACGGCGAGCTTCGCTTCCACGAGGTTCGCGTGCCCGCCGACCATCGCCTCGGCGGTGAGGGCAGCGGCTTCGCGCTGGCCCAGGCCAGGCTCGGGCCAGGGCGGATCCACCACTGCATGCGGTGGATCGGCATCTGCGAGCGGGCCTTCGATCTGATGTGCGAGCGGGCGAGCGGCCGCACCGTGGCCCCCGGTCGCCTCCTCGCATCGCAGCAGATGGTGCAGGGGTGGATCGCCGAGTGCCGGGCGAAGATCGACGCCGCCCGGCTGATGGTGCTGAAGTGCGCCTGGGAGATCGAGCACGCCGGGGCGCAGGCGGTGCGCCAAGGGATTTCGCTCATCAAGTTCTTCTGCGCCGATGTGCTCCTGGAGGTCCTCGACCGCGCCATACAGGTGCACGGTGCCCTCGGCCTCACCGACGACCTCCCGCTGGCCGCCTGGTGGCGCCACGAGCGGGGCGCGCGCCTCTACGACGGCCCCGACGAGGTGCACAAGCTGTCGGTGGCACGCCGCATCCTGCAGGACTACGCGCGGCACGACCCGGCCTTCGCCGAGGCGGAGTAGGGAGCTTCGGCCATGGGGCAGGAGCGGGAGCACGGGCGGATCGGGGTCGATCGACCCGGGCCGGTTCGCCCGGGCGAGGCCCTCGACGAGACCGCCCTTCGCCGCTGGCTCGCCGAGGCGCTGGGCACGTCCCCCGCTGCCCTCTCCATCGAGCAGTTTCCCGGCGGCCACTCCAACCTCACCTATGCGGTCACGGTGGGCGCGCGCAGCTTCGTGCTCCGCCGGCCGCCCTTTGGCGCGACGGTGGCCACCGCCCACGACATGGGCCGCGAGTACCAGAACCTCTCCCGCCTGCCCGATGTGTACCCGAAGGCACCGCGGGCGATCGCCTACTGCGACGATCCGGCGGTCCTCGGCGCGCCCTTCTATCTGATGGAGCGCCGAGAGGGGGTGATCGTGCGCGGGCCGCGCTGGCCCGAGGGCCTAGGCGGCGATACAGAGAAGGCCCGCGTCGTCACCCTGGCGCTCGTCGACGGCCTGGTGGAGCTGCACGGGGTCGACCCCAAAGCGGCGGGCCTTGCCTCCCTGGGGCGGCCCGCCGGGTATCTGCGCCGGCAGGTCGAGGGGTGGACACGGCGGTACCTGGCTGCGCGCACCGATACGATCCCCGACGTGGAGGCGGTGGGGCGCTGGCTCGCCGATCACCTCCCGGCTCCGGGGGATGCGACCCTCATCCACAACGACTACAAGCTCGACAACGTGCTCCTCGATCCCGACGCGCCGTCGCGGATCCGGGCGGTGCTCGACTGGGAGATGGCCACCCTGGGAGATCCCCGGATGGATCTGGGCACCACCCTCGGCTACTGGGTCGAGGCCTCCGACCCCGAGGCGGTGCGCGCGCTGCCCCTTTCCGCCACCGCATCTCCGGGTTGCCTCACCCGCACCGAAGTGGTCGAGCGCTATGCGCAGCGGAGCGGCCGAGCGATCGAGGACCCCGTCTTCTACTTCGCCTACGGGCTCTTCAAGATCTGTGGCATCGCGCAGCAGATCTACCGCCGCTACGTCGACGGTCACACGAAGGACCCCCGCTTCCAGGGGATGATTGGCGCCGTCCAAGTCCTCTCGGCGCTCGCGCGGCGCGCCATCGACACCGGCCGCATCAGTGCGCTCGGCTGACCACGGGCAGCGGTCGGGCGCGGGCGAGGCGGCGGCCCGGGTGCGCCCGCCCGAGTGCCTGCGCCGCCTCGGCTATCCGCCGACCAGGGTGAGCAGCCAGCCCAGACCCACCCAGGCGCCCAGCGCCGAGCCCAGTGTCGAGGCCACCGCGACGAGCAAGACGCGCGTGGCCTGGTTCCGGTAGAGGCCGCGGAGGCTTTGAGCGTCCTCGCCGATGGCCTCGAGGTCCTGCACCGTGGGGCGGCGCAGCCACGCTTCGAGCAGCCCCACCACCATGCCCGCGCCGAGCAGTGGGTTCAGGGAGGTGATGGGCGAGACCACGAAGGCAAGCGCAATCGAGGGGAGCTTTCCGCCGGCAAGCGCGGTGAAGAGGGCGGCGAAGAGGCTGTTGGGGAGAATCCACGCGCGGAGCATCTCGCCGAGCGTCTGTCCCTCGTGGTGGTGGTAGCCCCAAGCGAAGGCGGCGATCACGGCGGCGGGCAGGGCCCACTTCGCGGCGGCACGCCACCTCGGCGGCGGGGGCACCGTCTCGAGGGCGGCCAGATCGGTGGGCTCGTGAAAGTGGGCGACCATGCCCGGCACGTGGGCGGCCCCCACCACCGCCACGATCACCTTGCCGGGGGCCTCCTCGATCCTTCGCATCATGTAGCGGTCGCGCTCGTCGATCAGGGGCTCCTTCACCCCGGGGACCTCGCGGGCGAAGGCGGCGAGCATCTCGGCGAGGTTCGCCTGCTCCTTCAGAGCCTCGACGTCGGCCTCCTCGATCTCCTTGCCGTTCCGCGCAGGAAAGAGACTCTCGAGGACCGCACCGAGGAGCGAGAGCTTGGTGAGGAAGGGCAGGTTGGCCCAGGTCCGCTTCAGCGTCACGTGCACGTTGCGATCGATGAGCTCGAGGTGGGCCCCGAGGGCCCGGGCGGCCTCGGTGGCGGCGAGCAGCTCCTCGCCCGGCCGCACGCCCAGTGCCTTGCCCACCCGCCGCTGCCAGGCTCCGAGGGCGATGTTCGCGAGGAGGAAGAGCGTCTTTCCCTCGCGGATCACCTGGAAGAGATCGAGGTCGCGCCAGGCCGAACTCTGGGTCAGCGCCTGGTAGCGGGGCTCACAGAGCTCGACGCAGACGGTGTCGGGACGCACCGCCTCGATCACCGACCGGACCTCTTCGACGCTCCGGCGGGAGACGTGGGCGGTGCCGACGAGATAGATGGTTCGCTCGCCGTCGCGGAGGACGGTGACCGAATCGGGCAGCGGAGGGGACGCGGGCTCTTCCATCGGGGCGGACCCTATCAGGGAAGGGGCCCCGGCGCTCCCACGTCCTCCGAGGTGCGGGGCAGGCACACGAGCACGGCAGGGGGCGCCTCCGCGGTGCCGAAGTCCACCACCAGCCGGCCGCCGTAGCCCTCGACGATGCTCCGGGAGACGGCGAGGCCGAGGCTCACCTCCGCCTCGGAGGCGTCGGGTCCGGCGAGGAGGCGCAGAGCCTCCGCCGCCGGCTCGGCCGCCCCGTCCTCCGAGGCCGGCACACGCACCACCACCTGCACCTCGCCAGGCGCCGCACTGGCCCACAGCTCGAGCTGCCCGTCGCGCCCCCGCTCCGCCGCCCCCCGGGCCACCAGCGTCACCAGGTGGCGGAAGACGCGGCGCAGGGGGAAGTGTTCGCCGCGTACGTACGCCGGCGGCGCCACGATGGCGGCGGGCGGCAGTCCGCGCAGGTAGCCCTTCGCCTCCGCCACCGCCTCCTCGAGGAGGCGGTCCACGCGGCTTTGCTGGGGGCCGTCCTCCGGCTTGGCGAAGGCGCCCAGCTCCCCCACGATGCTGCGGATCTGCTCCGCGGCGGCGAGGGCGTCCTCCACCGCATCCAGCCACTCCTCCTGCTCCGGGACGTCGGGCAGGGCCACCTCCAGGGCCGCCTTCAGGTACTCGAGGTTGCCTCGGATCACCGCGAGGGGGTTGTTCAGCTCGTGGGCGGCGCCGGCGCCGAGGCTGCGCAGGGTCCGCGCCCGTCGCGTTGCCGCCGCCTGCCTCTGCAGCGCGTGGAAGCGGATGGCGTAGCGGATGGCGCGCTCCAAGGTGGCCGCCTCGAGCTGCTCCTTGCGGAGGAAGGCCGCCACGCCCAGCTCCGAGGCACGAAGGTCCACCGCCCGGTCGTCCCCTGCCGTGAGGAGCACCACGGGAAGGCGGAGGTTCTCGGCCCCCACCGTGGCGACCAGGTCGAGCCCGCTCGCCCCGCCGCGCAGCCGGACGTCGAGGAGCGCCACGTCCGCCCCGCCGCGGCTGAGGCGAGCTGCGGCCTCCTCGGGGTCGGCGACCCACTCCACCACCCAGCGCGCCCCGGGGATGGAGGCGAGCAGCGCCTCGATCAGGGGCGGCAGGTCGGGGTCGTCGTCGATGAGGAGGACGCGGGTGGGGACGTCCATGCGGCGCAAAGCGTGCGCCAAAGGACCGCG
>CAYYHA010000248.1:4548-6109 GCA_964471535.1 uncultured Myxococcia bacterium | reverse complement strand
GAGCTCGAGGCGTGCCGGGATGGAGAGCAGGGTGCTCACGAAGGCAGGCAGGCGCGCGATCACCGCGCCCACCTCCCCTGTGACCGACTCGCTCGCCCGGTTGATCACTTCCCCGCGCCGCGGGTCCACCAAGGAGCCCACCAGGATCCACCGCTCCCCAATCCGCGTGGCCTGGGTGCGCAGCAGGCGATCCACATCGAGGAGGTCGGCGACGGCGGAGAGGTCGGAGTTGGCGTCGGCGCCCAAAAGCTGCCGCTGCGCCTCCAGCGACAGGATCTGACTGATGTCGCCTCCCGTCACCGCCGTGAACCCCTCCCGGCGGGAGATCTCGGAACCGAGCGCCTCGGTCAGCGCACGGTAGACCTCGGGTGGTGCGCCGCTTCCCTCCACGTCGAGGACCGCGACCCGCTGCAGCTTCGAAGCGGCGGCCGAGTCGGCCGCCGAGGCGGCGCCCGGTGAGGTGAGTCCGACAGTGAGGGCCGATACCAGGGCTCCCAGAACGCGGCCGGTGTGCTGCATGATCCACTCCTACCGTTCGCAGCATTCCCCGACAAGCCACGGCCCTGCTACCTTCGTACGATGCCGAGTACGCTGCGGACCGGAGGAGCGAGGGAAAGCGGGGTGAGAAGATACGCGCGCCGGTGGCCCGCGGGGTCGCTGCTCGCCGCAGGGGCCTTTCTCTGCATCGCCGCCTGTCCCTCCTTCGATCGGGTCGCCCAGGAGAACCGCCTCCCCGAGGTGGACGCAGGCCCCGATCAAGTCGTCGCCGCTGGAGAGACGGTCACCCTCTCTGCGACCGGAACGGATGCCGATGGGGACCCGCTTCGCTTCCACTGGGTGCAGACCCTGGGCGAGCCGGTGGCGCTCTCTGCCGTGGATCAGGCCGAGGTGGTCTTCGAAGCGCCCTTCGCCCGCACCGTGCTGGTCTTCGAGGTCCGGGCCGGCGACGGATTCGGGGAGAGCCCCCCCGATCTGGTGCAGGTGGAGGTCGAGTACAACGCACCTCCCACCGCCGACGCGGGCGGCCCCTGGATCACCCGAAACGGCGTTCCGCTCCGGCTCGCCGGCCAGGCGAGCGACCCCGAGGGCGCGCCCATCGTCTCCTGGCAGTGGACCGTGCAAAGCGGTCCGGTGGATGCCGACCTCGAGACCGTGCTGCGGGGGGCCGACACGCCCCTTCCCGTGTTCTTTCCCACTGTCAAGGGCCAGTACGAGCTCTCCCTGGTCGTCTCCGACGGGGAGAAGACGAGCCCTCCGGCACGGACGACGGCCCTGGCGGAGAACAATCCGCCCGTGGCGCGCCCGCGGGCGCTGCCACTGGACTCGACGACCTGGCAGCTCGAGGCCGCCTACGACGAAGGGGGTCTGACTGGCTCCCTCGACCCCGACGGGGATCCCCTGCGTTTCGCCGTGGACCTGCGGCCCCAGGGGAGCCGGCCCTGGACCCGCCTGCAGGAGGATTGGGAAGGCACGCAGTGGGTGTGGGACAGTGCCACCGTGCCCGATGGCTGGTACGAGATCCGGGTGGAAGCCACGGACGGCGCGGGCAATCCTGCGGAGG
>CAYYHA010000248.1:0-4538 GCA_964471535.1 uncultured Myxococcia bacterium | reverse complement strand
GCTCGAGGCCGTCTACGACGAAGGGGGTCTGACTGGCTCCTTCGACCCCGACGGGGATCCCATCGTCGGCTACGCCTGGCGCCTCGTCTCGGCTCCGCCCGGAGGGACGGCGACCTTCCTGGATGCCCCAGATCAGGCGACGGTCACCGTGACCCTGAGCGGGCGGGGCGAGTTCGTCTTCGAGCTGGTGGTGACCGACAGCGAAGGGGCGCAGAGCGAGGCCAGCACGGTGGTCTCCCGCGTCAACCAGCCGCCGGTGCTCGGCTTGAACGGCAGCGAGTTCATCGCCGAAGGCGGAACTTCCTTTGGCGCCGATGCCTCGGCGAGCTTCGACGCCGACGGCGACCCCCTCACCATCACCTGGACCAAGGTGGACGGATCAGGTGCCTTCCCCGACCGGCAGGTGGGACCGGTTTTCCTCGCACCCGCGCCTGACTTCGGCGCGCTCCTCGATGCGGGCGAGCCCAACTGGGCCGTGTACGAGGTGGTGGCCTCCGATGGGCTCGCCGAGTCACCGCCGCAGACCGTGACCCTCTACACGGCCCCCGAAGCGGATCGCTTCGTGCTCCTCGCCCACGGTCCTTCGGCCAGCGACACGTCGCCCTGCGGGAGCCTTGCCGCGCCGTGCGCAACCCTGGCCGCTGCGCTGGCGAGCCTCGATGCCGGCGGCGGGCTGGGCGACGGCCGGCGTCTCCTCGTCGCCGAGGGTGGCTATCCGTACGCTGCGACCGGCGGCGTTGCGTGGCCGGTGGGGGTCGATGCCTACGGTCGCTTCGATGCCCGCACCTGGGCGCGGACGGCGGCGCGCCCCATCCTGGACATTCAGGACACGGTGGGCCTGTGCAACGGCCTGACCTGGGGCCGCGGGATCGCGCTCCCCTCCACGGGCACGGTCCGCATCGACGGGATCGCCGTGCAGGGCTCGGCGGGATGCCCCCGCTTCGCCGCAGTGGAGTGCAGCGGCTGCACGGCGACGCTCGAGGATGTCTCGCTCCTCGCCCAGGAGACGGCCAACGGGATCGCACTGCGGGTGCGCTCCGGAGGACAGGTGACCGTGCGGCGCTCGGAGCTTCGGGCGCTCTTGCGCTACAACGCCTCGGCCTGGACGATTCATGGCGAGGCCGCTTCGGTCGCGGTCGAGGACAGCGTCGTCGAAGCCGTGGGCACCACCGTATGGTACGCGACGGCCGCCTACGTCGGGGGCAGCGCCAGCCTCGCCCTCCGGCGAAGCCGCGTCAGCCTGCAGGCGGAGCAGACC
Organism: uncultured Myxococcia bacterium; assembly: GCA_964471535.1. Classification (GTDB taxonomy): domain Bacteria; phylum Myxococcota; class Myxococcia; order SLRQ01; family SLRQ01; genus CAYYHA01. Next base: position 3,280 of record CAYYHA010000248.1, on the reverse strand, counting down.
GCAAACTCCAACGTCTTCGCCACGCTCCGTGCCGAGGGGGCGCTGGTCGTAGAAAACAGCTTCGTTTCGTTCCACGGGCCTCGGGGGCACGCCGTGTGGGCCGGTCAGTCGGGGAGTATCCACGGCAGCACGCTGGTCGCCGCGGCGTCGTCCCAGCCCGCCGATGCCGTCTTGCGTCTGGACGGCCCCGCCGACGTGGCCAACACCATCCTCGACGGCGCCTACCACGCCCTCGCGCTGGAGACGGACAGCGCCCGCTCCAGCAGGCTCTACGCGAACGCCCTTCGCAGCTATGGGCCGACGCTCGCCCGCTGCTACGACGCCGCAGGTGGGAGCCCGGCAGAGGTCGCCGATCTCGCCGCGCTGGAGGCCACCTGCAACGACTCGGGCAGCCCGTGGACCGGCAACCTCGCGGTGAGCTGCCCCTTCGTCGATGCCACCCTGGGCGACTTCCACTTGAACATCGGGGTCCCCAACCCCTGCCTGGACAGTGGGCAGCAGACGACGCCCGCAGGAACCGCGCCGGGGGACGACATCGACGGAGAGGCCCGACCCCAGGGCGCCGGGATAGACATCGGGGCCGACGAGGCGGGCTGACCGGCGCCTTTCCCGCTACCGGAGCCGCGTATAGAGTGCGCCGCCATGGCAACGGAGCGACGGTACGATCCAGCGAGCATCGAACCTCGGTGCCAGGAGACGTGGCGCGAGGCGGACCTCTTCCGGGCACGGGACGAGGCGGACAGGCCGCACTTCTACGTGCTCGAGATGTTCCCGTACCCGTCGGGGCACATGCACATGGGCCACGTGCGGGTCTACGCGATCGGGGACGTGATTGCGCGCTTCATGCGGATGCGCGGGTACGAGGTGCTCCACCCCATGGGCTACGACGCCTTCGGTCTGCCGGCGGAGAACGCCGCGATCAAGGAAGGCGTCCACCCTGCCGTGCGCACCCGCGAGAACATCGCGAGCTTCGAGCGGGAGATGAAGGCGCTGGGCTACAGCTTCGACTGGTCCCGCAGCTTCGCCACCTGCGACCCCGAGTACTATCGCTGGAACCAGTGGTTCTTCCTCAAGATGCTGGAGAAGGGCCTGGTCTACCGGCGCAGCGCACCGCTCAACTGGTGCCCCTCCTGTCAGACGGTGCTCGCCAACGAGCAGGTGGAGGATGGGCGCTGCTGGCGCTGTGGCTCGGTGGTCGAGGAGCGGGAGATGCCGCAGTGGGCCTTTCGGATCACCGCGTACGCACAGCAGCTCCTCGACGACCTCGAGACCCTCACCGAGTGGCCGGAGCGCATCACCACCATGCAGCGCAACTGGATCGGCCGGAGCGAGGGCTGCGAGATCGATTTCCCCCTGGTCGGCCGCGACGAGACGATCCGCATCTTCACCACCCGCGTCGATACGATCTTTGGTGCGACCTACATGGTGCTCGCTCCGGAGCATCCGCTGGTGGCCCAGATCACCACGCCCGATCGCCGGGCGGAGGTCGAGGCCTTCGTGCAGAAGGTGAAGGCGACGGACAAGGTGGAGCGCACGAGCCCGGAGTCGGAGAAGGAAGGAGTCTTCACGGGTGCCTATGCGCTGAACCCCTTCACCGGGGAGGAGATCCCGGTGTGGGTGGGGAACTTCGTGCTCGCCGAGTACGGCACCGGCGCCGTCATGAGCGTGCCCGCCCACGACGCCCGCGACTACCGCTTCGCCAAGAAGTACGGCATCCCCATGAAGACGGTCGTTCGGCCGGTGGAGGGGGAGCCCCCCAAGGACGATGCGTTCACCGAGGATGGCATCCTGGTGGACTCCGGCGAGTTCACCGGCCTTTCGAGTGCCGAGGCCCGCGCCCGCATCGGCGAGTGGGCCGAGCAGCGCGGCATCGGCAAACGAACCGTCAACTGGCACCTGCGTGACTGGGGGATCTCGCGGCAGCGCTACTGGGGCACGCCGATTCCCATCCTCTACTGCCTCGCCAAGTGCGATGGGAAGGATGGCATCGTCCCCGTGCCCTACGAAGACCTGCCGGTCCGCCTCCCCGAGGACGTCGAGTTCACCGGGGAGGGCAACCCCCTCGAGACTTCGGAGAGTTTCCAGAAGGCCACCTGCCCCCGCTGTGGCGGCGAGGCGCGGCGGGAGGTGGAGACGATGGACACCTTCGTCGACTCGAGCTGGTACTACGCGCGCTACTGCGACCCGAGGAACGACCGGCTTCCCTTCGACCCTGAGAAGGCTCGGCGTTGGCTTCCGGTGGACGTCTACGTGGGCGGCCCCGAACACGCGGTGATGCACCTGCTCTACTTCCGCTTCTGGCACAAGGTGATGCGCGACCTGGGCCTCGTCGAGACCGACGAACCGGTGCGGCGTCTCGTCACTCAGGGCATCGTGATGAAGGACGGGGCCAAGATGTCCAAGTCCCTGGGCAACACTGTCTCCCCGACCGAGATGATCGAGAAGTTCGGTGCGGACACGGTGCGGATGTTCATGCTCTTCGCCGCGCCGCCCGAGAAGGACATCGACTGGAACGATGCGGCGGTCGAAGGACAGTTCCGCTTCCTCGGCCGGGTCTGGCGGACGGTCGTGGGGCGCGCCGCCGAGGTGGAGGGCGTCGAGGCCCAGTCCACGATGGAAGGGCTGGAGGGCGCCGATCTCGAAACCTACCGGCTGGTGCACAAGACGACGCAGGCGGTCACCCACGATCTGGCCGAGCGGCTCTCGTTCAACACGGCCATCGCCCGGATCATGGAGCTGATGAACCATCTCGGCGGCTATGCGCCGAGTTCCGAGACGGGGCGCCGCGTCCTGCGCCTCGCCTTCGAACGCGTCTGCCAGCTCCTGCATCCCTTCGCACCCCACCTCACCGAGGCCGCCTGGGAGGCGCTCGGCGGCAAGGGCCTGCTCCTCGAAACGGCCTGGCCCGAGGTCGACGAGGCGGCGACGCGCGACGAGACGGTGCGTATCGCCGTGCAGGTGGGGGGCAAGCTCCGCGGCCAGGTCGAGGTTCCGCGGGACGCCGACGAGGCGACGATCCTCGAGGCGGCCCGGGCGCAGGAGAACGTGCGCCGCCATCTCGAAGGGAAGACGGTGCGAAAGGAGATCGTCGTCCCCGGGCGTCTGGTGAACTTCGTGGTGGGATGAGGGGCCCGAGTTCGAGAGCCGGTGGCAGGAGGCGCCCGGGGGTGGGCGCCGTGGGGCTCTCGGTGCTCGCCGCCTCCCTCACCGCCTGTGGCTACCGCTTCGCCGCCCGCCCCGAGCTGCCCGGGGGTGCCGATCGCGTTGCGATGGGAGAGGT
>CAYYHA010000247.1:5089-6153 GCA_964471535.1 uncultured Myxococcia bacterium | reverse complement strand
GGCCGGAGGAGGAACGGGCCGAGGACCTGCCGGGCGCAACGCCCGCGGCACCGCCCGTCCCCACCGCAGAGGGCTCCGGGGAGGAGAATGCCGATGCGCCGCCCCCGTCGAAGGACACGGACCCCAACGCCGAAGCGCCGAGCGAGGGCGAACGCTGATCCGCCACCTTTCCCCGAGCCTCCTTTCCCTTCTCGCAGTGCTCCTCGCACTGCCCCGCCCAGCTGCACGGGCGGCGCAGCCGACCTCGGCCCACCTGGCGCCGGAAGCGCTCCTGGTCGAGGGGATCGAGGTGATCGGCAACGTACGCACCCGCACCGAACGGATCCTGGCCCGCCTGCAGGTGCGCCCGGGTGACGCTCTCGAGGAGAGTGCCGTCGAGGCTTCGCGGCTCCGGCTCCTCGCCACCGGTCTGTTCCGGCGCGTGCACATGCGGCTTCGGAAGGGCTCGGCGCCAGGGCGGGTCGTGCTTGTGGTGGAGGTGCGCGAGCGGCCCACCCTCATCCTCTCCTCCCTGACCGTGGGCACCACGGCGGTGAGCCCCCTCTACGCCGGATTCGGCCTGTCGGACCTCAACGTCCTAGGCAGCGGCGTCACCGCCTCGGGCGCGTTCGTGGTGGGCCCCGACCAGCGCTTCGCCTTTCGCGGGAGCGTGCACGACCCCTCCTTCCTCGACTCCGGCTTCCTGCTCGGGGCGACGGGCCTGTGGATTCGCGGGGTCGAACTGGACTGTCCCCGCGGCCTCGGCCGCTGTGCCTTCTCGGATTTCGATCGGCTCCGCTACCGCCGCACCGGCGCCATCGCCACGGTGGGTCTCCCCGCCGCCCGCGACTACCGCGTCTTCCTCCACTATCGCGTCGAGGACCTCGAGTCGGTGGTGATCCCCTCACCCCTCCGGCTCCACGAGGAGCTCCCGGCGATCGAAGTGCCCCCGATTGCCGAGGGGCGCAGCCTCGTCTCCGCGCTCGCCGTCTCCTTCGACTTCGACAACCGGCCGGACCCCTTTCTGTCCTCCTCCGGTACCCACCTCGTCGTCTCCGCCGAGGTCTCCAGCCAGCCCTTCTTCA
>CAYYHA010000247.1:0-5079 GCA_964471535.1 uncultured Myxococcia bacterium | reverse complement strand
TTCTTCAGCAGCTACGACTACTCCCGTTACAGCCTGCAGCTCTCGCAGCACTTCCCGGGATTCCGGGACCACAGCGTGCGGGCCTTCTTCTTCGGCGGGCTCGTGCAGGGCGCAGCCCCCTTCTTCGACCGCTTCCACCCCGCGGATCACAGCTACTTCACCGTCGGCGCCAACACGGTGCCGCGCGTCCTCGAACTCTCCTTCACCGAGATCTCCGCCTACGACTCGGTGCTGCTCTCCGCCGGCATCGAGTACGCCATCCCGCTGCACCGGGGAGGCACCTTCTTCTATCGCTCCTACTTCTACGTGGCCGCTGCTGCGACGGTGAGCGCGCCCGATGTCGACCGCTCGGTGCTCGACCTCTCCTTCGATCCCTCGAACGAGGTGAGCCGCTTTCCCATCTCTGGGGACGTAGGCGTACGCATCGACACGGCGATCGGGCTCTTCCGCATCGGCCTGTCCTATCCCCTCGATCTCGTGTTCTGAGGATGTGCCAGCCGCCCACGAGGTTCGCTCTCCGCCTGGCCTGCCTCGTCGCCGGGCTCCTCACCCGGGCGGCCACCGCGGAGGCGCCGCCGCTGCCGGTGGAGTGGTCCATCGAGAACGACACCCTCGCCGCCACCGTCGACCTGAGCACGCAGGTGGGGGAGACGCTGCGCGAGGCCTTCGAAAGCGGTTTCACCAACCGGCTCATCCTGTCGGTGGGGCTCTGGGAGGCGAACGCCGACGGCGCCGCCGTCGGTGCACCGCTCTTGGTGCGAGTTCGGCGCTGCCGCGTGGTGTACGACCTGTGGGCGGAGCGCTTCGAGGTCCACTTGAGCCTGGGGCGGCAGAGTGAGGCGCGCACGCTGACGACCTATGCGGCGGCGGCCCGGGCCTGCCTTCGCTTCGACCATCTGCCCCTCGTGCCCATGGGGCGCCTCGACCTGCGGCGGCGCTACGTGCTGCAGGCGCGCCTCGACGTGAACCCGCGCGACCCGGAGCTCACGGCGCAGACAGCCGAATACCTGGGTGATCCGCTGGGCTATCGGCGCGAGGGCGACGCAGGGGGCACGCTGATCGGCACCGTTGCGAAGATCTTCTTTCGGAGCACCGCCGAGGAGGCGGACCCTGGCCTCCGCTTGAGGAGCACGCCCCTCGATGGGCGTGCGCTCGAGGCGCTCCTGGCGGCAGCCCACCGCCGCGGGGAGCAGGAGGAGGAATGAAGCACGGCCGCTTCGAACGCCGCCTCGTCCTCGCGCTCCTGGTGGCCGCGCTCGCGCCCATCCCCGTCGCCTTGTGGCTCGCGAACCTCTTGGCAGACGACTCGGTGGCCCTGGGGCTCAATCCGCGCATCGAGCAGGCCCTCGGGCAGGCGGTGGCCGTCTACCCACAGCTCTTCCGGGCGAAACGCAGAGAGCACGGGCTGCGCGCGGATCTCCTCGCGCGTGACCCTGCCCTCGACGCCCCGCCGGCGGAGACCCGCGCGCACCTCGAGGCTCTATGCAACGCCTCGCCGGAGCTACTCCGCGTCGCCGTCTCGGGTGAGGGTCTCACCACCGTCGCCCGGCGGTGCACGGGCCGGGCGCAGGGGCAGCGAGAGCTCGCCCTGACGCGCCGTTCGCCAGGTGGCCGCTCGGTCTCCTTCGTCTTCGGCATGCCGGAGGCGACCTTCGAAGCCTTCCGCGAGGCGGAGGCGCTCTCGAAGGTGTACCGGCAGCTGGGCCAGCGCCGCGACGAGGTCAAGCGGGCCTACTTCCTCGCCTTTCTGGCCCTCCTCGGCGGCTGGGCCCTCCTCGCGGCGGGTGGCGGCCTTTGGCTGGCGCGCCGCACCACCCGGCGCATCTTGGCGCTGGTGGAGGCGACGCGGAGGGTCAGCAGCGGCGACCTCGACGCGCGCGTCGAGGTGAGCGGGCAGGACGAGATCGCCGACCTGGCCGCCGCATTCAACCGCATGGTCGAGGAGATCCGGGAGCGCGGCGAACGGATCGTCTACCTGGAGAAGATCTCGAGCTGGCAGGAGATCGCGCGGCGCCTGGCCCACGAGATCAAAAACCCTCTTACCCCGATACAGCTCTCGGTGCAGCAGCTCGAATCGCGCTACGACGGCACGGACCCCAAGTTTCGCGCCCTCCTCGACCAGGTGGTGGAAATCGTCCGCGAGGAGGTGGAGACGCTGCGGCGCCTCGTCTCCGAGTTCAGCGAGTTCGCCCGCTTGCCCAACGTGGATCCCGAGCCGCAGGACCTTGGCCGCTGGGTGGAGGAGTTCGTGCGGCAGAAGACAAACCTACCCGAGGGGACGGCCCTCGAGGTGGAGCTGCCCGAGCGGCCGCTGGTGGTTCCCTTCGACCGCACGCTCCTGCGGCGGGTGCTGGTCAACCTCATCGAGAACGCAGTGCAGGCCTCCGAGGGTACGGGACGTCATCCCCGGATCCGCCTTGCGGTGCGCCAGGAGAACGGCCGTGCGCTGCTCAAGGTGGAGGACTGGGGTCCCGGCATTCCCACCGAACGGCTCTCTCGCATCTTCGACCCCTACTTCACCACCAAGGAGACGGGAACCGGACTGGGGCTCGCGATCTGCAAGAAGATCGTCCTGCAGCACGGCGGGGAGCTTTCGGCGAGCAACCGCTCCGAAGGCGGAGCCTGCTTCGAGATACGCCTTCCCCTGGCTTTGGAGTAGCCTGCCCTGGAAGATGGCAACGGTCCTCATCTGCGACGACGAGAAGAACATCCGGCGCACCCTGAAGCTGGTGATCGCCGGGGAGGGTCACGAGGTGCTCGAGGCGGAGCGGGCCGAGTCGGCGCTGCGACTGCTCGAAGAGGTGGGCGCCGACGTGGTCCTGCTCGACGTGAAGCTGCCGGGGATGGATGGAATCGAGGCACTCTCGAGGATCCGGGAGCGGTGGCCGGCGGTGGAGGTGATCATGATCTCCGGCCACGCCACCGTTTCGGAGGCGGCAGAGGCCACCCGCCGTGGCGCCTACGACTTCTTCGAGAAACCTCTCGACCGAGACCGCGTGCTGGTCTCCCTGCGCAACGTGATCGACAAGGTGCGGCTCGCTCAGAAGGTCGCCGACCTCTCGCCGGACGAGGAGGAACTCCTCGGCGAGAGTGCTGCGATCCGCGAGGTGAAGCAGATCATCGCCAAGGTCGCTCCCACCGGCGGCCGGGTGCTCATCACGGGGGAGAGCGGGACCGGCAAGGAACTCATCGCCCGGGCCATCCACCGGCAGAGCCGGCGCGCGGACAAGCCCTTCGTGAAGGTGAACTGCGCCGCGATCCCATCGGAGCTGATCGAGAGCGAACTCTTCGGTCACGAGAAGGGTGCCTTCTCGGGAGCCACCGCGCGGAAGCGGGGCCGCTTCGAGCTCGCCGACGGCGGAACGATCTTCCTCGACGAAATCGGTGACATGCCTCTGGGCGCCCAGGCGAAGGTGCTGCGGGTGCTGCAGAACGGCGAGCTGACTCGTGTGGGCGGCGAGCGGACCTTCACCGTGGACGTCCGGGTCCTCGCGGCCACCAACAAGGACCTGAAGGCCGAGGTGGAAGCAGGTCGCTTCCGCGAGGACCTTTTCTTCCGCCTCAACGTGGTGCCCATCCACGCGCCTCCGCTGCGCGAGCGCCCTGAGGACATCCCGCTCTTGGTCGAAGCCTTCCTCGAGCAGCTTGCACGGACCCACGGCCTCAAGAAGCCGGAGGTGGACACCGCCGTCTTCGAGACGCTGCGTCGCTACACGTTCCCGGGGAACGTTCGTGAGCTGCGGAACATCGTCGAGCGCATGCTCATCCTCGCTGGCGACCGCATCGGCGAGGCCGACCTGCCCCTGGAGGTGCGGCAGGAGCCCGGGCGGGCGAAGGGCCTCTTCGATCTGGACCGTTATCGAGGCCTCACCCTACGTCAGCTGCGCGACGCGGTGGAGCGCGAGTACATCCGCGAGACCCTCGTCGCTTGCGACTGGAACGTGACGCGAGCGGCCGAGCTGCTCGGGGTGGAGCGCACCAACCTCCACAAGAAGATGCGCAGCCACGGCATCGAGCGCGAGGGATGAGCGCGGGCGACGCTGGGATCGAGCCCTGGCTGGAGCGCAGCGCGTCCCTATGGCCCGGCCGGGTGGGGGCACGGGAGGTGGACGCCCTCTGGCGCGCGGCGCCCCATCCCGAGCGCGCGCTGGCCACGCTGGTGAGGGCCGCCGAGGCCCGCCGGCCCACGGCGGGCTGGCCGGTGTGGGAAGCGCTCCCATGGTGCCGCGTCGTCGTCGATCTGGCGGGCGTCAGTCGGGCCTTCGCCCGGACGCTGGTCGCACATCCGCGGCTCGTAGAGCTGCTCGCCGCCGCACCCTCGATGCCACCCCCCGGCGCGCTCTCCACGGCGCTCCTCCGCGCAGCGCGAGCGATCGAGCCGACCGCCGTCGACGCCCCCAAGCGCCTCGGCCGCCTCCTCCGCCGCGTGCGCCGCCGTGAGATCCTCCGCCTCGCCCTCGCGGAAATCCGGGGCACCCCGCAGGTAGAGGTGATGGCGCAGCTCTCCGAGCTCGCGGCGCTCTCTTTCGAGGCTGCCCTGTCGGTCCTGTGGCGCCGCCTCGTCGCCTGGTACGGCCGCCCCCCCGCCACCCGGAGGGGCGGCACCTCTCCCGGCTTCGTCGTCCTCGGCATGGGGAAGCTCGGCGGCCACGAACTGAACCCCTCGAGTGACGTGGACGTGCTCTATGTCTACGAATCAGACGGGCCCACGAGCGGCGGCAGCCGCGGGCGCGTGGAGGCCTTCGAGTTCCACGCGAAGCTCGCCGAGCACTTGGGTCGTGTCCTGGGAGAGAGCACCGAGCATGGCTTCGTCTTCCGTGTCGACCTGGACTTGCGTCCGGAGGGGCGCAGCGGTCCCATCGTCAACAGCGTGCGCGCGCTCGAGAGCTACTACGAATCCTATGGCCGCACGTGGGAACGGCAGGCTTTGATCCGCGCGAGGCCCATCGCCGGCGATCTGGAGCTGGGGGAGCAGGTGCTCACGGCGCTCGCGCCCTTCGTCTGGCGCCGCAGCCTCGATCTCGATGCCCTCCGGGAGATCGCGGCGCTGCACGACCGGATCGTGCAGGAGGCGGCGCG
>CAYYHA010000246.1:5544-6182 GCA_964471535.1 uncultured Myxococcia bacterium | reverse complement strand
CCCGTCTGGCCCTCCGATGACCCGGATGACCTCACCCTTCAAATCCCTTTGCTCGGACGGTGCCTCCATCGTCTCGGTGACGAAGACGAAGCGCCTCGGCGCCGCCATGAACTGCGCGCGCACCCCATCCGCGCCCGCCGCCACTCGCTCAGCCGCCGCCCCCGTTTCCATCCGATCCGCACCACGTCCCGCTTCGGCCTCCACCGCCGGTGCGCACTCTAGAGCACTGCGTTCCTCTCCCGACTCCGCCGCGGACGACGCCTCCAACCCCTCGCCCGAAGAGCCAGCCGGCCCTGCATCCCCTCCACGCCCCCGATGCGCCTCGAGCCACCCGAGGATCCCCGCCAGCGTCTTCACGCGGGCCAGTTCCTCGACCACCCGGTCTCGCTCGGCCTCGCTCGCACCCGACAAGCCGAGGCGCTCACTCAACACACCGATGATCTCGATCCGCTTGATCGAGTCGATCGAGAGATCCGCCTCCAGATCCAGGTCCAAGTCCAGCATCTCCACCGGATACCCGGTGCGTTCGCTCACGATCTCCAGGAGCACCGCATCCGGCGCCGGAGCCTCGTCGGCTGCGTCCCCCTCGGGCGCCTCGTCGATCCGCTCCGCCCCAGGGAGCGCCTCGGGCTCCCGCG
>CAYYHA010000246.1:0-5534 GCA_964471535.1 uncultured Myxococcia bacterium | reverse complement strand
CCCGCGGCACGATCTCCGCGGCAGCCACCTCGCCTCGGTCCACGGGCACGGTGCGTTGCGCCGCCGGTGCCTGCCCCATCCACGCGAGCATCACCTCTCGCTGCGCTTCTGCCATCTCACGGACGCTGCGCAGATACTCGATCATCACCGAGTCCGATCCCTCTCCCACCCGCGGTCCTCCACCGACGGAAAGGGTCAGGGGTTCTCGAACCGGATGCAAAGCGAAATCAGGGAGCTCGCCCTGCCACGGACGCGCCAGGTGCCCATTGACCCTCCACGCACTAGGTCGCCGCAGCACCGGCGGCGCGTCGAGATCGATGGGCCTGGTCTCGCGTCCTTCGAAGAGCACCGAGGTGTCCACAGGCACCCCCGCGGCCGCCAGGCGTGCCACCCGATCCACGAGAGCCGAAAGGAAATCCTTGCCCGGCTCCTCGAGCGCGAGCGCAAGATGCGGCTTCTCGCCCAGGATCTTCCGCGTCAAATCGGAGAGCGTGCGGCCGGGACCGCATTCCACGAAGGTACGGGCGCCAGCCTCGTACATCGCCTCGATCTCTTCGACGAAACGAACCGGTCGCGCCACGTGCTCGGCGAGGAGGCGCCGCACCGCGTCTGCGTCCTTCGGGTACGGCGCAGCAAGCGTATTGGACCACACCTCTCGCTCCGGCACCGTCACCGTTAGATCCTGCAGATACTCGGCGAGCCGCTCTGCGGCGCTTGCGACCAGGGGTGAGTGGAAGGCGCAGGCCACGTTGAGCCGCTTGGCTCCGATCCCTTGTGCCTGCAGCCGGCGGCAGGCTTCCTCCACGGCCACTTCGGTGCCGGCGATGACGGTCTGGGTCGGGGCGTTGAGGTTGGCCACCACCACGCCGTCCATCTCCCCGAGCACTTCACGCACCGCCGTCTCGGCCGCCGCGACCGCGGCCATGATCCCCGGCCGGCCGCCGGCCGCCTCCAGGATGGCCTCTCCCCGCCTCTCCGAGAGGACCAAGAGATCGCTCGGCGAGACCGCCCCCGCCGCCGCGAGCGCCACCAGCTCCCCGTAGCTGTGACCGGCCAGCATGTCCACCTGCCCAAGGATCCGAGACAGAAGGCGCCAGGCCGCGAGATCGACGATCCCGAGCGCCGGCTGCGCCACACGCGTGTCCGTCAGCGCCGCCCGCTGCCGCTTTGCCGTCTCTGGATCCCACGCAGCCGGCGGGTAGATGAGGGGCGCCCACTTCGAGCCCAGCTCCAGCAGCGAAACGAGTTCGGGAAACGCCACGAAGAGGCCGCCCAGCATCCCCGGCCGCTGTGCGCCCTGCCCGGGGAAGAGCACCGCCACCTTCCCCGGATCGCCTGCGCGGCGGTACACGCCGGGCAGCTCCTCCCCGCGCTCTGCCGCACGCAGTTTCGCCGCCAAGTCCTCGAGGTCCGTCGCCACCACGGACAGCACCACCTCGCCCTCTCTCGGAAGCGACGCCGCAAGATCCCGGAGCCGCCACGGCTGCCCCTTCTCCACGACGCGCAACATCGCCTCCACCTCTTTCTCCGAGGAGAAGAGAAAGAGTTCGGCGGGCCAATCTGAAATCCCGACAGATGGGGTCTCGCCCTCGCCATAGGCGGAGAGAACCGCATGGAAGTTGGTGCCCCCGAAGCCGAAGGCGCTCACGCCGGCAAGACGCCTCTTCTCCCACCAGGGTGCCGCCTCCTTGCGAAAGACGAAGGGGCTGCTCTCCGGATCCCAGGCCGGGTTGGGGCGCTCGATGTGCAGGGTCGGCGGGAGCACGCGGTGGTAGAGCGCCAGCGCCGCCTTGATCAGCCCCGCGAGACCCGCAGCGCACTTCGTGTGCCCGATGTTGGACTTCACGCTGCCGAGCGTCACCGTCCCCGGCTCCGCTCCCGCCGCACGGAAGACCTCCGTGAGCGTTCCCAGTTCGGTTCGATCGCCCACCACCGTGCCCGTCCCATGCGCCTCGATGAGACCGACCTCCCGCGGGTCCACCCCTCCACGCTCGTAAGCGCGCAGGAGTGCCCGAATCTGTCCCTCCTTGCGCGGCGCCGTGAGGCCCAGGAATCGACCATCACTGCTCCCGGCCACGCCCTCGATCACCGCATAGATGCGGTCGCCGTCCCGCTCCGCATCCTCGAGCCGCTTCAGCACGAGCACGGCGACCCCTTCGCCGAGCGCGATGCCGTCGGCCTCGGCGTCGAAGGGCGCGCAGCGGCCCTTGCGGGAAAGGGCATGGGTCGAGGCAAAAAGGAGGTAGTCGCCGATCGCATTGTGCAGATCGGCACCGCCGCAAAGCACCAGATCACTCGACCCACTTCGCAGTTCCTTGCAGGCGAGGTCCACGGCCGCCAGGGAACTCGCGCAGGCCGCATCCACGGTATAGTTCACGCCACCGAGGTCGAGCCGGTTCGCAATCCGTCCGGCGATCACGTTCGCCAGCACGCCGGGGAAGCTGTCCTCGGTGAGCTTCGGAAGCACGGCGTCGAGCTCCGGTGGCAGCTCGCCGATGAGCCCCGGCCACAGCGCCCGAAAACCGTAGCCGCTGGCGAGATCGGTACCCGCCTCGGCCCCGAAGATCACTGAGGCACGCTCGCGGTCGAAGTCGCGGGCCTCGTACCCCGCGTCCGCGAGCGCCCGCCGGGCACACTCGAGGGCGAGCAGCTGCACCGGCTCCACTGCAGCGAGGCTCTTCGGAGGGATGCCGTAATCGAGGGGATCGAAATCGATCTCGTCCAGGAAGCCCCCCCACTTCGAGGGCGTCTTCGTCCCATCCTGCGACTCTGGGTCGAAGTAGATCTCCGGATTCCACCGCTCCGGCGAAACCTCCGTGACACTGTTCACCCCGAGCACCACGTTCCGCCAGAACGCATGCACGTCGCGGGCCCCAGGAAAAAAGGACGCCATTCCGACGATGGCCACCCGAGCCGGTGGCGGGCGGGGCCGCCGGCGCTCTGGCACCGCCATCTCCTGCAGGCGGCGGGTCGACCCCTCGCTCACCGATTCGTGCAGCTCCGCGAGCGTCGTAACCGAGTCCCGAAGCGCAGCAACCTGCCCGATCATGAACATGCCTTCGCGCCGCTGCGTTTGCTCGTCGACCTCCACCAGCCGCGACCCATCGCGACGCAGCCCCTTCGCGGCGATGCGAAGCCGCCCCAGGTTCAGGTCCTCCAGCGCCTGCCAAATCTCTTCCTGCGTCTTCCCCTCCGCCTCGAGGCGACGCCGCATCTCTTCGAAGTGGCGCACGTACTCGCTGTCGACACACCGGGTCGCATGTCCCGGCGAGGTCTCCAGGAGGCGCGTCTCGGTCGCACGCAGCGCCGCCTCTTGAAAGACCTGCGAGATGGCCCCCGCCTCGACTGCCTCTTCGGTGAAGAGGTAGGCCGTGCCCATGAGGACGCCCAGCTTCGCCCCCCGCGCCGCGAGGGGGGCAGCCAGGGCCGCCACCATCGCCGCCGAGCGAGCGTCGTGGATCCCACCGGCAAAGAGGACCTCCAGCTCCTCCGGCGCCTCGAAGTCGAGGAGACGCTCAACTTGGGCTTCCCACAGCGAGAAGCTGCTTCGCGGGCCCACGTGCCCACCGCACTCGCGGCCCTCGAAGACGAAGCGACGCGCTCCGTCCTTGAGGAAGAGATCGAGCAGGCCGGGCGACGGAACGTGCAAAAAGGTAGGGATGCCCAGCTTCTCGAGACTGCGCGCCTGCGCGGGCCGGCCCCCGGCAATGAGTGCCACAGGGGGACGCACCTCCTCGATGACGCGAAGCTGCTCTGCCCGCAGCGCTTCGGGAACGAAACCGAGAATGCCCACGCCCCACGGCATCCCGCCGAGGCGCTCCCGCGTCTCCTCGAGCAAACGCCGCACCTCCCCCTCTCGCAGCAGGGAGAGCGCAAGCATGGGCAGGGCGCCGGCGCGGGCCACCTGGGCAGCAAACTCTGCCCGGTCGCTCACCCGGGTCATCGGGCCCTGCACGATGGGGTAGCGCATCCCATGGACCGCGGCGACCCCGCGTCCCGGCGCAAGGGGAAGCAGCGTCTGCGCCTGTCTCAAGTGCGAAGCGATGGACCGCTCGATGGCGCCCACGATCCCACCGACCGTCCCGAAGCGCTCGGCCAGCGAACGGGCGAAGGCCGCCTCCTGCCCGCAGGGCAGCAGCTTTTGAGGAATCGCCGGCCCCTGGCTGAAGGGCAGCGTTTCGGCGAGCGCCGAAATCGACAGATCGGGTCGCACGTAGACTCGGTAGCCTCGGAGCACCGCGGTCTCGCTGCCGTCCATTCGCGAGACCGCATCCTTCACCGCCTGGGAAAGCTGACTCTCCTTGGCCAGGGCAAGCTGCTCCGAGAGCACGACACCCGAGGCACCGCCGGCCACCGCCGCCGCGGCGGTGTGGAGGCCGATCCCACCCCGGAGGTAGATGGGCCGATCGGTGTGCCGGCGCAGGTGCTGCAAGAGCACGAAGGCACTCTCCTCTCCCACCCGGCCACCGCTCTCGGAGCCCTTGGCAACGAGACCCTCCGCCCCCGCGGCGAGCGCCGCCTCCGCCTCGGCGACCGTGCACACCTCGACGAGTCGCCGGCGCCCGGACAGGGGGGCCAGATCGACGCCCGCTGGCAGCACCACCGTCTCCACCTCCGCTGGGAGCGGCGGCACCGCAACGCCCTCCGGCACCCGAACCCCAAAGGGCCGCCCTCGCCGGGCCAGCTGCGAGAGCGCCTGCTCCGCGCGCGCCGGATCGCGACCGAGATCGAGGATCCCCCAGGCCCCGGCCGAGAGCAGCGCCTCGACCAGCGGCACGTCGGGTCCTTCGAAGGGGCTGATGCCTAGAACGATCGGGGTCTTGTCCATCTCTCCCGAGCCGGGTCCAAGGAAGGAACCCCCCGGAGGCGGGAGCCTAACACAGCCCCTGGCGGCGGTCCGCTACCGGCGCTGCTGTAAGGATGCTATCCCTCGGGGCCATGCTCTCGCGACATGCCAGCCGACTCCTTGCGTGGCTGCTGCCCCTCCTCGCCCTCGCCGCCGCCCACGCCGACACGCGCCAGGATGCCGCATCGTCGGAGCCCGAGCGCTTGGTCTACTTCGGCATCCGTCCCCTCGCCGGAATTCGCCCCGAAGAGGTGGAGGGACTCGACCGCCTCGCCGAGAGCGAGATCGAGGCGCGCAGTCACTATGCGGTGGTGGGGCCGCGGGACATCGAGACGCTCTTGAGCCTGGAGGCGCAGCGGCAACTGATGGGGTGCAACGCCGACTCATCCTGCCTCGCCGAGATCGGCGGCGCCCTCGGCGCGAGCCGCATCGTCTTCGGTGACCTGACGCGCTACGGCCCCAAGGTCCTTTTGAATCTGGTCCTCCTCGATGTCGAGTCGGCCCGGGCTCTCGCTCGACTCTCCCGTACCGTCGACGCCCCCGATTCCCTCGCGCCGCTGCTCGACGTGCTCGGTGGCGCCATCGGGGAGCTTCTCGCTGGGGAGACCGGCGAGACCCAGCCGACGGGCGCGACGACCGGTGCAGGCGCGCCCCCCTTGGCCTCGGCTGCGCCTCCGCCGCCCGCCGC